>CAZPGZ010000007.1:0-111475 GCA_964586075.1 uncultured Nitrospiraceae bacterium | reverse complement strand
CCATGATGTCATTCTTCGACTATCCGGAGGATTTCCGTCAAAACATAGGCATTGTAGACAATCTTGTACGGATTGCACTCGGATTGGAAGATATTGATGACCTGCTTGCAGATTTGAAGCAGGCGCTTGATAAAATATGATTTTTTTGTAAACCTTGCGAGAACAGATATCATGAATAAACAGGAAATACTGAAATTCTTGAATGATAATCCGCTTTGCCATCTTGCGACCGTTGAGGGCAATGTTCCGCATGTCCGCGGGATGATGATGTATCGCGCGGACGAGAACGGAATCATATTTCATACGGGGAAAATGAAGGATTTGCATAAACAATTAATGAAGAATTCCCAGGTTGAGCTTTGTTTTAACAACGGCAAGTTTGAAGGACTTATCCAGATACGGATCAGCGGCACTCTAGAGCTTGTCGAAGACCTGGCATTGAAAAAAGAGATCGTACAAAAGCGTGATTTTCTGAAACCGTGGATTGATAAGGCAGGGTATGATCCTCTGGCTGTTTACCGGATGAAAAACGGCAGAGCCACCGTCTGGACAATGGCAAACAATTTTACTCCGAAAGAGTATATATCCCTGTAAACAGTGCCTGAGAAAAAACAAGCGCAACCACTTTGGGACTTTTCATCGCTGAATTGCGGATATTCAGTTTTTCATCCTGAAATACTCACGCCAATCAGATGTCCGATCAAGAATACCGCCCCTGCAGCGGCAAGACCGAAGATGACTTGCCGCAGCCCGGAATACAGGACTGACCTGCCGGTAAATAAAGTAATAGCGGCACCGATGACAAAAAGCCCGGCAGCACTCAATCCGGCACTCGTCATAACGCCCATTGTTCCGTTCAGGAACATAAATGGAACAATGGGGATAATGGCACCAGCGGCAAAAAGAAAGAATGAGTTGATCGCCGCCTCCCATGCCGATCCGCCAAGCTCTTCCGGATCAACACCAAGCTCATCACGCGCAAGCGCGTCAAGAGCGGTGTCCGGATCGCTCATAAGTCTGACCGCTATCTGACGCGCGGTTTCCTCGTCCATTCCCCTGGCTTGGTAAATCAAGACCAGTTCCTCGACTTCCTCTTCAGGGGCTTCAGCAATTTCTTCCTTTTCGGTGCTTATCTGTTTTTCATATAGTTCCTGTGAACTCCTGACCGATATCCATTCACCAAGTGCCATGGATATGGCTCCGGCAAGCAGACCCGCAAAACCGGTGAGCAGAATAGTGCTGTTGGATAGGGCCGCTCCTGCCACTCCCATAATAAGATTAAAATTAGAGAGTAAACCGTCGCTTGCCCCGAGTACGGCAGCCCGTAGCGCATTACCGCCCGCAGTCCGGTGGCGGCCCTCGAAGCGCGCCAAAGCGCTTCCTTCCACGCCGATGCCGGATGTCCTTCCGATCTGCTGAAGCAGCCGTGCATGCGATTGCTCCTCCGGGACCATATTCTGAGCATCCGGCTGGCTTTTGTAGGACTTCGTCCCATTTTGCTCCATTGCGGACAAGCTTGGAAGGACCATATTGACGCCGAAACGCCGTATCAGCCAGATAAGAACACGCGTACGCATCGGGAGCCGGAAAACCGGGACGTCAACTCCTGTCTCTGCCAACCTCTGCGCCCATACCGCAGCATGCGCATCTTCGGTTTCAGCGAGTTTCCTGTAAACTTCTGCAATCTGGGCATTTTGCTCGTACTCTGCCATGACCCGGTAGAGCGCCGCACTGCTTCGCTCATCAGCTAAATTGGTAAGATACCGTTTACTTTCTTTGCAGCCGGCCATGTTTTGTTTCCTCTCAGTGCACAATAATCATTTTATTCAAAAAACGGAGAAAAATCGATCGGCACCCACGCATAAGAGTCACGCCCTTCTCTCCGCACATGCCCAATGCCGGGAAAAGGAAGATGCATACCGCCGACAAGAACTTTGGACTCAGCCGCAATTTTGAATAACGCGAGCCTGGAAGCAATCGCCTGCTTTAAATCGGCATCAAATTCAATGGCTGCCTCAGGCTTCGGAAACTGAACAGCCATACTGTGCACCGTATCGCCGATGATAAGAAAGGCCTGTCCGCCGGAGCGGACCTCAAATGCGGTATGACCCGGCGTATGGCCCGGGATGGCAATCGCAGTGATGCCGGGTATCTGCAGGTCACTTCCCTCAAATGTCTTCCATTTTCCGAGAGCCAGCAGAGGAGCAGCTATATCACGGACCATTTTAAAGTATGGTTGATATTTCAACGGCGCCTTTGCTGCACTTGCAGCAGACAGCCAGAAGTCGTTTTCCGCCTTGGCAACATAGACAACCGCGTTCGGAAAAACCGGCTTACCAGCGGCATCTACAAGACCTCCTATATGATCACGGTGCATGTGGGTAATCAAAACAGCATCTACCTGCGTCGGATTGTAGCCGGCTGCTCTCAGATTTTCTGGCAGATGCCCGAGTGCCGGTCCCAATGCCCCGGCCGCTCCCGCATCCACCAGCACAAGCTTTGAACCGGTATTAATCAGAAATGCAGTCACCGATGTCAGCATTCCTGGATAGGAAACGAATCCCCGTTCTAGCAGGTTCCGCACTTCCGAATCGGAAATATTCCTCAGCAACTCAGCATTCAACGTAATGGAGCCGTCAAAAAGGGCCGTAACTTCGAATTGTCCGAGCATCATGCGGTAAAAACCCGGTGTTTGGATTTTCTTCATGGGAGCCTCTGCATAAGCTGAAAAAATTGCACCATACAAGTGTGTGAACGCGAACAGCGAACAGAGAAACAGTATTTTTAAAGACATTATGATACGTTTCATGGGGATATCTCCTATTGTTTTGTGGAGGTTAGCATGCATATGAACAGATTTGATATTGTATCAGAGATCAACTTAGTAAGTAAATAAAATCAACAAAGAAACGACCAAGCCCTTTGATCAGTGGAGGCAACTGAAAGTCACAGGGCAAGTTTCTGCCACATGAGTGCAATAAGAATCGACGCCAGCGTAACCGGAATGCCGGTTTTTGCATGTTCCTTAACACTTACGAAGACATTAAACTGTCTTGCCTGCTCGAAAGTGATCAGATTGGCAATACTCCCTATAATCAGAAAGTTTCCTGCAAAGGTACTGACCAACGCAAGCATGTACAGGTTTTGTGTCGCCTGGATATCCATATGGTTCAGCAGCAGCATGACCGCCGGCACATTGCTTACAATATTGCTGAGAAATAAGGTGAGTATTGAGTAATCAACTGGGTTGTTGATATTCAGTCCGGCAGTGGCAAGCAGGGCAATAATCTTTACCGGAATGCCATATTTGACCATGCCTGCAGTGATAATAAACAAACCGCAAAACAAGGTAATCAGGTGCCAGTCAACCTGCCCCAATAAGGAGCGGGTTGTGACTCTTCTGCTGCAGAGGAGTATTCCTGCCACTGCCAGGGCTGACAGCTCCCGCCTAACAGGGGTGAAAAAAGCCACGAGAAGAAGAAGGGCCAGGACAATGCCCTTGTGAGACTGGTGGGCATTGTACTCGTTCCAGCCCCACGTGGCATGCGCCGATTCAAGCGGTGCCCCCTGCCACCGGGCACGATAGAGGAACAGTATAATGACATAGGCAGCGCCTAAAGCAAGGACCGTCGGCGGCGCGCACCAGAGCAGATATTTCCCAAAGTTGAGTTCGCCGATTTGGCCGATCAGCATATTCTGCGGATTGCCGATAATTGTAGCTGCAGAACCGATATTGCTGGCGCACGCGAGCCCGACAAGAAAAGGGATCGGATTCAGTGATGCGCGGAGGACTGAAAAGCATACAACAGGGGCGAAGGCAAGACAGACGATATCGTTTACGATGAAAGCGGAAAAAAGAGCGGAAGTAACCATGAGCATAAAGAGAAATCGCTCCGGTTTCTCCATAAATTTCGTGAGTGAGAGCGCAACCTTTGTATAAAGTCCGCCCAACGTAAATTGTGCGGACAGAACCATAAGAGAATACAGCAGCAGTATGGTAGGCAGGTTGATTGCCTTGAATGCCTCCATTTCATTTACAGTTCCAGTCGCGAGCATGGCAATGGCCCCGAGAAGCGCAATTCCCGTCCTGTCTATTGCCAATCCCGGAAAACTTCCGAATGCTATACCGATGTAACTGAATGAAAAAATGATGAGGGCGATAATTTCGGGGGTCATGGGATGAATTTTCCTTCGAGAATCTCATTTTGCGACTGCATATGCTATGACAGTTTGATGAGCATATTTATTTCATGCGCAAAAACCGCTTGCACCGTTATTGCCGAACGGATGCCTCAGGAGTATCTCCCAGCCTCTCCCATGTTGCTGAATATATAATCCATTCTCCTGATTCTTTCCTGAACGCAACCTCAAAAGCATACACGCCGAGCGATTCCGGCAGAATGGCTGCCGCGGAATCATTACCTCCTCTGCCCGTCAATACGGCCTGAAAAACTGCTTTTGCAGAAACATCATCTGCAATAACATCGAGATTGGGTATGTATATGGATATCTTCGGATAGCGGTAAAAATATGCGAGCAACAGACCTTTCATGGTTTCGTAGGTATTTCCACGAGGGTCAGCATAATTTTTTGCGATAAAGCTAAGGACTTTTTTAACATCTTTCTGTTCCACTGCCTGCTGAATGGTCGTTACTGCTTTTTTGATTTTGTCCTGAGGGGTTTCCCGATGACAGGAAGCTGCGTACATGGCAAAAGCACAAAGAAGAACGATTATAATAGTTCTTTTCATTCGTCGGCGAGACCAACTGGAGATATTATTTTTCAATTTTAAACTTCAGGAACCCAGCAAAAAAACCGGCTGCTGCTCCAAGTTTGTACAAATCGTCAGTTGCGATATCTATCGTTAATAAATGGAGTCCGTGCACCAGCCAGGGGCCCATAAAAGTAAATGAAATAAGCCAGCAGGTAAAGGCTCCTACAATACAGGCGGTAACGATATTGGAAAAGAGATAAAACATGAATATTGAAGAGGTCGATATCCACATGAGACAGAACTTTGACCATCTGATTCTGGTATCGAACGCACTGATCCCCGTTTCAACCTGTTTTCCGGTTTTATTCTGTTCTTTGTCCATATTTCACCGCAGCAACTGTTTCTCTCATGCAAGCCGAATGCACGAGACAAAACAGTTCAAAAAACTCCAGCTGCTATTTTGCAGCAGCAAGCGACCGTCCGAATTCTTTTGCTTTTTTCACCGCTGACTCATCCTGTTTGAGCGCTCCGGCTTCAGGAGGTACATTTGGGAAAATACAGGAGGCAAACGTGCAACCCAGCATATCCGCCGGATTCTTCAACTGGCTTTCCAAAACATCAAGATTATTTTCGACCGGCCCTCCTCCGGTGGCAAGAAGTGCCAGCGTTTTGCCGGCAAGCTGTGTCCGGAGTTCTCCCGAAGATGAAAATTTACTCAACGAATATATTCTGTCGATCAGTATTTTGATCTGCGCCGTATAACTCCACCAATATAAGGGCGTGGCGAATACGATCACATCGAATTCCGGAAGCGATGCAACGGCCTTGGTCACTCCATCCTTGATGACGCATTCGAATTTGTCCGATTGCTGGCATTTCTGGCACCCAGTACAACCCGGCGTTTTAAGCTCCAGTGTCAGAGCATCAATTTCGGTGACCTCTGCTCCTCGTTCCCGTGCCGCATCCATGGCAATTGATGCCATACTGCGTGTATTGCCGTTTTTGCGAGGACTCCCCTGAATAAAAATAATCTTTTTCGGCATAGCCTCTCCTTTGCATGTCCGGTGCACACCGATATGTGCGGACCAGTCGTCTCTTCTTTTATCTTAAATTTAGAACACCGTTCTCGGCTGCAGAAATACATCAATATGCTGAGAAGCTTATCAAAAGAGCAGATAATAGTCAAACGGTATGGAATCTTTCTGAAAAGATGTTTGTGATCCGAGCCATGTATGTTATAATAGGTATAATTCTGCACTAATGTACGCTCTTGCGACTTTCCGCAGAAACCTTTCAGGAGGCGAGTACCATGCAAGAGAGTTTTTCCCGCCCGTCGGATAAAGATGTTCTTTCATTTCTGCAATCACATGATATTTTCGGACAATTCAGTGCATCCCTTTTAAAAGATTTGCTGCCTGACATCGAATGGATAAACCTGCAAGAAGGAGAAAATCTGTTTCACATGGGAGATCCGGGAGGTTTCTTCTGCCTTGTCTATACAGGACGGCTCCGCGTCACCGTGGTCGATAAAAATGGATCAGAAGTCATGGTGGCAACCATCGAGCCGGGAATGCCTGCCGGTGAAATCCAGTTTTTGAGCGGCGGGGTGCGGACCGCGACCGTGGACGCCATCCAGAACTCACTCCTGATGAAATTCTCCAAAGCTGTTTTTGACCGTTTGGCAGAGCAGGGACCTGCGGTTTTGCAGAAATTCGCTGAAATTATACGCGGTCGGCTGAGGCGCTATCAGCTGGTGGCGATACTTCCTGTTTTTTGCGGACCGCTCGACGTAACAATGCTGAACACCATAGAATCTGCAATTGAATGGGTCCATCTTCCTCGCGGCAAAGCCCTTTTTTACCAGGGTGATCATGGCAATGATTTTTTTATTCTTATCAGCGGACGCTTGTCCGTGTGCATCAAAGAGAAAACAGGCATTGAACGGACAGTGGCCGAAGTCAGACGAGGCACCATCGTGGGAGAAATGGCCATGTTTACCGGGGCAAAACGCACCGCGAGTATTTTTGCCGTGCGGGACAGCGATTTGGTCAGATTTTCCCGGGATGCCTTTGAACGGATTATTGCATCACATCCAGGAATGATGATGCATTTTATTCAGTTCATCATCAAACGCATGCAGGAAATTAGTGCGGTAACCCAGCAGAGAAACAAACCGCTGAACATCGCCGTAATCCCGGCCGGACCTAATGTACCCCTCTCCTCTTTTACAAACAGATTTGCGGACGCGCTGTCGAACTTCGGTACAACGCTCCATATCAGCAGCGACCGGCTGGACCGCATCTGGGGCATCGAGGGCATGGCGCAGACAGCGGAGACGGCTCCCAACAACATCAGGCTTGCCGCCTGGTTGGACGAACAGGAAGCAAAGTATATGAACATTATTTTCGAAGCGGATATAACGCCGACACCCTGGACAAAACGCTGTCTTCAGCATGCGGACCGCGTCATAACACTGGGACAGGCAGCAGACTCTTCGAATCCAGGAGAAATAGAAGCAGAATGGCTCTTGCATGACACGGCAGTAGGCAATGTCCATCGAACTTTGGTCCTGCTCCATCCGGACGGCCGAAAAATCCCCTCAAAAACGAGCGCATGGCTGGACAAAAGACGCGTTGACACCCACTACCATATCCGGTGGAATACCGATGCCGACATGGACCGGTTGGCGCGCCTGTTTACGGGGAACGCAATCGGGCTCGTACTGGGCGGGGGGGGAGCACGTGGTTTCGCTCATATAGGAGTAATCCGCGCTCTCGCCGAAGCCAATATTCCGATCGACATGATCGGAGGGACCAGCATGGGCTCCATGATCGCCGCTCAATACGCAATGGGACTGGACTGGCGGTCCATGATTGACCAGCAGAAAAAAGCGATCGCACTCAAACCATTCCGCGAGTTTACGATTCCCTTGATTGCCTTGATAAAAAGCAAACGTCTGGATTCCGTAATACGCACCATGTGCGGAGACACGCAGATTGAAGACATGTGGCTGAATTATTTCTGTGTATCCAGTAACCTGACGACCGCAGAAATGGTCGTGCACCGGTATGGTCCCCTCGGAAAATCTGTACGCGCAAGCGGCGCGTTACCGGGCATTACAAAACCGGTGCTGGACAAAAACAACCTTCTGGTCGACGGTGCCCTCTTCAACAATGTCCCCGCTGACATCATGAAGGAACTTTGCGGCGGCCGCGTTATCATGGTCGATGTCAGCCCGGATGAAGATCTGAAAGTCCCCGACTGCTACAAAGAGATCCCTTCGGAGGCGGAAATTCTCTGGAGCCGCCTGAGTCCGTTTAAAAAGAAGATCATCCTGCCCGGAATTCTTGATATCATGATGCGCACCATAATGGTCGGCAGCGCCAACAAGGAAATTTATGCCAAGAAAGCCGCGGATTTCAACTTTTGTCCACCGGTCGGAGGGTTCGGATTATTGGAATTTGAGGCAATCGACAAGATCGTTGAAGCGGGCTACCTCTATGCAAAGGAACGGATTAAAGAACTGAAAGAAACGGGAACTGCGATATGATTGACTCAGGAATGGACGAGAGATGACCTGCCAGTTGATTCATTCTTCTTTTTTATCCGAAACCTCCTTCTTACCGTACTCCCTTGCCGTTCAGATAAGGCCCGTATCGTTTGTCTTCTTCTAGAATATGATTGTTCAGCCAGTTGCTGAGAATCAGCATCACGTCAACGCTGATTTTTGTATTTCCAGCGTCAAAGGCGGACTTGAGTTCCTGCGCCTTGCTGGCAAACGCGGTATGTATCTGTTTGTGCTTTTCGTAGTCCGGATAGCCGTGCTGTTGAAAAAGCTTTTCTTCCATTTCAAAATGATACACGGTATAGTCAACCATTTCCGTCAGCACGGTTTCCAGAACGTCACGGCCTTTTCCGACTTTCATGGCATCTGCCAGACGGTTGATGAGGCTGATGAGTTTTTTGTGTTGCTCATCAATTTCTCTCACCTGAACGGAATAGTCGTCCTTCCACCGAATGAAATCCATATCAACTCTCCTTTCGCTAGGAGCCGCCGTATTTTTGAGCATGTTGCCCACCAGCCGTGGCATGCCGGAACATCTGTACGGGGTTGACGCGAAATGATATGCGGTAAGTTTATAAAACTTATAATCACCAGTCAAGTAATTACATCGGATATGACTAAACACCAGATAAAAAAAGTCCGTGAATACGTTATTCACGGACTTTACAAAATGGTCGGGGCGAGCCGATTTGAACGGCCGACCACTCGCACCCCAAACGAGTGCGCTACCAGGCTGCGCCACGCCCCGAATCCTTTAAGAATTGCAATATAGTATGAGGAATCAATTCACCGCAAAAGGAGCTATTGATGTCTATTCTCTATTTATTTCAAAAGTTCCAGTATTTCCCTCAATTCTTTCTTTGCCGTTTCGATAACAGCACCAAGATCCTGCTCTCCCTTGCTGTTTAACTTCTTTCTGGCACCGGAGATGGTGTAGCCTTCTTTATAAAGCAGCTGTTTGACATGCAAAATCGTATCCAGATCTTTTTGATCGTAAAGACGCTGACCTGATTTTTGCTTGTCCGGCTTGATTTGAGGGAATTCAGACTCCCAGTAGCGGAGCACATGAGGTTCGAGACCGGTAATGCGGCTCACTTCACCGATTCGATAAAAAAGCTTGCTACTCGGCTGTTGGGGCTTCGATGACATGCTCTTTGAATATCATGCTCGGTCTGAAACTGACAACCTTCCTCGGCGTAATCTCGATCTCCTGGCCCGTCTTCGGATTGCGGCCTTTTCGAGATTTTTTGCTTCGGACCACGAAGTTTCCAAATCCGGAAAGCTTCACGGTCTCCCCTTCTTTTAAGACCTGCTTGACCAAATCCAGAATCATCTCAACCAGTTCTTCAGCATCCTGTTTTGGCAACCCGACTTTATCAAATACTTCCGAGATGATATCTGCCTTGGTCATAGTCCCCTCCTCTACGCAGGATAATATAGTGTACAACCTCTTAAAAGTCAAGGCAAAATTGTCTTTTAACAGAAGTCTACATAGTTCATCTATTCCACTGCTACGGCATTGATACGTTCTATGATAAAACCTGTGTTTTTTCGGTTATCATCGTAAAAAAACAGGAATTTATGCTATAGTAGCAAATAAACATAAAAAAACATATGGCCATAAGCACACGAACTCGGAACAAGAACACCTCTATTTATAAACCAGCATAAATTCAGCTGCGCTCACGGCTGCTGCGACCCTGGATAATTAAGGAGGAATGACAATAATGAGAAAAAAAACCGTCGTAGTGGCTATGTCCATCGGCCTCGTTTTAAGCACCATTCTTTTCTTGGCAGCTGTTTGCGCAGCAAAACCGGGACAGGAAAAACCTGCCGCAGTTGAAACGTGCTATAACTGCCATGATACCATAAAACAGTTGCGCAGCATGGGAGTGCATGCAAAGATTAACTGCGTAAACTGCCACACAGGCCTGACCAAACACGTGGAAGACCCCGGTCCGAAGACTCGACCCGTAACCGACACATCCTGGAAGGCATGCGGTCAGTGCCACAGCAGCCAGTATGCTACATTTCTGAAGCAAGCGTATCACCGCCCGGCACGCGATGAAAAATCGCAGCTTACCAACAGGGCCCCTAACCCGTTCTGGGATAAACTGATGGCAGGACACGGGTTCACCAAGGAACATGCACTGACCAGAAGCCATGTCAATATGCTCGTTGATAATTTTGCCGTCGACCGAGCCTTCGGCGGTCGCTTCCAAGGAAAGAACGGCTGGAACTATATCCTGGAAACAGGCAAAGCATGGGACATCCTCAAAGACACGCATCCGGAAGTTAAAGAACAGAAAACATTTCTTCCCCAGACCGCTGTCGCAGCAAATCCCGTCTGTCTCCAGTGCAAGACCCAGGACCATATTTTGAAATGGTCGTATCTCGGTGAACCAAGCGCCGAAGCAACATGGTCGAGGACATCCAACGTCATCGAACTGGTCAAGGATGTACAGCACGGACTGAATTGCTTTACCTGTCATGATCCGCACGCAGCAAAACCGAGAATCGTGCGGGACGCGCTGATTCAGGCCCTGACCAGACCCGAGTCGGACACGCTTTGGCACAAAGACCCGAAGAGAACAGGATTTACCGTGATAGACATGGGCATGAGAGGTTTCACCAGAAAAATAGCCTTGCTTGATTCGTACGATTCACGGCTTCTGTGCGGTCAGTGCCATGTGGAATACAACTGCAACCCGGGCTATGATACGAAAAATCCCGATCTCTCAGCATTCACCGTCAAAATGACAGACGGCAGGGCAAACCATATTCCGTACAAAGACGTTTTTGGTCTCTATGATCACTATGTGAATCAGATCAATTTTCTGGATTTCAAGCACGCACTCACGGGCGGGCTTCTCTGGAAGGCCCAGCACCCGGAATCGGAAACGTATTACAACTCAAAGCATGCACGGTATGGAGCAAGTTGCGACAACTGCCACACCCCAAAAATAAAGGACCGGAAGACAGGCAAGGTTTTTACTTCACATTTTGCAGTCACTCCGAGGGTACAGTTGAAAGATACGTGCCTCACGGCCAGGTGCCACGCGAACTGGACACCGGAGCAAGCAGCATACTCAATCGACTCGATCAAAGCTTTTACAAAAGGCAAATTGCGTAAAGCAGAATTCTGGATTGCTGCCCTCATCGACAAAATTATGGAAGCTAAAAAAATGGGACTCAACCCCGAGGCCATCAAGCAGGCACAGGACCAGCATCTGAAGGCACACGTCCTCTGGGAATACTGGACAGCGGAAAATTCCGATGGCTTCCATAATCCTGAAATGGCCAGGGAGTCGCTCACCAAATCCGTGGACGAAGCACAAAAGGGCATCAAAATTCTCGCCGATGCAATGGCGCCAAAATAACCCATAAAAAAACCATCTCGAAGCATTTTTTCAAAGCGGGGCATCTACGCCCCGCTTTTTTATTTTTTTTCAATTGTGTTCAGGACTGTTTCCTCTGCTGCATGCTTGACTTTCTTTCCTACTGTGATATTCTTTTACCATGTTGCACGGCCCCGAAGCAGACACCTCCTTATGGCCTTTGGCCGTATATTTCGCAGCGGTCATCATTCTGGTCACCGGCATGATTGCGCTCTCGTTCATTCTGGGTGAGCGGCATCGAGAAAAGCAAACGGCAGAGCCATACGAATCCGGCATTCGTTCCACCGGAACCGCACGCATTCGCTTCGATAGCAAATTTTACCTGCTTGCAATGTTCTTCGTCGTTTTCGATCTGGAAGCAGTCTTCATCTTCGCCTGGGCAGTATCAATCCGGGAAGCAGGATGGCCCGGGTATTTAG
Source organism: uncultured Nitrospiraceae bacterium (assembly GCA_964586075.1). GTDB lineage: Bacteria > Nitrospirota > UBA9217 > UBA9217 > UBA9217 > JBAZLV01. The sequence goes on along the minus strand of CAZPGZ010000007.1, from coordinate 99,379 downwards.
AGATGCTCATCTTCATCAGCGTTCTTGGAGCTGCCCTCGTCTATCTTTGGCGTCTCAAAGCACTGGAATGGGGAAAACCCGTGAACTAATGCTGTTCCCGGTCATGAAAGGACTGTACAGATATGCAGTTGCAACCTGCAGGACCGCCAGCATCCGCAGACGGCATGCTGGAAGATGCCGTCCGTAAAAACCTGCTTTTCACGCGACTTTGCGACATGGTGGCGTGGGGAAGAAAGAACTCCATCTGGCCGTTCAACTTCGGACTCTCCTGCTGTTATGTTGAAATGGCGACGAGCCTCACCAGCAAATATGACGTCGCGCGGTTCGGCGCGGAAGTAATCCGCGCCACGCCGCGTGAGGCCGATATGATGATCGTTGCGGGAACAGTATTTATCAAGATGGCGCCGGTCATCAAGCGGCTGTATGAGCAGATGATGGAACCACGCTGGGTTATCTCCATGGGCTCTTGCGCCAATTCAGGAGGAATGTACGATATCTACAGCGTCGTTCAGGGTGTGGATAAGTTCCTGCCAGTAGATGTATATGTGCCGGGTTGCCCCCCCCGGCCTGACGCGTTCATGGAAGGCCTGCTGCTGCTGAGTCAAAAGATAGGGAGTGAGCGGCGTCCTTTAAGCTGGGTCGCCGGTTCACAGGATATCCTGCGGCCGGAGATGCCGTCCATGCGGGATCTAAAGCGCGAAGAACGGGAAAAAGCGGCAATACTTCGACCGATGGATGAAGTGTAACAGCACGATTACTACCATACAAAGGACGTAATAGCTATTAAGAACAGAAATGCCCGGAAGCGAAGGTGTTCCTGCTTTCCGTTGAAAAGAGCAGCCGCCTTTACTATATTTCTGCGGCGTTTTCTGAAATTCTTATGCCTGCAAATTCCTCCATTATCCACGATTTGAAATCTGCCTTCAGCCAGTCCCTGCTGGCTGTGCAGGAAACAGAAGACGCAATTCCCACACTCTGGGTCAATCGAGACTCGGCAGCAGCTGTGCTTCGTCATCTTAAAACAGTCATAGAAAATCCCTATCGAACATTGTATGACCTCACGGCTATCGACGAACGGATGCGTTTAAACCGGTCCGGCCAGCCTTCAAGCGACTTTACTGTTGTGTACCACCTCCTCTCATATGACAGAAATGAAGATATCAGGATCAAAGTTCCTCTTATGCGCGATTCCTGCTCTCTCCCCTCGATCACTGGTCTGTGGGAATCAGCAGATTGGTATGAACGGGAAGTCTGGGACATGTTCGGGATCAGATTTGACGGTCACCCGCATCTGAGAAGAATATTGATGCCCCCGACCTGGCAGGGTCATCCTCTTTGCAAGGACCATCCTGCGCGTGCTACGGAAATGGAACCTTTTCGTCTGCCTGACGAAAAGGAACTGGCGGAACAGACCGCCCTTCAGTTTAAGCCTGAGGATTGGGGCATGCAACACGGAACGGATGATACGGATTTTCTGTTTTTGAACGTCGGGCCCCAGCATCCCGGAACCCACGGGCTTCTCCGCTTGATACTTCAGCTTGATGGCGAAGAAATCGTAAACATGGTACCCGATATCGGATACCACCACCGCGGCGCGGAAAAAATGGGGGAACGCCAGTCCTGGCACACCTTTATACCCTACACCGACCGTATTGATTATTTCGGCGGCGTCATGAACAACCTCGTCTACTGCCTTGCTGTGGAAAGGCTTGCCGGTATCGAGGTGCCCGATCGAGCAAAGGTCATCCGCGTGATGCTGTCCGAACTTTTCCGCATTGCTAATCATCTCGTTTGGTACGGCACCTTTGCCCAGGATGTAGGTTCGCTTTCACCTGTTTTCTACATGTTCACGGACCGAGAACGCGTCTTTGACATTATAGAAGCCATCTGCGGCGGCCGCATGCACCCGGCATGGTTCAGAATCGGCGGCGTGGCACATGATCTCCCCAAAAACTGGGATGTCAGTATAAAGTCTTTCCTCAAATACCTGCCACCCCGCTTGAAAGAATACGATGCAATCGTCATGCAGAACAGAATATTCAAGGCGCGCACCATTGGCGTGGGCAAATACACCGCCGCAGATGCCATAGAATGGGGCATAACCGGTCCGGGGCTCCGTGCCTGCGGGTTCGATTGGGACTTCAGAAAAAAACGCCCCTATTCAGGTTATGACCAGTTTGCATTTGACGTTCCGACGGCGGTCCACGGGGACTGCTATGACCGGGCCGTCGTGCGAATTGAAGAAATACGCCAAAGCCTGCGCATTGTAGAACAATGCGTGAACAATATGCCGGCAGGGCCTTACAAATCTGATCACCCGCTGACAACACCGCCTTCGAAAGAACGCACCATGCATGATATCGAAACCCTCATCAACCATTTTTTGAGCGTAAGCTGGGGACCGGTCATACCGCCGGGTGAATCTTTTCTCGGAATAGAAGCGACCAAAGGTAACAACGGCTATTATTTGATCAGCGATGGGAGTACAACCTCCTACCGGACACGCATCCGCACCCCCTCGTTTGCGCATATGCAGATGGTGCCGAAAATGAGCAAAGGACGGATGATTGCCGACCTCATGGCGATTTTGGGAAGCATTGATTTCATCCTGGCAGACATAGACAGATAACGTTTGAATGATACATCTCCGAGTCACCGTTTTTCCAGCTAGGCAGAGATAACCATGTTAAGTAAACAAGAACAACAGGAAATTATAGCGGAGTTGCAACACCTTCCGACAAAGGCATCGGCTTCCCTTGAAGCGCTGAGTATTGTACAGCGGCATCGTGGATGGGTGTCTGATGAATCGATCAAAGATGTTGCCGCGATGCTTGACATGACGGCACATGAACTCGATTCGGTGGCTACATTTTACAACTTCATTTTCAGAAAACCCGTGGGCAAACATGTAATCCTCATCTGCGACAGCGTCAGTTGCTGGATCATGGGATATAATCCTCTTCTGGACTCGATAAAAGAAAAAATCGGCATCGGCCTTGGAGAAACGACGCCAAACAAACAGTTCACGCTGCTTCCGGTCGCCTGTTTGGGAGCGTGCGACCGTGCACCGGCAATGATGATTGATGACGATTTGTACGGCCCGGTAACGCCGGCAATGATCGAAAAAATATTGTCAACCTATGAATAACGGGCGGATTTGAACTGCGCTCACTGAAATCCGTCACGATTCTACGCCGTTTTTTTCGCTGCATACCATTATGGAACGACCGCTCACAGAACATATTCGGCCTGACGCTGTACCGCTCTCGCTTCGGGAATACGAATCAACAGGCGGATACCAGGCTGCTCGAAAAGCGCTCACGATGACTCCGCAGGAAGTCCAGGCTGTTGTGAAAGCGTCAAACCTGCGAGGACGGGGCGGGGCAGGCTTTCCCACCGGACAGAAATGGAGTTTTATTCCGATGGGACCGAAGGCACGGCGTCCCAAATACCTTGTCGTGAATGCAGACGAAATGGAGCCAGGCACGTTTAAAGACCGGTTCCTGCTCGAAGGCAATCCTCATCAGGTCATTGAGGGCGCCATTGCGAGCGCCTATGCCATTGAAGCCTCTCACGTAATCATTTTTGTACGGTGGGAATACAAACGTGCAGTTCGGTTGCTGCAAAAATCCGTCGCCGAAGCATATGCCAGCAAGTATCTCGGCGAGAGCATTTTCGGTTCCGGCTACAGCCTTGATATGCGCATTCACGCCAGCGCAGGACGGTATATTTGCGGTGAAGAAACCGGACTTTTGAATGCGTTGGAAGGTAGACGCGCCACACCCCGCGCGAAACCACCCTTCCCGCAGGTCGCCGGCCTTTTCGGCAAACCGACAATCGTGAATAACGTGGAAACCGTTTCCTGCATACCGCACATTCTCAAAAACGGTGCCGACTGGTTCAAGTCACTGAGCAAAAGTCCTGACAGCGGGACGAAATTGTTTGGAGCAAGCGGCAGAGTAAAAAGGCCCGGCCTGTGGGAGCTGCCCATGGGCACGACGATCCGTGAAATTCTGGAAGATCACGCAGGCGGCATGCAGGACGGCCATGCGCTCCGGGGCCTGCTTCCCGGCGGCGCTTCAACCGATTTTCTCACCAGTGAACATCTCGATATAACAATGAACTTCGATTCCGTCATGAAAGCTGGAAGCCGGCTCGGTACAGGAACCATGGTCATCCTTGATGACAAAACCTGTCCGGTCGGGTTCGCGCACAACCTGATCAGTTTCTTTGCCCGAGAATCATGCGGCTGGTGCACGCCGTGCCGCGAAGGACTGCCGCTGGTCAAAAAAATACTGGAATCGTTCGAAGAAGGCACAGGCAGGGCTGCTGATATGCAAATGCTCGCTGATCACTGCGCCTTGCTTGGGCCGGGAAACACCTTCTGCGCACTGGCGCCCGGCGCGGTTGAACCGCTTCAAAGCGCATTGCAATACTTTCGGGAAGACTTTGAGCGGCATATACACGAACGAGGATGTCCCAGGAAATAACACATTATTGAACCTACATGATCACTATTTTTATCCATAACAAGCCCTATCAGGTCAGGGAAGACCAGAACCTTCTGAACGCCTGTCTCACGCTCGGATTTAACCTTCCCTACTTCTGCTGGCATCCTGCATTGCACTCCGTGGGTGCCTGTCGTCAATGTGCGGTGAAACTCTTCAAAGATGAAAAAGACACCCGCGGCAAAATTGTCATGTCCTGCATGACGCCGGTCACCGGGGGCATGCGTATTTCCATTGATGATCCTGAAGCAAAAAAATTCCGAAGTTCCGTCATAGAATGGTTCATGCTCAACCATCCGCACGACTGTCCCGTGTGTGATGAAGGCGGCGAATGCCATCTTCAGGACATGACGATCATGACCGGCCATACCTATCGGAGAACACGGTTCAGAAAGCGAACGCACCGAAACCAGGAGCTTGGCCCATTTGTGAACCATGAAATGAACCGTTGCATAGCCTGCTATCGGTGTGTCAGATTCTACCGCGACCATGCCGGCGGGCGGGATCTCACCGCTCTTTCATCGCATGATTCCGTCTATTTCGGACGACATGAAGACGGCACGCTCGAAAGTGAATTCAGCGGCAATCTGGTTGAAATCTGCCCTACCGGAGTGTTTACCGACAAGACTTTCAAGCGCCACTACGCGCGTAAATGGGATCTGCAGACCGCCCCCTCTGTTTGCGTCCACTGTGGCCTCGGCTGCAACACAATTCCCGGGGAGCGGTATGGCACGATCCGCAGAATTTTGAACCGATATAATCATGCGGTCAATGGCTATTTTCTCTGCGACCGGGGGCGGTTCGGGTATGAATTCGTAAACAACGTTCATCGCGTCAGCACTCCATTGTATGCCGCCGATGGAAAAGAGGCTCAACCCGTTGACAAAACAACCGCGCTCGACCATATCTGCGATGTCCTGTCAGGGAGCAAAAACATCATCGGCATAGGGTCGCCCCGCGCATCACTCGAATCAAATTTCGCGCTTTTGTCGCTTGTCGGGAAAAATAATTTTTATTCTGGAATGGCAATCCGGGAGCATCGCCTTGTATCCCTGATTATTAATATCCTCCAGAAAGGACCGGCGCGGTCGCCGTCTCTGCACGAAATAGAATCAGCGGACGCTGTACTTGTCCTTGGAGAAGACGTTACGAATACAGCCCCCCTGCTTGATTTGGCGTTACGACAGGCCGCACGAAACAAACCAAAATCATCCCTCAACACTCTGAACATCCCTGCCTGGGATGACGGCGCTCTCCGCACCATCATGCAGGACGAAACGGGACCGCTCTATCTCGCAACGGCAACCGGCACCAAACTTGATGATCTTGCGACAAAAACACACCATGCCGCTCCGGATGATATTGCGCGCCTTGGATTTGCCGTTGCGCATGAACTGGATGCCGGTAGCCCTTCCGTATCCGGACTGCAGGGCGATGTACTCGCTCTTGCAAAAGAAATAGCAGAAACGCTTAAACAGGCCCAGAAACCGCTCATTATTTCAGGTACAAGCCTCAATAATAAAGAAATAATTCAGGCGGCCGCAAACATCGCAGGGGCTTTGTGTAAAGCAGGAAGACCTGCTGGCCTTTTTTATACGCTCCCCGAATGCAACAGTATGGGAGTATGTTTGCTGGCCGACAGAAGTCTGGAAGAAGCATTAAGCGCAACCCGTTACAACAAGATTGACGCTGTTTTCATTCTTGAAAACGACCTATATCAAAGAACGGGCAAAAAAGCTGTTTCTGACTTTTTTGACGGAACCGAACACGTCATTGTTATCGATGCATTTCTGAATCAGACGGCATCCAAGGCTGAAGTACTGCTGCCGGGAGCCACCTGCGCGGAATCAGACGGTACGTTTGTAAATAATGAAGGCCGCGCACAGCGCTTTTATCAGGTTTTCAAACCCGGCGAAAATATTCAGGACAGTTGGAAGTGGATTCGTGATATACTGACGGCATCTGAGCGTTTAGGAAGCCTTTCTTGGACCACGCTGGATAATATTGTCCGCGATATGACCGATGTGGTGCCGATATTAACGCCGGTGCGAGCCATTGCACCTCCCGCCGATTTTCGTATAGCAGGGGCAAAAATACCGCGCCAGCCCCATCGCTACAGCGGACGCACCGCGATCATGGCGAACAGAGATGTACATGAACCAAAACCTCCGGAAGACCCTGATACGCCCCTCTCCTTTTCCATGGAGGGATATGACGGCAGGCCGCCGGCTTCGCTGATCTCCCGGTACTGGTCTCCGGGTTGGAATTCAGTCCAGGCGTTGAACAAGTTCCAGCAGGAAGTCGGCGGGACGCTTTACGGCGGCGATCCGGGCATGCGTTTGATAGAACCTGCCGGTAAAACGGCACCGTATTTCAAAAATGTCCCGGATGCGTTTAAATCGAAACAAGACGCGTGGCTGGTATTCCCTTTGCACCACATTTACGGTTCGGAAGAGTTAAGCATGCTCTCCCCGGACATAGCGATGCGTGCTGCTGCGCCGTGCTGTTTGTTAAACCCTGCCGATGCTTTACGAATCGGCGTTGTACAAAATGAAACAGTCGAACTGACCATGGGCGGATCGCCGATGCAACTGACCGTTGCGTTGTCGAGCACAGTACCGGCAGGAACTGCCGGGATGCCCGCGAGGCTGTACGCAACCGCTCAAACGACTGCCGCTTTATATGCCGTCATAGAAAAATTAAAGCCATGACCAATACTGTTCGACATCTCCTCATCCTTTTCACCATACTCTTCGCAGTTCTCACAATAGGAGGAGGATTAATCTGGCTGGAGCGCAGACTTCTCGCGCTGTGGCAGGATCGGTACGGACCGAACCGCGTAGGCCCGCTCGGCCTTCTGCAGGTCCTTGCGGACATGATCAAGGTGTTTGCCAAAGAAGACTGGATACCACCTTTCGCCGACAAACCCGTCTTCATTATTGCACCGGCCGTTATTGTAGTCGTTGTGCTCATGTCCTTCGCGGTCATTCCCTTCACCCCCGTGATGGAAGTCGTAAATCTGAATATAGGCCTGTTGTTTGTTCTGGCGATGTCGTCGCTTGGCGTATACAGCGTCGCGCTCGCCGGCTGGGCCTCCGACAGCAAATATTCTCTTCTGGGCGGTCTGCGGGCCTCGGCGCAGATGCTGAGTTACGAAGTATTCATGGGTCTCTCACTCATGGGCGTCGTGATGCAGGCAGGTTCGTTTAATTTGCGGGAGATTGTTGAAGCCCAGCGGCATCTGTGGTTTATCGTTCCCCAGTTTCTCGGTTTCATCGTGTTCTTCATAGCGGGAATCGCGGAAACTCACCGGCTGCCGTTTGATCTGCCGGAAGCAGAAAGCGAACTGGTGGCGGGATTCCATTCTGAATACTCGGGCATGAAATTCGGCATGTTTTTCGTGGGGGAATATCTCGGCATCACACTCATTTCGGCCCTCACCGTAACCCTGTTTTTCGGCGGATGGATGGGGCCCTTGCTTCCTCCCATCATATGGTTTGCGATCAAAACATTCGCGTTTATCTGTCTGTTTATTCTGCTGCGTGCGTCGCTTCCCCGTCCCCGATATGACCAGCTCATGTCATTCGGCTGGAAAGTGATGCTGCCGGTATCCCTGCTTAATCTGCTGGCGACAGGAGCTTTTATTTTACTGAAAAAATAGCCGTGCAAACCACGGCCGGGAAGAGTGAAAAGGAACAACCGTGTTCAGCATACTCAAAACGATCTGGACAGTCTTCAAGACCATGTTCCGGAAGCGGGCGACGATCCAATATCCGGAGGAGAAACCGTACCTTCCTCCCCGCTGGCGCGGACGCATTGTCCTTTCACGCGATCCGGACGGTGAGGAACGCTGCGTTGCCTGTTCGCTCTGCGCCGTGGCATGCCCGGTCGGCTGCATAGCACTGCAGGCGACCGAAGATGAACACGGAAGACGGTACCCTGAATTTTTCCGGATCAATTTTTCACGCTGCATCTTCTGCGGATACTGTGAAGAGGCGTGCCCGACCTATGCCATCCAGCTCACCACTGACTTCGAAATGGGCGAATATAATCGCCAAAACCTGGTATATGAAAAAGAACATCTGTTGATTAACGGCCCGGGCAAATACCATAATTATAATTTTTACCGGATTTCCGGATTGGCAGTCAAAGGAAAGGATAAAGGCGAAGCGGAGAACGAGGACAAACCCGTGAACGTGAAGGACCTGCTACCCTAGCATGTTCTGAAGGAACCAGCATGAATTATCTTTTTTACATATCAGCCGCTATTGCGGTCATTGCCACGGTCCTGGTCATCGGCAAAAAAAACGCCGTGCATGCCCTCCTGTATCTGATCGTATCGCTGCTGGCCGTTGCACTGGTGTTTTTCTCGCTGGGTGCCCCGTTCGTCGCCATGCTGGAAATACTCATTTATGCGGGCACCATCATGGTGCTGTTTGTATTCGTCATCATGATGCAGAATCTGGGCAGAGAATCTGCACGCCAGGAATCTCAATGGCTGACCGTCCGGATATGGACGGGCCCCTCAATTCTATCCGCTCTTCTTCTCATGGAAATTCTGTACGTCCTGATGGGAAGCAAGGAGCGTCTGGCTGCAACACTCATAACGCCGAAACAAATCGGAATAGCACTGCTCGGCCCGTATGTAATCGGCGTGGAACTGGCATCACTGCTGTTGTTGGCAGGACTGGTCGGCGCGTATCACCTGGGCAGACCGTACAAACAGTAAATGAACCAGGTGTAAACATTTAAACTGCCTGGGCCGTCGCCAAAGCGCAGTCGGGTGCAGCCGTATTCTCAACATGTGGAGCAAGAAAAACATATGATCGCTCATATCCCAATGGAACACGGCCTTGTTCTTGCCGCAATTTTATTCGCACTCGGCCTGACAGGTGTGCTGATACGACGCAACATCATCTTCATGCTTATGAGCGTTGAAATCATGTTGAATGCTGCGGGACTCGCATTCGTTGTGGCAGGAGCGCGGTGGGGGCAGGCCGATGGCCAGGTCATGTTCATCTTCATTCTGACGCTGGCTGCCGCTGAAGTGTCAGTAGGCCTGGCGCTGGTACTCCAGCTCTATCGGCGCTTCAAAACTCTGGATGTGGACGCGGCGAACACTATGAAAGGATAATGGATATTTCTGAGGCGATATGCTGCATCTCCTTTACCTGATACCAGCGCTGCCGTTTGCCGGTTTTTTCATCCTGGCACTGCGGGGCCACCACTTTACAAAAACCGCCATTGCTTCCATCGGCGTGGGGTCTGTGGGCCTGTCCGCTGTCGTCTCTGCGCTCGTTGGCATCGGTTTTCTCCTGACACCCCAGCAAAATAATGTGTTTACCCAGACACTCTGGCTCTGGATGCAATTTGACGGATACACCCCTGCCATATCCTTTTCACTCGACCCTCTTTCACTGGTCATGGTGCTCGTGATATCAGTTGTGGGTTTCTTAATCCATCTTTACTCCTCAGAATTCATGCGGGACGAGCAGGGCTACAGCCGATATTTTGCATACATGAACCTTTTTATCGGCTCCATGCTTGTCCTTGTTCTTGCGGACAATTTTCTTCTCCTGTACCTCGGATGGGAGGGCGTCGGACTCTGCAGCTATCTTTTGATCGGTTTCTGGTACACTGACCCGGCCAATGGTGCAGCCGCCCGGAAAGCGTTCATCGTGACACGCATCGGCGATACGGCAATGGCGGTCGGCATTTTTCTGTTGTTCACCCATTTCGGTACACTGCATATTCAGGATATGATGCAGTCCGCCCCAAAACAATTGCCTCCTGGATCGGGAACAGCCGTGCTTGCGGCCGCGCTCCTGCTCGGAGGCGCGATCGGAAAATCCGCCCAACTGCCCCTCCAGACATGGCTGCCCGATGCCATGGCAGGCCCGACCCCGGTCAGCGCTTTGATTCATGCCGCGACCATGGTCACCGCCGGCGTGTATCTGATCGCGCGCACCCATGTTTTGTTCGAACTGGCGCCGGTGGTGCTGTCTGCCGTTGCAATCATAGGCGCGACAACGCTCCTGATTGCGGGGTGCAGTGCGCTCGTCCAAAAAGACATCAAGCGCGTTCTTGCATACTCCACAATCAGCCAGATAGGCTATATGTTTCTGGCACTGGGAGTAGGCGCCTGGTCAGCTGCTCTGTTTCATTTCATGACTCATGCATTTTTTAAAGCGCTCCTGTTTCTTGCGGCCGGCGTGCTCATCCTCGCCCAAAACCACGAACATGACATATTCAACATGGGAGGATTACGGAAACTGCTTCCGACCACCTTCCTTATTTTCCTTATCGGCGCGGCATCGCTCTCGGCATTCCCTCTGCTGACTGCCGGTTTTTACAGCAAGGACCTTATTCTCTGGCAGGCATGGTCTTCACCTTCCGGGAGCACTTGGCTCTGGTCAGCGGGAATCATCGGCTCGTTTATTACTTCTCTCTATGCATTCCGCATGGTTTTTATAATTTTCTATGGAGAAACGAAACAAGAAGTAACCCATTTGCCGGGCCTTTGCATGAGAACTCCCCTTATCATTCTCTCGGTCTTGTCAATTACAATCGGTTTTCTTGAAGTGCCGGCCGTCATGGGAAACATGACTTTTTTTTCGGATTTTTTACGGCCTGTTTTTGGTGGGATAGCTGCTGTGCAAACCACTCCACGGGGAGAAGGAATACTCCTGTTCGGCGCCTCGCTTGTTTCTCTTGCAGGTATATTTATGGCCATACTGTTCTATCTCATTCGCCCCTGGTATGCAGATACCGTCAGCAACACACGACTGTTCGGTGCACTGGCAAAATTCTGGCAGGTCGGTTGGGGCTTTGATGCTCTTTATGAAACACTTTTGGTAAAACCGTTCCTCTGGGTCACCCGCATCAACAAAAATGACTTCGTCGATTCCTGCTGCACCGGAATCATCAGCCTTCATACCATGATGCATAGACTTCTTGCCAGAACACAAACCGGCAGTCTTCGATGGTACGCCATGGCCATGGCAGCAGGTGCGGTGTTGTTTTTGGGAATTGCTGCAGTCCTAAGATAAACAGAAAAGGACAGAAAACAAAGGCATGCACATATGATTCTCCTCTGGATCATCATACCCCTGATCGGTGGACTAGGCGGATGGCTTTTGGAAAAGCAGGACCGCAGAGCCCCCTGCTGGACAGCCGTTGGTTCACTTGCCGTTGACGCACTACTGCTGGCGTATGGATGCACACAGTCGACCGCCACGGTCTCTTTAAACCGCGGTGCTGCATGGTTGATGGAGTTGCATTATCCCTGGATCCCTCAGTTCGGAATCAGTTTGCACCTGGCAGCTGACGGCCTGAGCATCATTTTCATACTGCTCACTCTGTTTCTCGGCATCATCGCTGTCCTCTGCTCCCGGAATGAAATCCGCAACCGCACGGGTTTCTTTCATTTTAATCTGCTATGCACACTCTCCGGGATCATCGGCGTGTTCACTGCGCTTGACTTGTTTCTTTTTTATTTTTTCTGGGAGCTCATGCTCGTGCCGATGTATTTTCTGATCAACATCTGGGGCAATGAAAACAGAGTACCAGCCGCTTTCAAATTTTTTATCTTCACGCAGGCCGGCGGACTGTTCATGCTTGTATCTATTCTTTCCCTTTACTTCATGCATGGAATCGACACCGGGCTGTATACTTTTGACTATTCTCTGCTCCTTGGAACGTCGCTGACGCCGAAAGCGGCGTTCTGGATTATGCTCGGATTTATTGCCGCGTTTGCCGTTAAGCTCCCGGCATTTCCGCTGCATCCCTGGCTCCCCGATGCCTACACGCAGGCGCCGACGGCGGGCAGTGTGGTCCTCGCCGGCCTTCTGTCCAAAACCGCAGCGTACGGTCTCCTCCGTTTCGTACTTCCTTTTTTCCCTGAATCAGCCATGGTTATCGCCCCGTGGCTGATGGTCATCGCGGTCATCAGCATCATCTACGGTTCTGCACTCGCATTTGCCCAAACCGATCTCAAGCGTCTCGTGGCGTACACAAGTGTTGCCCATATGGGCTTTGTGCTCCTGGGCATTTTTGCTGCAAACCTGACGTCTCTATCCGGCGTCGTCATCCAGATCGTTGCGCATGGCGTTAGTGTCAGCGCGCTTTTTATCATCGCAGGTCTGATTCAGGAGCGCATTAGCACCCGTGACCTTGCCCCTATGGGAGGGTTCTGGAAATCCGCTCCCCGGTTAAGCGGTATCATGCTCATTTTTGCACTTGCCTCACTTGGTTTGCCGGGATTCGGCAATTTTACGGCTGAATTCTTGATCCTTGTCGGCGCCTATCGTGTGAACCCGCTGCTCACCGGTATCGCTGCGTTCGGACTCGTCCTTGCTGTCATTTACTCGCTCCGGATAGTCCAGTCCGTCCTGCACGGAGAACAAAAGTCCGTTTCCGTCTCCGATCTTACGATCCGAGAGACGGGAATACTCGCAATTATGGTCGCAGCAATCCTCTGGCTCGGCGTTTACCCCAGACCTGTTCTGAGCATATCGGAACCGGGCCTGCAGGTCATACAAAGCCATCCTCAGCAAGACCGTGATGCCCTGTCCCACGGAGCTGCGCATGAATAAAACCGGCCTCCTCACTCTCCTCCCTTTGATTGTTGTGGCATCTACCGCTGTCGTGGTCATGCTGGTAATCGCTTTCTATCGAAACCATAAAACCACCGCAGCTATTACGATCGTGGGCCTGCTCGCAGCCGCCTCACTGGTTCCGGCCGTCATGCCGCTGACTCCCCGCAGTGTTACCGCTCTGCTCGCTTTGGACGCGTACGCTCTTTCGTATATGATCCTGTTTTTTCTCGCAAGTTCCGTGGTTGCAGCGCTTTCCTATGGTTATTTGGAACACCATGACGAACTTCGTGAAGAATTTTATCTGTTACTGCTCATTGCGACGCTTGGCGCGGGAATACTGACAGCAAGTACGCATTTCGCCACATTTTTCCTCGGCATCGAAATGCTGAGCGTCTCCCTGTATGTACTTGCGGCCTATCTCAGGGACAACAATCGGTGTATCGAAGCCGGTATAAAATACTTGGTTCTGGCCGCTGTATCCTCCGCTTTTATCCTGTTCGGGATGGCGCTTGTCTATGCTGAAATCGGGAGCATGGAGTTTGCCAGAATCGCATCGCGGGCTGCGGTTTCCGGTGTACACAGCCTAACACTTCTCTCCGGCTTTTGTCTGATTATCGCCGGTGCGGGTTTCAAACTCGCGGTAGTGCCTTTTCATCTCTGGACTCCTGACGTTTATGAAGGCGCACCGGCGCCGGTCACGGCTTTTATCGCCACGGTGTCCAAAGGAGCGGTATTCGCTCTTCTGTTTCGATATTTTTCCCGTATTGATATTCATGCGTTTCAATCACTGGTCCTTATCTTTACCATCATCGCAATTGCCTCCATGTTCGCCGGAAACCTGCTCGCCCTTCTTCAGAAAAACGTCAAACGCATCCTTGCATATTCATCCATTTCACATCTTGGCTATCTTCTGGTAACACTCCTGGCAGGCGGCGCCACAGCTGCTGCCGCTGCCGCCTTTTACCTGATCGCCTACTTCATCACCACACTCGGTGCTTTTGGTGTGGTGTCCATTCTTTCCGATAAAAACAGTGACGCGGACTGTATTGAAGATTACCAGGGACTTGCCTGGCGCAACCCGTGGCTTGCGGGTATTTTTACCATCATGGTCCTTTCGCTGGCAGGTATACCATTGACAGCTGGGTTTATCGGAAAATTTTATATAGTTGCAGCAGGGGTTGGCTCAACACTCTGGCTCCTCGTAATCATTCTTGTTATAAACAGCATTCTCGGCCTTTTCTATTATCTCCGCATCGTCGCGGTACTGTATGGACATCCTATGGAAAAGACCGTGTCTGCGCCAACGCGTTCCTTTCCGGGAACCATCGTGCTCGCCCTGCTCTCGTTTCTGCTGGTCTGGTTCGGCATATACCCCGGAGAGATTATCGAGATCATACAAAAGACAATGCAAACTCTACTATAACAACAGCTGGAGCCCCTAGGCCACGTCATTCTAAAGTTTCATAGCAAGAATATTTGTCCGCACGTGCTTCCTGCCCGCGCTCTGAAATATCTACGGCTGATATGGAGGTTTTGATGAACAATCTCGAAGATATTGCAAAATTTGTCCGTTACTACAGTCTCGTCATATCCACTGAAGCAGGATCCGGCCATCCGACATCCTCATTATCCGCTGCAGACCTGATGACCGGTCTCATGTTCGGCGGGACATTCAGATATCGGACCCATGACCCGCTCCACCCTGCCAACGACAGATTGATATTTTCCAAGGGCCATGCCTCACCTCTCTTTTATTCTCTTTGGGCCGTGGCTGGGTCGGTTTCGGAAAAAGAGCTGCTCAGCTATAGAAAATTCAACAGCCCTCTCGAAGGGCATCCGACTCCCGCGTTTCGCCATACGGAAGCGGCAACCGGTTCACTCGGCCAGGGGCTCTCAATCGGCGTCGGAATGGCAATAAACGCCAAGTATATCGATAAACTGCTCTACCGGACCTATGTCCTTCTGGGAGACAGCGAAATGGCTGAAGGCTCTCTCTGGGAGGCATTGGAGATAGCCTCGTTTTATAAGCTGAATAATCTCATAGGAATCCTGGACGTAAACCGCCTCGGTCAGCGCGGTGAAACAATGTATGGGCACAACTTGGACATATACAAAAACAGAATTGCGTCTTTCGGATGGGAAACCATCGTCATAGACGGCCATGATATGGCCCAGATTTTAGCGGCGTTTAAGCAGGCGGCAGAACCTGGCGATAAACCGACCATGATCATCGCAAAAACGCTGAAAGGCAAGGGGATTTCATTCATAGAGGATAAAAACGGATGGCACGGGAAAGCGCTCAAAAAAGAAGAACTGGCACGGGGATTACAGGAACTCGCACCTGTCGATACAACAATACAAGGCCGCATTGAAGAACCGGATGATATCCGACCTCTTGGACAGAAACCCGGGACCGCCGCCCGTATTTCTTATACCGCTGGCAAATCCGTGGCAACAAGGCACGCTTATGGCACGGCCCTGGAAAGAATATTCCCGGCGTTTCCGGACATGGTAGTGCTTGACGCGGAAGTCAGCAACTCCACGTTTTCAGAACTATTCAAGGCAGCACATCCTGAACGGTTCCTTGAAATGTATATTGCTGAACAGAACATGGTCGACACAGCACTCGGGCTCTCTATTCGCGGCAAAATACCATTTCTTTCAACGTTCGCGGCCTTTCTTACCCGGGCCTTTGACCAGATCAGGATGGCCCAATATTCCCACGCGAACATCAAGTTTTGCGGTTCTCATGCCGGCGTTTCCATAGGCGAAGACGGTTCATCGCAAATGGGCCTTGAAGATATCGCCATGTTCAGGACCATTTTGGACAGTGTCGTGCTCTATCCTTCGGACGCCGTGTCCACGGAAAAGCTGCTCGAAGAAATGGCAAAACACCGCGGCATTGCATATATGCGGACTACGCGAAAGGAAACACCTGTTCTGTACCGGAACGCTGATACATTCGTGATCGGTGGAAGCAAGGTTCTGAGAGCGGACAGGACGGACGTGGTCACGGTAGTGGCCGCCGGCATCACACTGCACGAAGCGTTGAAGGCGTATGCGATGCTGAAAGAAAAAGGTATTTTTATCCGGGTCATTGACCTCTACAGTATAAAACCTATCGATACGAAAATAATCAGAAAAGCAGCACAGGAAACCAGCGCAATCATCACTGTGGAAGACCACTTTGCTGAAGGCGGCATAGGAGAAGCCGTTCGCAGCGCCCTTGCAAAAGAACCTGTTCCCGTCTATTCGCTCTGTGTCCAAAAAATGCCGAAAAGCGGAAAACCGGAAGAGCTGCTCGAATTTGAGAAAATATCTGCCAAGGCAATTGTTGTTCAGGTGAAGAAAGTGATGAAAAATCATGGAAAACGCGCAAACAAAAAAATGCATCGGAAAAGAAGCTAACCGAAGGATTGCATATGCAGACAGCGTTCATAATCGTTTGCGTAACTTGTGTGGCCGCGAGTCTTTATCTCGTCTTCTCGGCGTATCTGGCAGGTGAAGGCATCCCGTGGCTGTTTGCCGCATTTGGAGTCCTATTTGGCATTCCACTGTTCACCTTGTCCGCGAAGCTGTTACGTGGCCGAAGCATGTTTTTCAGGAATCTTGACTGGAAACTGAATGAGGGGAAAAAGTCTAAAACCATATTTGTTCCCCATTGGTTTATCGTAACCGCTTTAACCGTAACGTTTGTTCTTGTTCTTGCAGCGATCATTATTCCGCTGTTTGTGCGATGATAACTATCTTGGATCATCTCCAAGAGGCGGCAGCGACCTCATATAAGCGATCACGGCAACCATGTCTTCCGGCGTAAGTCCGCGTGTTGAATTCTGAATCACCTCGTTCATGGTTTTATTGGCGACATCTCCATCAGGCATCACTCCCGTGGTCAGGTAATCATGCAACTCCTGATCACTCCATTTCTTCAGCCGCGTGGGGGTCAAGTTCGGCACTCTTTTCACATCCGGAGCCATTCCTCCCGCCAAAAAGCGGCTTATTTTCGGAGCTCCAAGAAAATTACGCGGTGTATGACATTCACCGCAATGGCCTACTGCCTGAACGAGATATGCACCTCTGTTGAGAACAGAAGAACGGCCGGGATCATTCATAGACGGTCCGGACGTAAAAAACAGCAGCTTCCAGAAACGCACCAGAAAACGCCACTGAAAGAAAAAACCAAGCTCATGCGGGCGGTTTACCTGGTTGTTTGGAGCGAGGGTGCGCAGATACGACCACATGTCCTTTAGATCAGTATCGGTAATTTTCGTGTAAGATGGATACGGAAATGCGGGAAAATATGCAGCGCCGTCCGGTCGCACGCCTGACCGCATTGCGCGGATGAAATCAGCCTCGCTCCAGCGACCTATTCCAGCGTCTTTATCCTGCGTGATATTCGGTCCAAAGAAGGTGCCGAAGGGGGTTTTCAGTGCTCGTCCTCCCGCATACGGAACTGCCCCCTCACGCTCTTCCGTATGACAACCAATGCAATTTGCAGCTCTTACCAAATATTCCCCCCGTTTAGTATTTCCTCCTAGCTGTGCGTTTGCTGCCATCACGCCCGTCAGCAGGAGGAGGAAAAGAATAATTATTGCCGAACGTATGAAAAACACAAGTTATCCTTTCATAAAAAAACCCCACTGTACTTCGTGGGGTTTTACTCCAGAACTAATGTTTTATTGTTTTTGGCGGAAATTATCGTGGCAAGCCCCGCACGTTTTTCCAACCGTACCGATGGCTGTTTTGATAATAGCCTCGTCCTTTCCTCTCCCTTTAGACACCGTGACCAGTCTTGCAGCGGCAGCCTGCAAGTCTTCAGCAGCCTTTTTAAACTTGGCGTTGTCCGTATAAACAGCCGGAAGCGCGCCTGACTTCTCGTTTGCCGTGCTCGGATCAAAACCATCCCACGGCATCATGGACAACACATGCAGATAGCCTGCATTCCGTGTTACTGTTTTCGCATCATAAGGAATTTTGCCTTGGGCCATTCCGGCAAGAGGAGCAAAATATTTTCCCTGTAGTGTCATAGCTGCCTGACGTTGTTTGACCAGCACATCAGGCTTCATTTGAGAAAATGCAGTCGAAACAAAGCCGATACTTAGAACTAGTGACAACAACATGATAAATATTTTTTTGCTCATATATACCTCCTCGTCTGAATTTTTCTAAAGAAGAATAGCTTCGAAATGAGTATAGCAACTTCTGGGGTGTTTTGCTGTAAAGTTCCTATGAAAATATAATACCTAAGACGTATAAAATTAATTTAAAAGACAAAAGGTTCTAGAATTTTCGGTAAGAGGAAATAAATAATTTGAATGAAGAAGAAGTGGAGGTTTCTGTTTTGTTGTAATGGTTATCAGGAGGTCAATAATTTTCTGACCATCTCCGCTACCATTTTTGCTATAGCGGGAGATGCTGTCAAGCCGGGCGATTCTATGCCGATCAGATTAATCAGACCCGGCAAGTCCTTGTCCGATTCCTCTCTGATGATGAAATCCCGTACTTTCTCACCCGGCCCCTGTAGTTTTGGCCGGATACCGGACATATCGGGAATAAAAGCATCTTTGTCAAGCCCTGAAATAATCCGCGTTGCTCCCTGATAAAAACCGTCTTTTTTGGCTGGATCCACCTTGTAATCGAGTGTCCCCGGGACATACTCCGCATCCGGACCGAAGCGAAGGCGTCCACCCAGATCAAGCGTCGCGTGCACTCCGAGTCCTACTAGTTCCTCATGAGGAACCGGGTAAATAAGCATGGATACAGGCGACGGTTTAGCATATGAGAAATAAGAGCCTTTACAGTACTTGAGCGTATAATCATGTTTATGAACATCAATGCCCGCAAGCCCGGCTATACAATCTGAATACAGACCGGCGCAGTTTATGATAATGCGGGACCGGAATTGATAATCGTCCTGCTTTATCCCGGCAATAAAACCATCCTGTACACGGGCCAGACTATTCAACTCGCTGTTAAACGCAAACAGAGTTCCGTTTGCTTCCGCGACAGTATAAAAATGCTTCATCAGAGAATGAGAATCTATAATACCGGTTTCCGGAGCATACAGCGCCGCCTCGGCAATAATATGCGGTTCCCGCGTGCTGACATCCTGTTTACTCAGCAGGGTCAAGCCCTGAACATTATTTTGTCTGCCTTTCTCAAGGAGATTCGTAAGAATAAGTTCTTCTGATTTGTCGGCGGCAACAATTAATTTCCCGGTTTTTCTATAGGGGATGGAATGACAGGCGCACAGTTCATACAGCAGCTTAGCCCCTTCCACGCACAGTGTTGCTTTCAATGATCCGTGGGGATAATAGATGCCTGAATGGATGACTTCGCTGTTGCGGCTGCTCGTCTCCCGGCCGAAGCTATCATGTTTCTCAAGAACAATAATATTGTCGCAGAAGGCGGACAGCTCCGCTGCTGTTGCCAAACCCACGACACCTGCGCCGATAATGGTTATATTGACTTCATCCATAGTGGACTCCTGAGTTAAAATATCCTGCCATAAGTATGATGATTTGTCAATGTAAGTAACTGAAGAAATGGATAGCATTTATTTTTCAGATTTTTCTAGTATACGTTTCATTGACTCCACTCATAAACCTGCTAAAATTCAAAAGAGGTGAATTCATGAAGGAATATGATATCGTGATCATCGGTTCGGGCTCAGGTGCAAATCTGATCGAGGATGCTTTGTCGCATGGAAAAAATATCGCTTGTATAGATCAAGGACCTTTGGGCGGCACTTGCCTCAACGTGGGTTGCATACCCACGAAACTGCTTCTCTATCCTGCCGACCGCATTATGCAAGTCCGGGAAGCCGGAAAACTCGGAATCACCGCTGAAGTCAAACACATCGATTTTTACGGCATCATGGAGCGGATGCGACGCACGGTCCATCACAGTCGGAGCCACATTGAAGAAGCGCTGAAAAAAGCAGATGATTTCGATTTTTATTTCGGTGCTGCCCATTTTACGGGAGATTATACACTCGAAGTCAACAACCAGACGATAAAAGGCAAAACGATCTTTATTGCCACCGGAGCTCGCCCTCTTATTCCGCAGATTCAAGGCATGGAAAGCATCGAGTACCTTACAAACGAATCCGTACTGCAGCTTACAGATCGACCTGAAAGCATGATAATTATCGGAGGCGGCTATATTGCTGTCGAATTTGCCCATTTTTTTGAAGCCATAGGCACGCCGGTAACAATCATCCAGCGCAATAAACGTATTGTCCCTGAGGAAGAGCCTGAAGTGTCAGCGCTGCTCACGGCGGCCCTGTCCAATCGGGTAAAAATCCATACAGGCATGGAAGCTGTTGAGGTGCGTCAGACCGGAATATACACCACAGTCACCGCCACAGAACAAGACAGTGGCAAAAAAATGGAATTCATGGCTCAACATGTTCTGGTGGCGGCCGGAAGAAAATCAAATGCCGACGCACTTCTGGTCAAAAACGCAGGGATAGCGACCACCGAGGACGGTTATATTCTTGTTGATGATTTTCTGGAAACCACAAAGAAAAATATATGGGCTTTTGGCGATGCACTTGGGAAAAAAATGTTCCGCCATGCTGCCAATCACGAGGCTGAGCTTGCCTGGGACAACGCCATGCACGGGAAAAAGTCAAAAATGAATTATCTAACAGTGCCGCATGCTGTTTTTACCTGGCCGGAAATCGCGTCGGTCGGATTGACAGAGGAACAGGCCGGAAAACTCACGGGAAAGCATGAAATTCTTGTGGGAAAGGCCCTCTACACGGACACGGCACGCGGTGAAGCCATGATGGAAGCCGGGTGTTTTGCCAAGGCGGTCGTACACAGGAAAAGCGGCAAAATCCTCGGATACCACATTATCGGGCCTCAGGCATCTGTTCTGATCCAAGAAGTCGTGAATGTCATGGCTACAGAAGGCAGCCTCTGGTCAGTCGCCGGAGGAATGCATATTCATCCCGCATTGCCTGAAGTGGTAGTAAAAGCGTTTGCGAAACTGCGCGAACCTGAGTAATACTGCACCAGCGGACTTGCTCCTTCCGCATGAAAGGAAATTACTTCTCCCGGGGTACATGAACGGCCTGTTCGTGTAGATCTTCAGCCGCCTCCATCACGGCTTCGGCAAGGGTCGGATGGGCGTGAATCATGCTTCCGAGCTGTCTGGTCGTAGCGCCCATACGAATGGCAAGTGCGCCTTCATGAATCAAATCGGCTGCATGGGCGCCGCATATATGCACACCGAGGACAGCGTCGGTGACTGCGTCGGAAATTATTTTTGCCATGCCCGTAATTTCTCCCATGGCATGCGCCTTACCGAGCGCTCGATATTGAAATTTTCCGATTCGATATGCACTGTTCCTGTTTTGGGCCTCTTTTTCACGAACACCTACGCTGCCGATTTCAGGCATGGTGAATATCCCTGACGGAACCACGGAATAGTCCATCGTTTCATGACCTCCGAGTGCATTCTCTGCGGCAACAAGACCCTGGTGTGAAGCAACATGTGCGAGAAAAAATTTTCCCGTCACGTCGCCGATTGCAAAAACGCCCGGTACGTTTGTTTCCAGCTTCTCATTTACCAATACTTCACCCCGCTTGCCCCGCATCACGCCCACATCGTCCAGTCCCAAACCATCGGAGTTCATGGATCGACCAATAGAGACGAGCACCATTTCAGACCTGACAACCTGTCCGTTGCTTAACGTGGTAAGAACCATGTTACGCTCTTTTTCACTCTTTTCAACTTTAACGCCGGCGATAAGCTTGATTTTTGTTTTTTTGAATTCGCGTTCTATAATATCAGATATATCCTCGTCCTCTGTGAACAAGGCGCGCGGCAGCATTTCGACCAGTGTCACCTCTGCCCCGAAAGTACGATACACAAAAGCGAACTCAGAACCGATCACGCCGGCGCCCACGATAAGAATGCTTTTGGGAATCTTTTTGAGCTGCACTGCATCGTCGCTTGAGATGATATGTTCGGCGTCAAAAGCTATATGAGGTATCCCCGCAGGGCGTGAACCGGTAGCAATAATAATTTTGTCGGACTTCACATCCATGGTCGTTCCGTCTTTCTGAACAACCCGCACAATATCTGGCGCCAGCAATGCGCCTTTTCCTGTTATCAGATTTACTCCCCAGCTTTTAAACAGACTGTGAATGCCCCGTATCTGTGTTGCCACAATCTTGTCCTTGCGCTCGCGTATTCCGGCAAGATTGTATCCGATCGGGCCGGCAACCTCTAGGCCAAAATCAGCTGCATGGCGCATGTGCGTGAGTGCTTCCGCAGATGCGATCAGTGCTTTTGTGGGAATGCAGCCTTGATTCAGACAGGTGCCGCCCACTTCAGAATTCTCGACAATAGTAACACGCGCCCCCCGCTGCGCCGCGCGGATTGCGGCCACATATCCGCCCGGCCCCGCGCCTATAATCGTAACGTTAGTCGGCATGTTTCGTCCCTCCGGAAAATAAAAAGAGGGAGAATAAAAACTCTCCCTCTTCGCATTATTCGCTCATTCTCTGTCTTCTCATTCGTCCCGTCGACTACTTGGCCTCTTCTTCCTGAAGAAACTTTTCGTACTCTGTCTTGCTCAGCAAATCACTGAGCTCCGCAGGGTCTGTCAATTCAAGGACCGCAAGCCAACCGTTGCCGTAAGGGTCTTCATTGATTATCTCCGGCGTATCGGCGAGGTCCTCATTCACCTCCACGACAGTCCCTGACACGGGGCTGACCAGCGGAGAGGTTGCTTTTGTAGACTCGATTTCTGAAAGTTCCGAATCGGCGTCGATCTCCGTGTCAATCTCAGGCAGTTCCACATACACGATATCGCCGAGCTGTTGTTGTGCATAATCGGTGATACCAATTGTCGCCTTATTTCCCTCGACACGCACCCAGGAATGTTCTCTGTGATATTTGACATCATCTGGATTCATAAAAAACCTCCACCACGGATGATAAAACGGCAAGAATGGAATTGTTTGTAGCCTAAGCGATGGTTTTTGTCAAGAAAAAAAGAAAAACATATCGACAGCTTCTTGTTTTTTCACAACCGACGAGTGAGAATCACCGACTTGTTCCGCGTTGTCGTAGAGAAGATGACTTGTTTCTATATCAATTCCGTTTGCGGTTTTGCAATTCCACAAGATCTGCTGCGGTAAAAATGCGCTTTTTGATGCGCCGGTCGAGAAGCGGGGTAAAACAATTCATAACAAGAACCGCAAACAGCACCCCTTCAGGATATCCGCCTTTCAAGCGGATCAGTGTCGTAAGCGATCCGCAAGCGATACCGAATAAGATTTGGTCTCTGCGCAAAGTAGGAGTTGTCATATAATCAGTGGCCATAAAAAAGGCGCCGAGCACCAGTCCTCCGGTCATCATATGAAAGATCGGATCACCTGTCATAAGCCCTTCTTTTCCGCCAAATATCCACATCAGAATACCGACAGTACCAATAAAGGAAACCGGAACATGCCAGGTAATATACCGCTTTGCCATAAGAAATGCGGCGCCCAGCAGGAGTGCAGCAACTGATGTTTCCCCTATGGATCCGGGCCGGTTGCCGAGGAGCAGATCTATATATAAGGCCGCTTTGGTGTGGTAGACTTCAAGGAGTCTCCCCATTCCTTCCTGTTTCAGAAGCATCAGAGGTGTTGCCGTCGTTTTTGCGTCTACGATCAACAAAGTGGCTGCAGGTGCGGTAAAGCTGCTCATGAACCCGGGGAAAATGAAGAGGAGGACGGCCCTGCCGAAAAGCGCAGGATTGAACACGGGGCAGCCTTGTATGCTAAGAAGGTGTTTTGCAATAATAATGGCAATGCAAGCTCCGGCAACCGGCATATAAAGCGGTACCGTTGAGGGGAGGCACAAGGCAAGCAAAAGGCCAATCAGGACAGCCTTTCCATCAAAAACTGAAACTGGTTTCCTCAAGCCCCATTGCATTATTACGTCACAAAGCAAAGCTGTCGCAATACAGATGGAAATCAGTTGGAGAGCAGGTATCCCAAAATAATAAACCGACATGAGCGTTGCCGGGAGTAGCGCTCCGCTGAACGTCCAAGTGATTTTCTGCATGTTCTCTGTGCCGCGTACAGACGGGGAAAACATCCGATTTCTTTTTTTATTTTTTCGTTGTTCGCTGATAACCATGTCCAAGTGTCCCCCGCTGCTGTATCATACAAAAAATTGCCAGGGAATGGTTCTCCGACTACCAGGTAAGTCAGCAAGCTTACAACCACATTACAATCGACGTTGGATATTGATTATTCAATAAGCCTTGGATATATGAATACCTGATTACCTGTATTATATCAGCACTAAGGCATTACGTAAGAAGGAAAATAGAAACGCGTCCCTTCGCATCGGAACGGTAAATTCGAAAGACAGCAAGCCTTAGAGGATTGCTTAGGGGAAAAAGGTCCTGCCTCTGCACTTGCACTCTCAGAGGCAGGGATCTATTCTTTATAAATATGCCTTTGCTTCTCCGGCCGAAACATATCCAAATACGCCGGAATAAGCGGGCAATGAAAAAATCATGGCACCTGCACTACTTCCTTGACGCTCGGGACTTCCTGCTTTAACATTTTTTCTACACCCATTTTGAGGGTCATCGTCGACATGGGGCAGCTGCCGCAGGCTCCTTTTAGTCTTACTTTGACCACGCCATTGTCTTCGACGCTTACGAGTTCGATATCGCCACCGTCTCGCTGGAGTGCCGGTCTGACTTTTTTAAGAGCTTCAATTACCTGTTCCTTCATGATGTCTTCATTCTCCTTGTTTTATGGTCTGAAATCATCGTGCCAATTTATGATTATTATACAATATTTTATTCCCATTTGACAGCATTTTCTGAAAAAACAGAAACAGAATACTCATAATAGTACGCTCATTATCGTTGACTTGTTAAAAAGCTTCTGTTATATAACAGCTTACAGGGCAGGACATCATATGACAAATGTTCTTATTATAGGCATAGGAGGATTTCTTGGCGCCATCGCACGATACGGTGTTGCACTGTGGATCGGGCAGCGATGGGGTAGCAATTTTCCTCTCGGCACGTTCGTTATTAATGTAAGCGGCAGCTTTCTTATCGGCTTACTCATGGCCCTTTTTACAGACCGTTTTTTGGTCAATCCCCAGTGGCGGCTGCTGCTGGTTGTCGGATTTCTCGGCGCCTATACTACGTTTTCAACCTTTGAATATGAAACTGGAGCACTTCTGAAAGACGGGGAATGGCTTATGGCAATGTTGAATATCACGTTAAGCGTTGTCGTCGGTTTTGTTGCATTGAAACTCGGCGAGATTATTGCAAAAAGCATTTAAAGGGGGAACATGATTATCAGCGGACCCGCAAAAAAGCTATCGATTTATATCGATGAAAACGAACGACTTCACGGCAAACCTGTGTACAGCATTCTTCTGGACATTTTTTACAAAAATAAATTTGCCGGAGTAAGCATTTTTCGGGGCGTGGCGGGCTATGGCAGTCATGGTGTCGTGCACACGGCAAAAATTCTGGAGCTCTCCACCACCTTGCCGCTCAAGATAGAAGTCATAGATTCGGAAGATATGATTAACAAAGTACTGCCCCAGATTATGGAAATGCTGAAAAGAGGTCTCGTCGAAATAAGCGACACCACCGTCCTCAGATACGGCGAAAAGAATACCAGCTCATAACAATTCCTTTTTGCTGCTGACCCTACTACCCGCTATCCGAAAAAGGCCATTACTGCATGAACATACAGGCGTTCGATACCCAACTACTGCTTTTTATAAACAAAGGGACTGCGAACTGGTTCTTCGACATACTTATGCCAGCACTGTCCGCGCAGGGATATCTCCTCGTGATCCCTTTTTTGTTCGCAATGATCATAAGAGGTATTGCGCGAAAAAAAAGAACCGGAAATACACATCTCGCTACAGCTCTCTGGACGATCCTGATCGCAATTTGCGCTCTCTATCTTTCCGGATGGGTGGAAGATGTTGTGAAATCTGCCTTTTGCCGAACAAGACCATGCCGGTCGATCGATGAAATAAGACTGATCGCCGCCTGCCCGAAATCATTTTCAATGCCTTCAGGCCACGCAATCACGTCATTCGCAGTGGCATTGCCACTCTTTTGCCTTACTAAAGGATATATCTCCCTTGTCTGGCGTCTGTATCCTTTGGCGCTGGCCACGCTTATTGCTTTTTCGCGTCTTTATCTCGGAGTCCATTATCCTACCGATGTTCTTGCAGGAGCTTTGACAGGCAGCGGTATCGGATTGGGGCTTTCATACTTGTACCAGATCATTGTGAACAAAATACAGGGAAAAACTCATCCGGGGAAGTAAACGCGCACAGACATGGGGCTGGAGTTTATTCGCGGAATCCGGTTGATTCCATGCCGCAGGGAACTATTCTTTCCATGCATGGTTGCCAATCAGCGGCACAAACATGCAGGGAATACTCTTCTGAGTGGTAATGCCGTCCGATGTCCTTATTATTTTTACCAGTTGCTGGCCATATCGCTCACCGACCGGAATAATCATTCTTCCGTCCGGTTTGAGCTGTTCCACAAGTGGCGTGGGGATATCAGGCGCGCTGGCTGTGACCATGATTGCGTCAAAGGGCCCCATTTCCTTCCAGCCATAGGTGCCATCATATACTTTGCTGGCGACCATTTTATAACCAAGGAGATCGAGGGTCGCCCGTGCTCTGTCAGCAAGCGTTTTAATCCGTTCCACCGTGTAAACTTTACTGCATAACTCCGCAAGGATTGCCGTCTGATAACCGGAACCTGTCCCGATCTCCAGGATCCGCTCCGGACCTTTCAGTTCCAGCAGCTCGGTCATGAGCGCCACGATATAGGGTTGTGATATCGTCTGGTTCTCACCGAGAGGCAGTGCGTTGTCCGCATACGCCATACCTCGGATGGCTTCCGGTATAAAGAGATGGCGCGGCACCTTGCGCATGGCGGCAAGCACTCTTTCATCCTTGACCCCCCGCGCGATGATCTGCTCATCCACCATGCGATTGCGTTCTTTTTCAAAATTATTCACTCAGGATCCCTCCGGGGATTAACCGGCAGGGAAAACAGTGTTTCCATTGACCGCAGTTTATCAAAGGAAGAATAATCCGTAAGATCAAGGTGGAGTGGTGTAATGGAGACCATCTTGTGGTCGATAGCGTCGAAGTCGGTCCCTTCTTTCCGCTCCCAGTCCGGCTCCCCTCCGCCAATCCAGTAATATTTCTTCCCCCGGGGGTCTACACGTTCTACCGTCATTTGCTTATAAATACGCTTCCCCAGACGGGTGACGCGTATGCCCTGGATATCTGCAAGCGGACAGTTTGGGACATTGATGTTCAGTAATGTTCCACCATCGAGCCCCTGATTCAATATCCTCGACGCAACATACATCGCTATTTCTGCGGCATCTGAAAAGTGAAAGTCTTCGCGCGCAACAAGTGAAATGGAAAATGCGGGAATCCCCAGCAGCGTGGCCTCAATGGCTCCAGCCACAGTCCCGGAATACGTAACGTCATCACCCAGATTTGGCCCCTTGTTGATGCCTGAAACCACAAGGCGAGGTTCCTTCTGCAGCATGCCCTTTACCGCGATATTGACGCAGTCAGTCGGAGTGCCGTTCACGCTGTATACGGAATTCTTTATTTCCTCAATCAGAAGCGGTCTATGAAGCGTCATGGAATGGCCAGCAGCGCTCCGTTCGCGATCCGGAGCAACGATCACCACTTCATCAAGCTCACGAAGCCGCTTGGCAAGAATCTGGATGCCGGGAGAATATACGCCGTCATCATTGGTGACTAGAATCATGGTAATCCTTCAAAAGGGATCGGTAAATAACATCTTCAATTCTGGCGAATTCTCTGGTTCCACCATTCCTGCCATTTTTGGGGGTCATTGCCGAATTTCTGCCCTGTTATACTGGTGAGAGATTCAAGTGCATACTTCTGAACGAAAGCATCTTCATCCCGTAAGGATTTCATCAGGGGTTCCACTGCTCTGAAATCCTGTAGTTTTCCAAGCGAGACCGCCGATCTTCTCCTCACATACGGATGTTCATCCGTCAAAGCACCGATCAAAGGAATGACGGCCCGAACGTCTTTTAACTCGCCTAATCTCCTTGCAGCCTCCCATCGGACGGAAGGCTCCGGGTTGCGCAGAGATTCGATCGATTTTTCAACCATCAGGACATCCGCCATTTTTATGCCGTTGGTTTGTAAAGAGCTGTCCGTGCTTTCCTTAACCTCAGGACCGCCTTTAATGGGACAACCCAGCCTGAAAATTTGCAATACATTGTTGTGATTGTATTGGGTTGCATACTGCAGCGCAGTATTTCCTTCGTTGTCCTTCGCATTGATGTCGGCGCCTTTTCTTACCAGGGGGCAGATGACATCCCCCTGCCCCTTGCTGGCCGCAAGCATCAGAGCAGTATATCCTTTCAGATTAACGGCGTGCACGTCTGCACCTTTATTCAATAGAAGTTCAACAATGTCTTTTTTATTCAGTTGCGCAGCAAGAATAAGCGCAGTGTTGCCTTCATCGTTCTTTGCATTGACGTCAGCCCCTTCATTCAGCAAAAATTCCGCCGTTTTCAAATGGCCTTCGATCGTTATGCCCACCGGTTCTGCGGGTTTGGCGTTTTTTGGTGTTCCCGGTTTACCCGGCATCGAATAATTAGCCAGGGCCAGCAGGGCATCATAACCTTCCTTGTTTCGTGCCTTTATGGTCGCGCCTTTTTTCACCAATGTTTGCACAATTCCAAAGTCACCATGCCTCGCTGCCATTATAAGCGGCGTATTGCCGTCACTGTCCTGTTTATTAACATCTTCACCATTGGCAAGCGCCATCTCGACATCAGCCAGACTGCCGCTTTTTACAGCCTTGTGGATATCTGCACAGGAGGTAAGCCCCAGAAAGATTCCGAGTATGCAGATAGTGATAAATACTTTTTTCATATGCACTGTCTCCTTTTTCAACTGATAATCAGGCAAGTCGAATTCAGCACGCTTCCGCATGGACAGCTATGCGAACAGTCAGAAGTCATCCCTGTTTTGCCTCTATTAGAATAATGTGGACATCCATCACATTTGTACCCGTAGGCCCGGTAACAACCAAGCCGTCGATCGGCTTAAAAAAATTATAGGAATCGTTATTACTGAGATAAGCATCAGAATCAAGCCCTTTCGCGCGGGCCTTTGCAATTGTTTCTCCGTTCACAACAGCACCGGCCGCATCCGTTGGTCCGTCCGTTCCGTCTGTGCCGGCGGAAAGAAAAGTAATGCCCTTCACCCCCACAAGCTCCTTTGCTGCAACGAGGGCCATCTCGGTATTTCTACCACCAAGACCGTTCCCGGTCACCTTGACTGTTGTTTCACCACCTGCAATCAGACAAACTTTTTTCCCCGGATGACCTGACAATTCGCGGCTAACCGCAAGAGCCTTGCGGGCAAGAGAGCGGCCGACATCTGCAGCCTCCCCCTGGAATTCGCAGCCGAGAATAACTGCTTCATATCCGAGAGCCTGGGCCCGTTTCTGGGCGGCCTCTGTGGCCTTGCGATTGCTGCCGATAATGACATTTTCCACGCGTGTGAACGCAGGATGGTCTTGTTTCGGGGTTTCCGGGATAATCCGGCTCAATCCATTGTGAAGCACCTGCATGACGGTCTTCGGGATGCGGTCCTCCAATCCATATTTCCTGACAACTGCAAGAGCGTCTTCATAGGTTGAGGCATCGGGAGCGGTGGGGCCGGACGCAATGACATCAAGCGGGTCGCCGATCACATCCGAAAGAATCAGTGAAATGACCCGTGCTGGATAAGCTCTTTCAGCGAGCCGTCCCCCTTTCACGCGGGATATGTGTTTGCGAACGGTATTGAGCTCAAATATATCGGCACCGGTTTTCAAAAGCTGCTGTGTTACCTGTTGCTTCTCTGCGAGGGAAATGCCCTCGGATGGAGCAACCAGCAAAGCGGACGCCCCACCGGACAACAGGCAGAGTACCAGGGTCCGTTCATCTGTCGTTTCAAGTAAATCAAGTATCCGGCGGGCGGCGGACAGGCCATTTTCATCAGGTACGGGATGTCCTGCTTCTAAACAGGCTATGGAGACAGGCAGCACGCCCTTTTGAGCATGTCCGTATTTGGTCAGGACAATGCCTTTTTCAATCCGGTCTCCAAGGTCATCAGCCGCGGCATGCATCATCGGGAAAGCGGCTTTGCCGACGCTGACGGCAAACAGTCTGCTAAAATCGTTCTTCCGATAGAGGGACTCAATGCGGGATATATGGTTATGCACGGCGTCGTATGGATCGACCGCATCAAGCGCAGCCTGAAATATGTCGAGCGCGTCTTTGCTCATGAAAGGCTTCCTTTCATTTCAAAAAATAACAATATTTGATTACTATAGCATAAATCGTGTATTATATTCAACACGTTCTTGAATATTCACCCTGAAGGCGGACAAACAAAGAACAAACGAAAACAGACGCTGCTTCCGCGGAAAATACCACTAAACCCGGGAACAAACAGAATTGACAACAAATATAAGACCGGTTAACATAACAAGCAGACATACAAAAAACGGTTTTTATTACCAAAAAAATACAAGAGTTCTCGATATGAAGAAAAAAATTTTCAGTATTATCGTTCTCGCTGTCTGGTTTGCAATGCTCGGTCTTCTTGTTGAACGCACCTATCTTCGACCGACCACGGTCATTGCCCTAGACATTATCACGGAAGAAGGCGTTCGTGCAGGAGAAGAATGGTTCGGCATTTACCAGCAGGACAGAAAAATCGGATTTGCATACACCCAAATCAGGCCGGAGGCGGATACCTACCACCTCTATGAGGAATCGGAACTTACCCTTCTGGTTCTCGGTTCCGTGCAGCAGGTTAAAACCGTTATCAATAGTTATACCACAAAAAACTTTCTTCTCAAATATTTTGACTTTTCCATGGCATCGGGGAATTCATCCATAAAAATCAAGGGAGCGGTAATAGGGAAAAAACTTGTTCTGGACATCGATACCGGCGGAGCAACACGAACGGAACGAATCACTCTGAAGGAACCTCCCTACCTTTCTCCGAATATCAAGCCGGCACTCCTTCTTCTCGGCCTGGAGCCCGGTAAAAAATACCGTTTTCCCTTGTTTAATCCTGCCACCATGAACACCGAAGATGCTTTCATTACGGTCGTGTCAAGCGAACATATCAAGGTGGGAGATAAAGAGCAGACCATCTATAAACTCGCAGAAACTTTCCAGGGCATGAAAACGACGTCCTGGGTTACCCAGGACGGAGAAACCATCAGGGAGGAAAGCCCGCTGGGGTATGTGCTGTTGAAAGAAAATCCGCAGAAAGCTAAAAAACTCGACCAAAAAGGACCGGTCGTAGATATTATCGCTCTGACAAGGATACCTTCTTCCGAAACGATCAAAAATTCTGCCCAAGCGAAATATCTCAAGGCAAAATTAGCCGGCGTTTCTCTTAAGGGATTTCAACTGAACGGCGACCGTCAAAGGCTCACAGGCGATACCATTGAAATAAGCACATCGGACCCAGTTCCCGGCTATCAACTGCCGTATGCAAACCCTGATCTGCGTGAATACCTGCAGGCGAGCCCGCTTATTCAAAGCGACGACCGGAAGATAATCGATCAGAGCAAAAAGATCCTCTCCGGCGAGTCTAATGCATATAAAGCCGCAAAAAAGCTGAATGACTGGGTCTACAACGCACTTGCCAAAAAACCGGTTGTGAGCATCCCCAGCGCCCTGGAGGTCCTCAACCAGCGCGAGGGCGATTGCAACGAACACACGGCGCTATATACCGCGCTGGCCCGGGCGGCGGGCATCCCTGCCCGCATGACGGCAGGCATCGTGTATCTGGAAGATGGATTTTACTATCATGCATGGCCGGAAGTCTGGGTTGGAGAATGGATGGCTGTTGATCCCACCTTTAATCAGTTCCCCGCAGACGTCACGCATATCCGGTTTGTAAGCGGCAATCTCGACAAACAGTCGGATATTGTAAAACTGGTGGGGAAACTGACCGTGTCCGTGCTCGAATACCAATAGAGAACCATGATCAAACTAATCAATCTTACGAAAAATTACGGAAAACTGGCCGCGGTTAAGGATGTCAATCTCGAAGTGGCCTCAGGAGAAATTTTCGGTTTTCTCGGGCCGAACGGCGCGGGCAAAACCACGACTATCAAAATGATGGCAGGTCTGCTCCAGCCAACGGACGGTAGTGTTCTTATCTGCGGCCATGACGTCCAGAAAGAACCGCTCCAGGCAAAAGCTGTCACCGGATTCATCCCGGACAGGCCGTTTTTGTACGAGAAACTCACAGCAACAGAGTTCATGCGGTTTATTGCTGAATTGTACGGCATGCATGCTCCCAACAACCGAATCAATGCGTTGCTCGATTTGTTCAATTTATCCGACTGGCGTGACGAACTGGTCGAAAATTTTTCTCACGGAATGAAGCAACGACTTGTCATGGCATCGGCCCTTATCCACGACCCCAAAGTGCTGGTCGTCGACGAACCGATGGTAGGGCTTGACCCGCGCGGCGCGCGGCTCGTAAAAGATATTTTCAAAGACCTTGCGTCAAAAGGCGTGGCCGTATTCATGTCCACCCATACGCTTGAAATTGTGGAGCAGATGTGTACGCGCGTAGCGATTATAAATCAAGGCTCGATCATCGCCGAAGGAAGCGTTGAAGAACTAGGACGCATGGCCAGGATGGAAAACAGCCACCTGGAGCCCATTTTTCTGAGATTAACAGGAGAAGATGAGAGATTATAAACAACAAAATCTCTCAAAAAGTCAGGCTAACACCGCAATATTTTTGCAAAGAAACTATAAAAAAACCGCCGTACCGATGATTACAAACCAGACTACGGTATCATGAAACAACTATGCTCCTTCTCCTCACCCCACGATATAATGCCATCCGAAATCGCTTGACTCGCCTTGCTCCGGGTGACGGTTTGAAGACAACCGTACTTGTCCTCTTGGGGCTCGGCTTCTGGATTTTCCTGTATGTCGTCTCGTACAAGGTGCTCATGTACTTCAGAACCATCGAGGGCCTCGGAGACCTGCTCGCCCTCCGTCTGCTCTCCATGATTCTCCTGACATTTTTTTCCATCCTTCTTTTCAGCAATATCGTCGCCTCGCTTTCCACGTATTATCTTTCGGAGGAGTTGAACATCCTGCTTGCGGGCCCTGTCAAAATCGACAGCATCTATCGTGCAAAATTCCTTGAAACAATGATAGACTCGTCATGGATGACGCTCATTTACGGCCTGCCGGTATTTATCGCTTACGGTACGGTGTTTAAGGCTTCACTCGCATATTACCTCGGTCTGGTCCTGATGCTTCTCCCTTTTTTGATGATTCCCGCGGCTATCGGTATTATCGTAACCATGCTTCTCGTCAATGCATTTCCGGCCCGCAGAGCGAAAGACATTATTGTGCTTCTGGGGCTTCTCTTTTTTGTGGCACTGTATATCCTCTTCAGGATTCTTAAACCGGAAAAACTCGTCGATCCCGATACGTTTCCATCGCTAGTCCAGTATCTGACCGCCCTGCGAACGCCGGTTTCCCCTCTTCTTCCGAGCACCTGGGCCACGGAAACGCTCTCTCCGCTTCTGAGAAAGACAACCGGAGAAGCACTATTCTATCTGCTCATGCTCTGGAGCACCGCCCTTGCCGGAACCGTGATCGGCGAGTGGGTCTGCGGAAATATCTATTATACCGGTTGGTCGCGCTCCCAAGAAGGGAAAAAGGCCGCCATTTCCCGCTCACGCACCGTTGTTCTTCTTTTCAACGTTATCTCGTTCCCGTTTCGAGGAAAAATGCGCGCCATCGTGCTGAAGGACATAAAGCTTTTCTTCCGGGACACTTCTCAATGGTCTCAGATATTTCTCCTGCTCGCACTCATGATCGTATATATTTACAGCTTCAAGCTGCTGCCTCTGGAACGAGCGGCGATGCCGAGCTTTTTCCTGCAGAATCTGATATCGTTTCTGAATCTGGGAATGGTCGGCTTTGTTACTTCTGCGGTCGCGGTACGGTTCATATTCCCGGCAGTCAGCCTTGAAGGCAATTCATTCTGGATTATCCGTTCTGCACCTCTGGCACTTGAAGATTTTCTCTGGGCAAAGTTCTGGAGCAGTCTGCTGCCCCTGCTCGCACTGGCTGAAATTTTGATCGTCCTCTCGAATACGCTTCTGCAAGTTACACCATTTATGCAGTATCTCGGGATCGCGACTGTTTTTATGATGACATTCGGCATCGTTGCTCTCGGGGTCGGCCTCGGAGCGGTATTTCCTAGATTCAAGCATGAGAATGTTGCACAGATTCCCACTGGCTTTGGAGGAATCGTCTATATGCTGCTGACGATGCTTTTTATCGGACTGGTAATTGCCTTGGAATCCTGGCCGGTCTACCGCATCTTTATAGCCCAAACCCTTGGCGGGCACATTTCTTTTTCCGGTTGGGTGACAATCATCCTGTCGTTTGCAGCCGTTCTGGCTGTCAATTGTATGGCCATATTTTTGCCTATAAAAACCGGGCTGAAGAGGCTAAAACAGCGAGAAACATAGCCACAAAAACCACAATATATTGTATGTCCTGAAAAAACAAATACTTCAGCTTGTTATTTTTCGCTTTACAAACCCCTCGGCTTATGATATAAACGCTGTTAACAATATCACTTCGGCACTCACCATCCAGCGCTACTTTGCGATTTTTGCAAAATAGTTTGCCTTCCCCATGGGTTTCTACGGGGAATATTAGGATTTTTTAGATTATAAATGCTCTTTTTTCTCAAAAGCCTGGAATGATCGGGTGAAAATTCGCTTGTTTATGGTTTGCCAAGGAGATCTATGCAGCTCAAAACACTTGAAATGATCGGTTTTAAATCCTTTTCTGACAAAACCACCGTAAAGTTCCAGCCGGGAATTACCGCGGTTGTAGGGCCAAACGGATGCGGGAAAAGCAATATTTCCGATGCTATTCGCTGGGTGCTGGGAGAGCAAAGCGCAAAACATATCCGCGGCGATAAAATGGAAGATGTCATCTTTAACGGAAGCGAGAGCAGAAAACCCCTCGGCATGGCTGAGGTCACCCTTACGCTCACGGACGTCTCAGGATCATTGCCGTCGGGTTTCGGGCAGTACAGCGAAATCGAGATCACCCGCAGACTTTTCCGCTCCGGTGAGAGCGAATATCTTATCAATAAAATTCCCTGCCGCCTCAAGGATATCCGCGACCTCATGATGGACGCCGGAGTGGGCGCCAAGATTCATGCAATCATCGAGCAGGGGCGCGTTGATCAGATTCTTTCCTCCAAGCCCCAGGACCGCCGCTTCCTGTTCGAGGAGACAGCCGGCGTCATGAAATACAAAGCCAGGAGGCAGGAAGCACTCTCAAAACTGGAGTCTACCCAGCAGAACCAGCTCCGGGTAAACGATATTATTACCGAGGTGAAACGGCAGGTCAATTCACTCGACCGTCAGGCCAAAAAAGCCGAGCGCTATCAGAAATTTCGGGCGGAAATGAAAGACCTGGATCACCGGCTCGCAGCCGTCGAGTATTCCAACCTGGGACAGGACTGGGTCGCAGTGAGCCGGGAATTCAAAAAACTCGAGGATGAAGTTACAGAACTGCATACAGCTCTCAGCAAAATTGAAGCAGCAATGGAAGAATCCCGTGCGGACGCCCTTTCCGCCGAACACGAGCTCACGGCCCTCCAGCATAAAATTCACGAAACCGAGTCGGCACTAAATCGGTCCGAACACCGCGTTGAAATATCGAAGAGCCAGATTGCCTCTCTGAACGAACAGCGCAACCGGGACCTTGCCGACATAACGTACCTGCGGCAGGAACTGTCCCGCATAACCGAGCAAAAAACGCAGCACGGGGATGAAACCCGCGAGTTGGAAGCGGTAATTCAGGAAAAGAGCTCTTTGCTGAATGAAAAAACAGCCTCTCTTGAAATCCTGACACAGGCACTCAAAGAAAAAGAGTTTCTTCTCGAAGAAACAAGGGCGGGCATCCTCAACGCCCTGAATGAATCAGCGGCGGAAAAAGCAAAAATCGCCAATCTCCAATCCCGCCTGACCCAGCTTAGCGAGCAAGACGAGCGGGACATCAGGGAAAAGCAGGAGATTGCAGCAAAACTATCGGAGCTGTCTGCGCTCCTCGCTGCAAAAGAGCAGGAACTCGCAACCGTCGCAAGCCGCCGGAACGCAGCACAGGAAGAGCGCTCAGCACTGCGCGCCCGTCTTGAAGACGCGATGGGAAGAAAAAAGACCATTGAATCCGACCTTGGGGCGGCACGCAATGCGCTTGCGGGCCAGAGTTCGCGCCTCCGGTCATTGCTCGAGTTGGAACAAAAACTTGAAGGCTATCAAAAAGGTGTTCGCACTGTCATGTCGGCACAGAAAGAAGCGTCTGCGGAAAACCGTTTCGGGCGGATTCACGGTCTGGTTGCCGACATGATCGAAACCGATCCCCAGTACGAACTCGCCATAGAAGCTGTGCTCGGCGACCGACTTCAGTACGTCGTAGTGGATTCACAAAATGATTCGCTCAAGGCAATCAGCTATCTTAAGGCGCAGGGCGGGGGAAGAAGCACCTTCGTGCCGAAAACACCGCGGGAAATAAAAACCGAACCGTACGTAAAAAATGGCAATGCCGGCGTCATCGGAACTGCCCTGAATATCGTGCGGTATAACGATAATTACAGCCATGTTGCAGAATACCTCCTGGGCGACGTCGTGGTCGTGGACACCATGGACACTGCCCTTGCCCTTTGGAACAAAAACGGCATCCACAAAACCATCGTGACCCTAGCGGGAGAAATAGTCGACCCCTGGGGCGCTGTAACAGGCGGCACCGTAGAAGCAGGCGGCACCGGCATGCTGACCAAACGGCGCGAGATAAAAGACCTGGAGCACGAAGTCGCGGAGCTCAAAACCGTAACCGCTGGTCTCGAATCGGAATTAAAATCCGTTGAAGATGCCATTGAAGCCGACCAAATTCAGGAAACAGACCTTTCTCAGTTGATTCACAGCCTGGAAATAGACGGGGTGAACAAAAATAAAGACTGCTCTGCCATCAGCGATGAGATCACCAGAACAAACGATCACGCCGCTGCCCTCGAAACCGCGTCTGCGGAGCGCGACCTGCTGCGTCGTGATTTAAACGCCGGCGTTGAACAGGCAAGTGAATTGCTTAAAAATCTCGAGACTGGACACTCGAACGCTCAGGCCAGCATTGAAGCGGTCCAGGTGGAAATAGCCCAGCAGAAAGATTATCTCGAAGCCGCACGCGCCGAAATAACCGACATCAGAATGGGACTCGCTGCGCTGCAGGAAAAATGCGCTGCCGTTGCCCGCAATCTTTCCTCGCTCGTAAGCACCGAATCAGACATGACCGAGCGCCTTGCCAGGCGTGAAGCCGAGATTGAAGGCATTGCATCAAAAATCCTTGAACATGAATCTTCCATCAGCGAAGCAGAGGTTGCTATCAAGGAGCATATCACAACGCTTGAAGCACAACGCGATGTCTACAATGCCAAACAAGAGGCTCACACTGTAAAGACGCAGGCGCTCCAGACAGCGGAAGAACAGGCGCGTCACAGCAGAAATGATATCGAGATCGCCCAGAAGCAGCTCACGGCGTGCGAGGTCAGGCGCACTGAACTCCGCATGAAGATTGAGCATCTGAAGGACAGGATATGGACATCCTATCACGTTGAGCTCGAATCCATTGTCCAGGAGCTTGGCCAGTTTGAAATCAACATGGAAGAATCTGCGTTGCGACTCACCGAGCTGCGCGATAAGATTGATCAAATGGGACCGATCAATGTGGACGCTCTGCAGGAGTATAATGAGCTGAAAGAGCGGTATGACCTTCTTTCGGCGCAGCAGAACGACATCAACGAATCCATCAACAACCTTAAAGCAACTATCGCAAAACTTGACGGAGAAACCAAGGAGCTTTTCGTCGAGGCATTTAATGCCATCCAGGAAAAGTTCAAGGAGGTTTTTTCGCTCCTCTTTGAAGGAGGCAAGGCGGAACTCGTCCTGCTCGATGAAACTGATGTTCTTGAGTCCGGCATTGAAATTATCGCGCAGCCGCGAGGGAAGAAATTTCAGGCCATATCTCTCCTGTCCGGCGGCGAACGCGCCCTCACGGCGATTGCCCTGCTCTTCGCAGCCTTCCTGGTCAAACCAAGCCCCTTCTGCATGCTTGATGAAGTGGATGCACCGCTTGACGAAGCCAATGTGACGCGCTTTACCCGGCTTATTCGTGAAATGAGCAACCGCTCGCAGTTCATTACCATCACGCATAATAAACGCACCATGGAAATGGCCGATGCGCTCTACGGCATTACGATGGAGGAACCGGGATGCTCGCGGGTGGTTTCCGTCAAACTACGCGAAGAAGCGCTGGTATAACAACGAGTTGTGCAGCAGACCCGTTTAACATAGTTTTCTTTCAACGGTTCTCCTGTTTTCCCGAATGTGCTGATTATTGCCGTGTAATTTCTGTTGCTGCTGATTTAGTTATTTAGGACTTCACTTCTTTTTTTCTCTGTGCTATGCTCCGTCCATGCCCGCACGCATCGCTCTTGCCAGAAAGCGCCGATCACGATCTGCATGGTTCGCTGCTCTTTCTTTTACCATTGCGCTGTTCGCAATATCAGTGCCTGCTTTTGGCGATCAGCCGGGCACAGGAGAAAGCAAACCGGTAACAGATCCTCCCCAAACAGAGTTTAAGCGATTTCAACTCGTCTTTGAACCGGATGCTTATTACACCGACCTTGACTTTATAATCGCTCTTACCCAGAAACCTATTCCTGACCTCGGAGAAAAGACTGAAGCAGAAATTTATGGAGCACTGCTCTCCCGGGCGGCTGTTCTTCCGCAATTCATTGTACTGGAGGCAAGCGTCAATCCGCTGCCGTATTTCGGAACATATGTCAGATCCCACTGGAAACGATTTTACCAGGACGCTCAAGTGTCCGATAATTTTAACTGGATCAAAACCATTACCGCCGGATTTGAGGAGCCGTATGCCTTTTCAGTTCTTTTCGGAAATGTTGCTAACTTTGCCGTTCCCGGGCTTCAGGACACCAAGGGACTCGGCTACAGCGGATACCTTATCAGTTACGGCAACTTCCATATAAAAGATAACCGTCTGATTCAGGACGACTGGTGGGAAATTGAGTGGAAAATAAAAGGAGACCGAAAATCACCGGTCAAAAAATTGAATTGGAGCTTTCGCATCGGAGCTAAGGAACATGGCAACCCGAACATTACTGATGTGCTGTATCTTTCATTCCGGAGAAGCAGAGTTGATTATAAGTCTGAGGGATCATTTCTGCTGAACAACAGCGGGATTGAATATACGTACTCTATGGACCGCCGTACCTTCAGCGCTATCCAGCATTATCTTACAGTGGACAAAAAATGGCCGTTTGAAAGCTGGCGGATCGCTCTTGCGCTGGCTGTCGGTTTTGTCTGGGATTCCTCAAAAAAATATACAGGATCGCTTGCAACAGGCAGGGACAACTTCCAATTCATTATCAGGCCGAATATCGAGTTCTAGCCTTGCTCAACGTGAAAAAAAGGAAGCAGCAAGTTGGGGGTATTGCTATTTCGACTTTTCCTGACCAGAAGGCACAATTTCGTCCCGTTCTACAGAGGATAGATCAATTCGTCCCACTTCATACCCAGGGAACGTGAACCAATGGGAAGTAGCGGCATCCCGTACTTCCTGCTCTTTTTCCAGTCCGCAAACAAAGGCACGTATGAGTCCATTCTGGCGCACCACCAGTGCTTCTTCCGGCATGCCGTTCCCTTTGCTGTCCTTTTCCCTGTTTAATTCAGCCTGTAGAGACTTATCCAGCGTTGTTCTCACTGTTTTGCCGCTTCTATACACAACGTGGTCGCCAAAGACCGTTAGAAGCGCCTGTTCCAGCGCACGTTCATAGCAGGGCCGGCCGCCTCCATATCCCAGAGCGGGAATAGAAAATCTGCCAGCGCTTTCACGCCTCAGCGTGAGCGATTCGGCCAACGCTGTCTTATACTGTTCCTGGGTAAGTATTTTTGCCTGCTGCATATTGAACAGCACGCGTTCCTGCCTGTCCCTGGATTTTTCCGGCCTCTTGTAAGGGTTGAAATACCGGGGATTCGGAAGCATGCCTGCTAGAAGGGCCGCCTCTGCAGACGTAATTTCACCGACGTGTTTATCAAAATAGAAACGGCTTGCGGCCTCAACGCCGTAGATATTTTCTCCCCATTCCACCTCGTTTAAATAAATTTCGAGTATCTGGCGTTTCGTCAGCACTTTCTCCGCTTTTGTTGCCAGAACATACTCCCTGATTTTGCGGCTGATTGTTTTTTCTTTGCTCAGGAGAACGTTTTTTATCATCTGCTGAGTAATGGTGCTTCCGCCGCGTGCAAACCGCCGCTTTTCGACATCATGGACCAGTGCGTCCCATGTTGCTTTATAGTTCACACCCTTGTGTGCGAAAAAAGTATCATCCTCGGCAGTAACCACCGCTTGAATAAGGATGCTGGGTACATTTGAAATCGGCACCCACAATCGGAACTTTCCATCATAGTAATGGGTCAGAAGATTGCCGTCTTTATCTAGCACTTCTGCGGCGGCAGGTGGACGATATCGCTTTAAAGAAGAAACATCGGGCAGGTCGGAAAGCACGTGCATAACCCAGAAGAAAACAGCCAATACGGCAAGAAGCATGATTCCCAGTCCAAAAAACAAAAACTTTTTCATGGTGTGTTTGTTTTATTCTCACACAATCCGGTAAGAAATTTCGCTCCTTCAAAAAAAATAAGTAGAGAGACGCCATCCGGTTCACTGTCCATCGAGAGCAGACTGAATTATTCTGATATTTTCGTTTTTACCCCAATTTCGAGGACCGATGACCTTGTAGCGAACAATGCCTCTGCGGTCAACAATATATGTTTCCGGAAGTTTATAGGTGCCGTAGAGTCCGGAAATTTTCTTTCGAGCATCCAACAGGATAGGCATTGTTATTTTATTGTTTTTCAGGAAAGCAGATACGACATCAGATACATCTTCGTCTACGCTTACGGCAATCAGTTCAAAATCCTTGTTTTTGAAGTCACGGTACAGCCTGTCAAGAGCAGGCATCTCTTCTCTACACGGGGGACACCAGGTAGCCCAAAAGTGGATCATCACCACCCTCCCCCGCAAGTCCAGCAATCCGACCTTGCGACCGTCCAATAATGTTCCCTGAAATTCGGGAGCCTGATCTCCGGCCACAATTACTTTTTTGACGCTTTGTTTGTCCAGCACAATCATACAGACAATAAAAAGCGCAGCGCCAAGAAGCAGTACATACAAAAAAAAATTTTTCTTATAACTTATCGATTTTCGCATCACAGCGGCTTATTTTCGCCCTTACCTTCAGATACCTTTCCGCTGCTATAGTATACGATTTCTGTCTCCTGCTATCAAGAACATTATGGTTCTTCCCGTTGCTTGAACGACCCGAAGCAGGTTGTCCGTATTCATCGGTTCCAGAACCAAAGTACGATACTTCGAAAGAAAATGTATTCACACGTTGTTCTCAGTATGCTTAAAAAAGATCGCATGTTATTGCCGTGTTATAAAAATTTTTTATTTTGAAAAAAGAAGGTGGTCTGCTATAATATTTTGTTATGATTCATGAAATCAAACTGCATGGAAATGCGGCTGAAAATCTTGATTATTTCGTCACCATCACGGGCGCAGATTTAAGCAGCAGATACTGCTATGAATCACTTGCAGACGGAGACCGTTTCTTCTCCGGCAGAAACGAATTCATTATATCACCAGGCGGCATCAGTTTTACAGGCACAGGCGGTAGCCTGTGCGAGTACATGTTCGGCGTCGACCTCCCGCTAAAGGACCTCCTGCGGAAAGATGTTTCCAACCGGCTTGTCATGTACGGCGCCTTCTACGACAAAAGCGACAGCATTACCTTTACCAACGATACGGCGGGCCAGGAATCGTTTGATCACGTTTTTCTCACCGGCCATGCGGTTTCAAACTATTTTTTTTTCGTGCATTCCTCCCGGACAGCCGAGATAAAAGAAATTCAACGAGACATCCTCAAAAACATCGGCAAACAGCTCAAACGAAGCACAATGGTCGGCGCAGCAGACGATACCAAACTGTGCCGGGAAATATTTGACATACTGGACGATGCCCGGGCCCTTGTTTTTCTCTTTCGCCTGCTGAACAAACACAACGAGGAATATTTTAATACTTTTAACAAACTATATTCTGAGCAGAAAATACTTTCTGCGGAAGCCTATACCATTCTGGATGACCTTGCGAACAAATATAAAATCATCCCCTACCAGCAAGAGCGCATTAAAATCGACGGCATGTATAAACTTCCGGAAAACAAAAAAATTGTCGATGAATACAAAGACATACTCATTGCCGTATCAGAAAAAGGAGAGGTGAATCCTTCCGAGCTGGCAAAGCTGTCCCGCCTGCGGACTTTGAGCCTGCGGCTCAACATCCCGCATAACCTGTTCGACACGCTCGACGAACTCCTTCTGAAAGATATGCAAATCATAGAGGTTGAAGAGCCTGAATACGTAAAGGACACGCGTGCAATTCTGGAAGGATTGTTCTTCAGGGATGACAAAATACGCGGACACCTTTCCCTGGAAGATCTGGTTAAGCTGTTAAAAGCCAAACAAAAATCCACAACGTATCGAGATCAGGCCTTCGAGGGACTTCTTCTCGACACCGTCCGCGCCTGCGATGAACACGCGCGAGACTCCAATGACATGTCCGTACTCGAATCAATGAGTTCCATACTCACCTACTTCGACCGTTACGACAGCACCGCAAGCACGATCAACAACCTTGCTTTTATGGAGAACGCAACCCTGAGTGACGACAACATCCGCAGTCTTTCCGGCAATAAAACCGTATTCGAGGAGATTCACGCGGATCTGTTTCGGGAGTTGTTCATCGATCCCCTTCGGGAAAACCGATACCTCACCCGCTATGGCCGCAAAAAAATTGAAGGTTTATTCAAGGGACTTTTGCAGATCAAAGCCGGCGATACCACCTATCGGGACATTTCCTCATCGCTCAGCAAAATCAATGAAGACGACAGACTTTATACTACTATCCACCGCTACATCAAAGACCGCTTTAAAAGCATTTACGCGGAGTTGAATTCGAAAGAGGACCAGGAAATTTTCATTCAGGACCTGAATCGGGAAATCCAGGCAAAAGGCATCGTCCAGCAGCCCATTCCACACAGCGTTTTTGAAGAAATTATCCTCGACATTCGAAAAGAATCGTTCTATCTTAACAACTTGCTTCCCCACATTATTGTCTCCCGTGACAATCGCGTGCGTGAGGATTTTCTGACAAACAGCGGCCTTGATCGGTTTTACGTAGAAGAGCTTGAGAAAGACTATTTTGGCATGAACAAACTTGATATAAACATACTCGAGGAAATCAGAAAATAGCCATGACATCGATTAAAATACTGGACCGCTATATTTTCAAGGAAATGCTGCCACCGTTCTTTCTCAGCATGACGGTGCTTCTGCTTGTTCTTTTCCTCAATAAAATTTTCAGACTAGCTGATCTCGTTATCTCCAAAGGAGCATCTTTACTGTCCATTCTTCAGGTATTTGCATACGTTATCCCCGGTTTTTTGGTCATTACCATCCCGATGTCACTCGTCATTGCCTCGCTCACCGCGTTTGCCCGGCTGAGTTCTGACTCGGAAATAACAGCGATGAAAGCATCCTGCGTCAGCCTGTACAGCATGATCCGTCCCGTTTTCTTTTTTGCACTGATCTGCTTTACCGTGACAATGATTACCTCACTTGCTCTGGTGCCCG
Organism: uncultured Nitrospiraceae bacterium; assembly: GCA_964586075.1. Classification (GTDB taxonomy): domain Bacteria; phylum Nitrospirota; class UBA9217; order UBA9217; family UBA9217; genus JBAZLV01. The sequence continues at coordinate 55,346 of CAZPGZ010000007.1, read as the reverse complement.
GCGCTGACGCCGCCCTCAAGGCACACCTGTTCAACATGGTCAAATCCCGGGCGATGGTAGGCATAGAACCCGGCGTATTCAACAACACCTTTGACGGCGTGGTCATCTATGTAGACAAAATGCAATCACAAGACAGACTTGAAGGGATTTTCATCTCTGATGAGCGCTCCTCCAAGGAGCCTTTTGCTGTCGTGGCTCGCCACGGAAAACTCATTGCAGATCCGCAATCGCTCAATGTCACGCTGGCCATGCAAGAAGGCTCAATTCACATGCAGCCGAAAGACGACCGAACCTATACATTCATGAATTTCGACAAAGGCAACCTCTACCTCGATATCAGCAGTGCACTTTTACAAAAAGGCGCCCCACAAAGAAATTATCGCGATTTCGGAACGCTGGAACTTATCCATGAAATCGGCAGACTGAAAAAAGAAAACAAACTAACGTACCCGGCTGAAACTGAATTGTACAAGCGTGTAACAATTCCTTTCGCCTGCATCATTCTCGGATTGATCGGCGCTCCGCTGGGGATACGGAAGAGCCGCTCCGGAAAATCCGCCGGCGTCGCTATCGCTTTGCTGGTTTTCCTCGTTTATTACATCATCCTCGGTTCGGCGACCAACCTCGCAGAAACAAACACTGTCCGCCCCTATCTGGCCTTTTTAATACCAAATGTCCTTATGGTGCTTGTTGCTGCTCTCTTCGTTCTTAAAAAAGGGCAAGATATCAATTTTATGATTATGAACACCTTGGCGATATGGTACTTTGATATACGAAAACGGATTGTAAAAACCAACAGGTCACTGCTGGGATAACCAGATAAGACATAATGCATAATGTTCAGGAGTAGATATCGGTATGACGTTGATCAGCAAATATATTTTTAAGGAATTTATTTCACTGGTTGCGGGTGTGCTGCTTTGCATTCTTGTAGTATATCTTTGCGTCGAATTCCTCCAGAAGGCAGACAGGCTTATCAAACACCACGCGACACTTCTGCAGGTAGCACGCTATTTTCTTTACAGCATGCCGGTCATGATTTCCATGTCGCTTCCCATGGCTACACTCATCGGAGCCCTTCTTTCCCTCGGCAATCTTTCGGGCCACAGCGAAATCATTGCCATGCGGGCGGGTGGAGTGAGTTTGTTCAAAATTGTATCCCCACTCCTCGCCGGAGGTCTCTTAGTATCAATTTTTGGTTTTATTAATAACGAATTTATCATGCCAGTTTGCACCTCGCGGGCCACGTATATACGCTCCGTTGAAATTGAAAAAAAGCAGCAACAGGTCATGTTCCAGCAATCAAAACTCTGGCTCAGAGGTCCGAACAACAGCATCGCGAACATCGACCTGATATCTCCAAACCGCACGGAAATGCGCGGTCTAAACATTTACAAGCTGAACCCTGACTTTTCCATTCATGAGCGGATAACCGCGGAAAGTCTTCTCTGGGATCAGGGAGTTTGGCGACTGAAAAAAAGCCGTACAACCACCATTACAGACGATACTGTCCGCACCAGGAATTCCGACAATGAAATTTTCAATATTGTGGACAATCCTGACGATCTGGGAATGATCGTAAAAGATTCCGAAGAAATGAGCTTCGGTGAAATGTGGGACTATGTAAAACGATTGAAATCAAGCGGATACGACGCTGCCAAATACGAGGTTGAGCTGCACAGCAAGCTTGCGTTTCCGTTTGCAAGCCTACTGGTCATCCTGATTTCAATTCCATTCTCATTTCATAAGGTCAGATCCGGCGGTACGGCAAAAGGAATCGCTTTTGCCGTTCTTATTGCCTTTGCGTACCTGACGCTGATGGGCATTGGCCAATCGCTCGGCAATTCAGGACACTTGCCGCCGATTCTTGCTGCATGGCTTGCAAATCTATTTTTTGCAATAACCTCAGCTTTTGTTCTCATAAAAATGCAAAGAACTGTTTAGCAGATGCAGATGCTGCCCTCAGGTTTTTTTGATATGCATAAATTATTCTTTTCCCAAAATATTCTTGATGCTTTGATCAGTGAGGGGAAAATAAAACTGATCGGCAATGAAATAACCATTATATCCAAGGACAATCCTACCTTTGAATTGGAACCGGCGTTTCGTTTTCTGAAGACAGCGGACGACAGCGCCGATTCCAATAACTTTGTCGGTCAAATCCGACTGGAAAAGGACCTCAGGGCCATCCACGCTGAAATTTATATGGACTCAATCATCTATAAGGATACAGCGTATATCGTCGAACCAGGATTTTTAGGTGAGAAAAAAGAGCTTCTCGACAAGCTGTCCGACACCGATCTCCTGGTCAGATTTCTTCTCGAAAATCTACTGTAAAAAGACACTGAAACCAAAATTGCCGGCCTAAGGTTTCGAAATATTCATACTCATATTTTCACACCGTAAACGATGACAAAAAAAATACTCAAAATTGTTCTTGGCATTGCACTTGTTCCATTTTGTATCGGATTTACCTGGCAGTTTGGTTCCACTCTTCTAACTGTTCAATATAAATTGAACACTCCGTATTATTTTGCAGCTGGTTGCCTTGCATATCTGGTTGTTCATATCCTTTTTAAAAAGCCAATTCTCACGTATGTTGTGGGGCATGAGCTTACCCATGCATTCTTTGCCGTACTTTTCGGCGGATCCGTCAAATCTATCCATGCAAGCAACAGAGGTGGACGCGTTACTATAACGAAATCGAATTTTATTATCACACTCGCTCCCTACTTTTTTCCGCTTTATACCTTTCTTGCGCTCATCCTGTACTGGTTCGCACGCAACGCGAATCTTCAGGACACAGTAATCGCTGTGCTGGTATTTTTATCCGGCTCCACGTTCGCTTTTCACCTCGTGCTAACCTTTATCTTTCTCCAAACTGACCAAACAGATATTCATGAATACGGTGTTTTTTTCTCCTACCCGCTTATTTATTTGTTCAATATTTTTTTCTTCGCGCTCCTTGTATATGTTTATCTTGCTGAAAAAATGGACTACCTCGTTTTTCTTACCGATGGTATAATAAAAAGCCTTCGGATGCTCTATTGGGTATTCAATGCCGCAGTCGCCTTAATACGGACGGCATAAATAAGCCGAACTTATATTCATCCGGAAAATGTCCCTTTTAATGCCCGGGCACATGGAAAGAGAAAACCGATGCTTATAGTAGGATTAACCGGCGGCATTGCGAGCGGGAAAAGCTTCGTTGCCAGGATATTTAAAAGACTCGGCACACATCTTATTGATGCCGACCGGATTGTACACGAGCTTTTAGAACCCGGTCAACTTGCAAACCAAGAAGTGGTAGATTATTTTGGAACCGCAATCCTTCTCCCCGATAAATGCATTGATCGCAGAAAACTGGGAGAGATTGTATTCAACAATCCTGAAAAAAGGGCATGGCTTAATCGTTGTATGCACCCAAAGGTTTTTGACTCCTTCCATGCCCAAGTATCTCATATACGCGACCGCCAGCCCGCAGCGATAATCATCTTTGATGCCGTCCTGCTTATTGAAACTGGCTATTACCGGAATATGGATAAAACGGTCGTCGTATATGCCGAGGAAGAGCAACAGATAGCACGTATTCTCCTACGTGATGGACTTACCCGCTCGCATGCCATAGCCCGAATACGCAGCCAAATGCCTCTTGCACAAAAACGAGCATATGCAGACTATGTTATCGACAATACGGGGACGCAAGACTCTACGGAACAGCAGGTGGTTCAAATTTATACCAAATTGCTGCAGGATGAAATCAACATTCGAAATGAGAAAGTTACTGACATATAATCCATATAGGCAGAACCTGTGGTAAACAACAAATGATAAATTTAAAAAAAATCGACCTCTTTAAAAATCTGACCGATAAAGAGCTAAGAGGGCTTCAACCTCACCTCAGTACAACGGAGTTTAGGAAAAAAGAAGACATTTTTTCGGAAGGAGACATACCGGAATGGTTTTATATTGTGGTGAAGGGAAAAGTCAAAATCACCAAGCTTTCGAATGAAGGCAAGGAACTGATCCTCGAAATCATTTCTCCCCAGGATATCTTCGGCGGCGTGGCTGTTTTACGAAATATTCCCTACCCCGCCAATGCAGTTGCGATGGAAGACACCGAGGTAATCAAAATATCCAGGCAAGATCTGGCCCGTCTCATTGATCAGTTTCCAAACTTCATGTATTCCATCACGCTTCGGCTCGGCGACCGGATGAAAAATTCTCATGATTCTTTGAAAAATATCGCTCTTGAAAAAGTGGAAGCGCGGATAGCGTCCCTTCTTCTTAAATTGTCAGACAAGGTTGGAGTGAAAACGACCGAAGGAATGTTGATCGACATGCGGCTGACCAAGCAGGACATTGCGGATATGGTCGGTACGACTGTTGAAACTTCAATCAGAACATTCAGCAAATTGAAAAAAGATGGATTGGTAACCGACAGCGACGGGAAATTTATCATAAAAAATGCTGAGCGGCTTGCCGAATTGACTTCTTAACAGTGTCATAGTGATTGCAAACAGGCATTCGACAATGGTCGCACAAAACAAAAAGCCGGTTCACTTTGTTTCCCGAGCAATCATCTCTCCTGCCACACACACTATTAGTTTCCAGATATATAGGTAGGGCTATTAGCGGACGATTTCCCTTTCAAGATTTCACGATAGTATTGATAACTAAGTGGATTCCCGTCCTTCAGGACTTCAGAACTCACTGTGTCTCCGATAAAAATCGTGTGTGTCCCCAAATCAATTTGTTCCATAACCCTCGCCTCCAGAACAGAAAGGGTATGTTCGATGACCAGAGGGCAACCGGTAGTTCCTTTTTTAAATTGAACTTTGGCAAATTTATTAATGTCCCTGCCGGATCGAAAACCAAAAGGACCGAAAAAAGTAAGGGGTGCTGTTTCCTCCAGTACGGATATGGCAAATGCCTTGCTCGTGAGAATATATTCATGAGTCAGATTTTTTTTATTAATGATCACTGCTACTCTTGGCGGATCGGATGTAACCTGAATGGCGGCATTGATAATCTGCCCATTCAGACGATCTGCATTAAAAGAAGAAACGATATACAACCCATAGCTCAAATCTTCAAAAACTTTTCGATTTAATGCTGCTTCCATAATCACGTCCTTTCTTGCGCTTATATTTCTGGTGAACTCAAAAAACAGTTTTTTAGAAAGCATGTGAGACTCATATTGCAACTGAAACACTCTCTTCAATCCGCAAAGAAAGAATATCCCAGATAAACATAAAAGTCTAATGATTTTCAGCCTCAAGGAAAAAGCAGTGGAATTTTGATCTCTAGGCTGGTACACTTGGAACATGAAAAAGGATCTTGCCATCATTTTGGTCAGCGGCGGCATGGACAGCTGCGTTGCGGCGGCAATTGCGCATGAACGATACCGAACAGCCTTTCTGCATATCAATTACGGTCAAAGAACAGAGGCCCGCGAATTGCGCGCGTTTAACGAGATTGCGGATTTTTATAAGGCTGAAAAACGGCTCATCGTGAACATTGAGCATTTAAAAGTAATTGGCGGGTCGGCGCTCACTGACACAAATATTTCCGTTCCGGAGGCAACCATTCAGCATGCTGCGCTGCAAAATCAAAAAACTGCAATCCCGGTGACCTACGTTCCCTTCCGAAACGCACACCTCCTGTCCATTGCGGTGTCATGGGCGGAGGTTATCGGTGCCAATGCAATATTCATCGGTGCTGTTGAAGAAGACAGTTCGGGATATCCTGATTGTCGGGAAATATTCTATCAAGCATTCACCAAAGTCATCGAGACCGGCACCAAACCGGAAACCAAGATTGACATTATTACACCTCTCATCCACATGAAAAAATCGGAAATAGTCACGACAGGCGCATCACGTGGCGCACCGCTGCATCTTACCTGGAGCTGTTACCAAAACAGCGAAAAGGCATGCGGCACATGCGAGAGCTGCGTGTTGCGTTTAAAAGGGTTCAAAGAAGCCGGTGTTAAGGATCCCATACTCTACGAATCATAGAGTAATGAGAGCTATAAGAAACTTGCAATGAGGAGCATAACCGTCAGGAGAATAAGGGTTGCAACAGTTATCCAGGCGATTACATTCATTCGTTTTGAATTGACATATTCTCCCATGATTTCCCGATTGTTGATTAATTGCAGCATAATAATAAGGACAATGGGCAAAAGGATACCGTTTATTGTCTGCGACAAGAACATGATCCTGATCAACGGCACATCGGGGATCATAATTACTCCGGCACCAATGACAATAAAAGCGGTATAGAACCCGAGAAACTGCGGTGCTTCCTTGAAAGATTTGTTAATGCCCGATTCCCATCCGAACGCCTCGGACAGACCATAGGCCGTAGCCAGCGGCAGGACAAACGCAGCCAGAAATGATGCGTTCAGCAGTCCGACAGCAAAGAGTTGGGATGCAAAATTGCCGGCAAGCGGTTCTAGAGCGCGGGCGGCATCTTCAGCGGAATCAACGACCACTCCTGCCGGATGCAGCAAGGTTCCGGTGGCAAGAACAATAAAAAATGCAATAAATACGGTCATGATCGAACCGGCATATGCATCAAGACGGGCAAATTTGTAGTCTTCGATCCGGACCCCCTTGTCGACAACGGCTGATTGAAGGTAGAACTGCATATACGGCGTAATTGTCGTCCCCACCATGGTAATGAACAGCAGAAAATAATCTTTGTCAAACTTGACGTGCGGCAAAACAATTTGTCTTGCCACTTCCTGCCAGGGCGGATTTGCCATGAATCCAGACAAAACATAGGTCAAATAAATGAAGCTAATCAGAATCAGGAACCGTTCCACCTGTTTAAAATTCCCCTTCAGCACCACAAACCAGACAATAAACGCAGAAATGGGCACGGAAATATACTTATGCACCCCGAATAGCTCCATGCTCGCGGCAATCCCGGCGAATTCCGCAATAGTGACCGTAAGATTGGCGACAATCAAAAGCGCCATGACGGCTAGCGTCAATTTGACGCCGAAGTGTTCACGCACAAGATCGCCGAATCCCTTTCCCGTCACGACACCCATGCGGGAAGACATTTCCTGAACTACTGCCAGAGCAATAGTAATAAGAAGCAACGCCCATAACAAGCCATAGCCTTCGCGGGCGCCCACGATGGAATAGGTTGCAATACCGCCTGCATCGTTCCCGGCGTTTCCAGCAATAAAACCGGGCCCGATGATTGCGAGCATGGTAAATAATTTGTTATTCGAAAAAAAACTTTTTATTCGTGCAAACACCACTGCATAGTTCCTATCTATCAAGTATTCTTGAGGCATGTGGAAAACAAGATAAAAAAAGTCGATTGACCAGCCAGAGGCAGGCTCCCCGACGCCGAAGAGTTATAACTTTCTTCGCTTCTTTCTTGATGCCGGCGGCAGGAGAAAATCAAGAACGTCGTCCACGGTCACAATCCCTTTCATAATCATGTCATCATCAACAACCGGTGCAGCAAGAAGATTATACTTGGAAATAAACTCAGCTACGTCCTTTTTTGCCGCATCAAGTGGAAGTGTTTTCGGAGGCGTAATCATAATGTCGCCCAGAAGCGTATGCGGTGAAGCAAGGATCAGGTGTTTAAGAGACAATACTCCTATAATTTTTTCTTCATCGTCCAGAACATAGAGATAGTAAATGGTTTCAACGTTCGGAGCTTCAAGCCGCAGTTCTTTGATTGCTTCCTCCACGGTCATGTCCGGAGGATAGGCGAGATACTCAGTGGTCATAAGACCACCCGCAGTGTCCTCTTCATGTTCCAGAAGTTCCTGCACGTCCTCTGCCTCTTCCTTCTCCATGAGATTAATAAGTTCCTGTGCTTTGGCTTCCGGCAGATCTCCGAGTACGTCTGCTGCTTCGTCGGGCGGCATGCGTTCGAGAATGTCTGACGCCCTCTCTTTGGACATATCGTCGATGATGTCCACCTGAACGCGCGGTTCCAGTTCATGCAGGGCTTCGGCCGCCGTGTCAACATCGAGCGTACCGAATATGGCGGTACGTTCCTTCTGGGACACTTCGCTGATGATTTCTGCAAGGTCGGCGGGATGCATGCTGGAAACCTTTTTGCCGGAGACCGTAAGGGTAAGCCGGGTCACATTCGGTTCGATGGTTTGAACATAGTGCCAGGAGATAAGCTTATGCGGCAGCTTATATTTAAAAAAGGAAAGGGTTTTTTCGCCTTTCGTCTCAATGCCAACTCGGCGCAACAAGCCTCTCAGACCGATGTCTGCTGCAACAAGACAGAGCTTCCCGTTTACATCTCCTAGTTCCAGATCATTGACCCGTACCAATTTGGCGCCGTTGATATCTACTATCTGCTTATCCAGAAGATCCCGACAGATCAAAATATCATTTGATGAGGGTGAAGCCGCCGTAAGGTCATTTGCCCGAAGATTAGCCGTAATAACGCGTTTGCTGAAAAGATTGATGCGGTCCCAGGGAAGAAGGTACAGGTTGGTGCCAGAGGCGACGACAAGAAAGGTAACGGCAGGGAATGGTTCGCCAATACCCACAACAATGTCTTTGAGTCTTCCAATTTCCTCTCCAGTCTGATCAAGCACCGGCTTCTTATGAACGTCACTAACGTATATTTCTCCGGCAAAAAAAGGCATGACCAGCTCCAAAACAGGAGATATGGATATAGTTCAGGTTATACCAGCGGCTTTTGCTGAAGTCAAGAAAAAACCTGTGAAAATAATCAAAATATGTTAAAATAACACAGATTTTCTGCTGTATACTTACACGCCAGCATTTCTATTACCGTTACGTTAAACGAAGGAGGATGTATTCATGACGGAGCAAAGTTTGAAAGACATCAAGCATGATATGTACCTGACATTGCACAAAGTACGGGAACTCGTAGGCCTTGCGGAAGATGCGTTTTCAAAAAATAAACTTTCATCCTTAAGCCAGGCAGATGAACTCGCACAGGAAATCCAGACGAAAGAAGTGCAGATTATTGCGTCTCTCGCAAAAATGGCGGCAACAAACGAAGAAGCGCGGTCTCTGCTGGTTGTCCCCTCACATATCAAAAGCATAGCAACCAGCACCATGCGCCTTATTGAAAATATCCGCAAGCGGATTAAAGGAAGTGTGTTATTTACCGATAAAGCCATCACCGAAGCTCAACAATTGTTCGCAAGCGTTCAGGATGCTCTCAAAAAAGCAGGTGATGCAGCAGTAACCGGAGAAAAGGCAATCATAGAAAGCGTTATTGCCGTAAGCGATGCAATCGGCCGTATGACCATCGAATTTTCAACTTTGCATGAAGTGCGTCTTATAAACGCAAAATGCTGCTCATTGGCATCTTCGACGTATCTTGATATGCTTCATGCCTTCGAAGACATGAGCATGCATCTTAAACATGCAATGAAAAAGTTTCCCGGGAAATAGAGATGCATGATTTTCTATCCATCATGCAGCATATCAACTACAGCAGCAGAGGCTAAACCGGAGTTGCAGGGCAATGAGAGAATACTCAGGACTCGGGCTGGCGCTCTCCGGAGGGGCCGCACGCGGCATAGCGCATATTGCAGTTTTGGACGTTTTGGAACGTCAAAATATCCCCATTCGTGCGATCGCAGGTACCAGCGTCGGCAGCATGATCGGCGCCTTGTATGCCGCCGGCATGCCGATTCCTGAAATCAGGCGCATCGCACTCAAAACAAATTGGAACAACCTGCTGAAATTTACTCTTCCCAAAAAAGGCTTTGTGTCCAGCGAAGGAATTTTTCATTTTATGGAGCGGATACTGCCGGTCAAGAACTTTTCTTCCCTGACCGTTCCTTTTGCCGCCGTCGCTGCTGATCTTCACACCGGAGAGAAAGTCAGCATTACCAGCGGCTCTCTGGCAAAAGCTGTCCAGGCAAGCTGCAGCCTGCCAATTATCTTTACTCCCACGGAAATCAACAAAAGGATGTTAATCGACGGAGGCGTGGCAAGCTTGGTCCCGGTCAGAACGGTGCGCGAGGAATTAGGCGCGGACAAAGTCATTGCGGTGAATGTTAATTATAAAGCCCTGGAATTAGAGCAGTATGACACGATCTTTACAATTGCCATGCACCTGTCGGCTCTTTGGGCAGCCAAAAACGCACGAGAAGAGGAAAAACTGGCGGACGCCGTTATTCAGATCAATGCCAAGGGAATTGCCTTGCATGATCTTTCAAAACCGAAAGAACTGCTCCGGCGGGGTAAAAAAGCTGCAGAGGAAAAACTAACGGACATCAAGTCCCTGCTTGAAACTTGAAAACCATGAAACCAAACGCCTCAATGCTGACTAACGCACAGGATTATACTTTGTCCACGTTTTTCTCTCCGAGGAGACCTGAAGGGCGAATGATCAGGGTAATAATAAGAACAATAAATGCAAAAGCATCTTTATAGACGCTTGACAGATAACTTGCACCAAAATTTTCAATAAGTCCCAGCATAAATCCACCGAGCATCGCCCCGGGAATGCTGCCGATCCCCCCCAGCACGGCGGCAGTAAATGCCTTGACCCCCGCGATATAGCCCATAAAAAAATGTACAACGCCATAGTACAGCATCACCATAACACCGCCCACCGCGGCAAGCGCGGAACCGATCATAAACGTAACAGAAATGATCCGATTGATATCGATGCCGACCAGCCCCGCCATCATGCGGTCCTGGGATGTAGCACGCATCGCCTTTCCCAACCTTGTTTTCGTAATGAAAAAATGGAGAGCTGTCATGACCAGAATGGAAGCGACCAGAATGAATATTTGTACCGGGGACAAATTGGCGCCGAAAACATTCATCCCTTCTGAAGGGAGCATGGGAGGAAGGTTTTTATATTCTTTTCCCTGAGCAAGCATTACAACATTCTGAAGAACTATTGAGACGCCAACGGCGCTGATGAGCGGTGCAAGTTTAGCTGCATTTCGGAGAGGACGGTATGCAACCCGTTCGATCACGGCTCCGTAGGAAGCGCAAAAAAACATGGCGGCAAGGATAGCGATTGCAATCGAAAGCGGCAAACTAAAGGCGGGCAATCCCAGCGCAGTCAGCACACCCAGCATGATAATGCCCACGTACGCACCGAGCATATATACTTCACCATGAGCAAAATTAATGAGCTGGAGAATGCCGTAAACCATGGTGTAACCGAGCGCTATGAGAGCATAGACTGCGCCTAAAGCGAGCCCGTTGATAAGCTGCTGGGTAAACATACTTCAAATACCTTTTGGTTTACTGGATCTGTTTAAACTGGCCGTTTCTTACCTGCCATACGACATAGGGAGCTATTGCCACGTCCCCATGCTGGTCAAATGATATGGTTCCGAACGCTCCCTGAAACGTCGATTTTGCTATATGCTCGGCGACTTTGGTTCCATCGGTGGTATTCGCCGCCGCGATTGATTGCAGAAGAATGTTTGCCGCATCATAAGCATAGATCGAATAGGGACCGGGTTCACCGTATTTTGTTTTATAATTCTGCAAAAATGACCTGGCCGAAGCAAGCCCCAAGGGTTCTTTTCCAAACGTCACATACGTTCCCTCTGCTGCTTTTCCCGCTATTTGGAGGAACGTCGGATCATAAACACCATCGCCGGTCAGCATCGGTATGTTCATCCCGATCTCTTTCGCCTGACGCACGAGTCTGCCAGCCTCAGGATAAACTCCGCCGAAAAAATACAGCTCCGGTTTATTTTCCTTTATCGAAGTAAGCACCGCTTTATAATCGGGGTCTCCCGGTGCGACCCCTCCGTAATAAACGATTTGCACTTTATCGCTCAGGGCCTTTTTAAAAATATCAGCCAATCCGCGTCCATACGTTGTTTGATCATGGATAACCGCAACTTTCTTTAACTTCAATTTGTTGAGAACAAATTGAGCCGCCACATTGCCCTGCTGTTCATCAGTACCGCAAACGCGGAAGACCGTTTTAAACCCTTGCAGCGTCAGGCGAGGGTTGGTCGTCGCCGGACTAACCATGACGATCTTTGCCGTATGATAAAAAGGAGAGGCATTAATGGAACAGTTCGAATTCCAGTGACCAACAACGGCATCTACCTTCTGATTTACGAATTTGTTTGCTATGGACACTGCCTGTTTGGGGTCCGCAGCATCGTCTCCCACCACCAGTTCGATTTTTTTACCGAGAACGCCGCCTTTTGCGTTCCATTCTGATATAGCGAGTTCAACTCCGTTTTTAAGGTCCAAACCCATTTTGCTTTCACTTCCTGTCATGGGTCCTGCTGCGCCGATTTTGACGGTATTTTCATTTTGGCGTGAACATCCTGGCATCATGCCAAAAAGAATGAGCACTATAAGAGAGATAATTTTTTTCATGAAACGCCTCCGGTCTTCCGGCTTCCGGTTCCTGTTTCATGAATGCCATGAATCAGTTCTTCAGCCGCCTGTTTTATACTGGGAGCGGACAGTACTGCCGAAATAACTGCTGCACCGTCAGCACCGGCTTCCATAATTTTTTGAATATTCTGCTGATTAATGCCCCCAATCGCGACAACGGGAATTGAAACGGCCTTTTTCACGGCAGACAGAAGTTCAAGTCCGTGCGCAACAGCCTCTTCCTTTGTCGGCGTTGGGAATACTGCCCCGAATCCAATATAGTCGGCTCCTCCCGCCTCAGCTTCCCGCGCCTGTTCAACAGTATGGGTCGATATCCCAATGATCTTTTTGTTTCCCAACAGTTTCCGCGCACAGACGAGGGGAAGATCATCCTGCCCTAAGTGAACACCATCCGCATCTACCGCGGCCGCGATGTCCGTGTGGTCGTTTACGACAAACAGGGCGCCTGCCATGCGGGCCAATCGGGCAAGTTGCATGGATATTTCATAAATTGCTTTTCGCGTCCCTTGTTTATTCCGGTATTGGAAAAAAGTCACGCCGGCAGACAGAGCCTGATGCATGGCCTGCTCAGGTTCCGTGCGAAGCATGTCCTGATCGATGATGAGGCACAGCCCTGACAATTTATTTGACGGGAACATTATACCGCTCCATAAATTTGGTGGAGATGTTTCCCTGCTGAAAATCCTGTTCTGCAAGAATCTTCTTGTGCACCGGAATGGTTGTTTTAACCCCCTCAACAATAAACTCATCAAGTGCCCGTTTCATCTTTACAATAGCATCATCTCTGGTCTCAGCATGCACAATCAGCTTTGCGATCAGAGAATCGTAATACGGTGGAATCACATACTGCGTGTACGCCGCTGTGTCGACCCGTACACCCGGTCCGCCAGGAGGATTAAAGGCCGTCACTTTTCCCGGACACGGTGTGAACTTTTCCGGACATTCTGCGTTAATTCTGCATTCGATGCTGTGCCCTTTTATGGTGACTTGATCTTGTGTGAAAGAAAGCGGCAACCCCGCGGCAACCCGGATCTGCTCCTTGACGAGGTCAATGCCGGTCACCATTTCTGTCACGGGATGTTCGACCTGTATCCTCGTGTTCATTTCCATGAAATAGAAATTTCTATTTTCATCCATCAGAAATTCTATGGTGCCGGCGTTGCGGTATTTCACGCTTTTCGCAACGGCAACTGCCATTTCGCCCATCTTTTTTCTCAGGTTTTCATCCACGATGACGGATGGCGCTTCTTCTATCAGTTTCTGGTGCCGGCGCTGAATAGAGCACTCCCGTTCGCCAAGATATACCGCATTTCCTTTTTCATCAGCCATAAGCTGCACTTCTATATGGCGAGGCTGCAGAATATATTTTTCAATATACACATCGGCATTGCTGAAAGCGGCCAGAGCTTCGGTCTGGGCCATGATAAAAGCATTCCCGAACTCCGCCTCCTCCATCACCACCCGCATCCCTTTGCCGCCTCCACCTGCCGCTGCCTTGACGATCACCGGAAAACCGAGTGCACGGGCTATTTCAACAGCGCTGTTTTCCTCCGTCACAATACCATCACTGCCCGGAAGCACAGGGACTCCTGCCTTTTTCACCGTTTCACGCGCTTTGGCTTTATCCCCCATGAGCTTGATACTTTCAGGGCTCGGACCAATAAACCGAATTCCGGTAGAATTGCAGATTTCAGCAAAACTGGCATTTTCGGCGAGAAAACCGTAGCCGGGGTGGATTGCTTCTGCGTCGGTAATTTCGGCCGCACTAATAATGGCAGGCACGTTCAGGTAACTGTCTGCACTTTTCGGTGGACCTATGCACACGCTCTCATCGGCAAACCGAACATGAAGTGAATTTGCATCAGCAGTGGAATGCACCGCAACCGTCCTGATGCCCATATCCTTGCAGGCTCGTATAATACGAAGTGCGATTTCGCCGCGATTGGCGATTAAAATTTTTTTGAACACGCAATTACTCCTTGGATCGTATTTTCACAGTTCGAGAAGGCACGGTTTTACGCCGGTTCAATCACAAAAAGCGTCTGCCCGTATTCTACGGGCTGGCCGTTTTCTACGGTGATTTGGACAATCTTTCCGGCAGATTCTGATTCGATCTCATTCATGAGTTTCATCGCTTCAATGATGCACAGCACCTGGCCTTTTTTCACAATGTCGCCTGTTTGCACGTAGGGCGGCTTGTCCGGTGCTGATGCGCGGTAGAACGTCCCAACAATAGGCGCTGTCACCAAGGTCTGATTTGTTTTGGTCGCTTCTGCCGGTTTTTCTGTCGTCGGCATCGGAGTCTCCGGTTTCACCGGAACAAGAACTGGGGGATATTGATATTCCGCTCGTGGTACGGGCGGATGTAATGTCACCTCACCGCCTTTTCGTAGCTTTACCTTTACTCCGGAACGCTCCACTTCCAGTTCTGAGATATCGGTGCCCTTCAGCATTTCTATCAGTTCTTTGATTTCTTTCAGGTTCATGACCACTCCTTTTTTTTCATCGACGGATTGGCGCCGGGCAGAGCTCATTTCTTTACTCGTTCAATAAATGTTCCGGTGCGGGTGTCAATTTTTACGACGTCACCCTCATTCAGATAGAACGGCACCTTGACCACTGCACCTGTCTCAAGGGTGGCTGGCTTCGACCCGCCCGATGCCGTGTCGCCCCGCACTCCGGGTTCTGTTTTGGCAATTGCCAGCTCCACAAACATCGGCACATCAATATTAATAGGGCGATTTTTATAATAGAGAACTTTAATTTCCATATTCTCTTTCAGGTAATTAATGCTGTCGCCGAGTTGCTGTTCGTTCATGGACACCTGTTCATAGGTGGTGGTATCCATGAAGACGCGGTCTTTGTCCGCCGCATAAAGATACTGCATTGTTTTCTCTTCCAGCTGGGGGACATCAACCTTCTCGCCCGAACGATAGGTGCGGTCGATCACGTTTCCCGTTCTGAGGCTTTTTATTTTCGTTCTCACAAAAGCCCCGCCTTTGCCGGGTTTCACATGCTGAAACTCCACAATAACATAAGGTTCCCCATCAATCTCAATTTTCAATCCATTTCTAAATTCTGCAGTAGATACCGGCACGTTCTTGTTCCCTTCCTTTCATTCTTTCCGTAGTTATACTGTCTTGTAAATAAGAATTAATTTATCTCATGGCCGATGCCCTGCGCCGACCGGAATCCGATCCTCACAAGGCACCCCGGTCTGGCATTTTCCGCAGCCGTACCGGGGACGATACCGCGCCAGAACACGATCAAGGTAATCCGAACAAACAGCATGGTCTTTGCCATGTTCATTGATTGCAAGCGGAGGACATCTTACTATGCATGCACCGCATTGTGTGCAGTTCTCATCCTTCGTCCTGTAGAAACGTTTCGTCGGAGAAAGCTCGGCGCTGACAACAATGCTGCCCAGCCGGCCCGCTGATCCCCGCAAGGTAATAAGCGAGCAGCTCAGGCTGAGTGTCCCCAGGCCTGCAACAAACGCAACATGTCTTTCCGACCAGTTGCTTCTCCGGTTCGTCACCGTAAAGCGTCCGTCCAAGGTCGGTGCCAGGGCTTCATAGTTCTGCTCTAAAAACCATTGAACAAGATATTTTCGCAATGCGACACTGAACTGCTCGCCTTCAATACGGCCATACAGCCATTCACGAGCCGGCAGATTAGCTGCCCTATTTGCTTTGCGAATTCGTTCGGTAAAAGGCAAAAAATAAACAATCACTGCTCTGCTGCTTGCCAGCCATTCTTTCGGAGACAGGTGCTGGGGTCCTACGACATCGTCTTTTTTCAGTTCATCGAAGAGACCGTCTTCCGCCGAGGCGACTGACACCAACGGGTGTTCAAAAATCCTCAGGGAACCAAGCTCCTCTATTACGTTCAGCGGACTGTTCAAACAAAAGTCATCCACGATTTTTTGAATAGGTTCTAAATTCACGATACTTCTCTCATTGCAAGCAATGCCGCCCTCTATGCATGGCTTTGCACAAATTGCTTTTTATAAATTCTGATCCGGCAAAATTATAGCCGTGCAAGCCCATCAAGCTCCCTCGGCAACGTGGTTAAGACATTCATGCCCGTATCTGTCACCAGAACCATATCTTCAATTCTTACGCCGCCCCATCCGGGAATGTATACACCTGGTTCGACAGTAAAAACCATATTTTGAATAACTCGATCATGGGAACGGAATGAGATGGTAGGCTCTTCATGAACCATAAGACCTACGCCATGACCGGTGCCGTGGCCAAAATATTTTCCATAACCTGCTTTTTTGATAAGATCCCGCGCTCCGTCATCGATACATTTGCAGGTGACGCCGGGACGGATCGACTTGATTGCGGATGCCTGTGCATGTAAAACCAGGGCATGGATTTCCTGCTGCCTGGCAGACGGTTTCCCCAGACAGAACGTTCTTGTTATATCGCTGAAGTACCCGTTCGCTTCGGCTCCGAAATCAATCGTAACCAGATCGCCTGTTTTCAAACGCCGGTTGGTAGTAGACGCGTGCGGCATGGCGCCATTGCGCGCGGATGCCACAATCGTATCGAATGCCGGTTTTCTCGATCCGTGCTCTCTCATGATGTAATCAAGTTTCAGGCCAATTTCACGCTCGGTAATACCCGACTTGATATATTTTTTCAGCTCACGAAAAGACTGCTCCGCCCGCTTAACAGCAAGACGTATATTTGCCAGCTCGTGTTCGTCTTTTTGTTTCCTGAGCGGTTCAACGATATCCCGGCAGCCTTTGAAAGCGACTCCTTGTTTTTTCAGCTTCTTCAGTTGTTCCACCGTAATGGCTGACTCATCAAAACCGATCTTGACCAAGCCTGTTTGGTTCGCTATGTCCCGGAGTGCTGTAAAAAAATCCGTTTTCTGGATATGAACTGCAAATCCCCTGGTCTCAAGGCGGGCCTGAAGCTTATAGCGAAAATCAGTGATCAGAAAAGACCTGTCGGCGGAAATCAGAAGGCTGCCCGCTGAACCGGTGAACCCTGAAAGATAACGGACATCTTCACGGCGAGTCACGAGAAAAGCGTGAAAATCATAACTTTTCAGCACGCGTTTGAGCCGGGATGTCCGGCTTTGTTCCGGTCTCTGCTTCACTTCTTGCTGCCGTCCTTCGCGAGCCCGGCAGCTGCTCGTACTGCAAGAAGATAGCTTTCCGGTCCGAATCCGGCGATCTGTCCAACGGCGACGCCCGAAATGAACGAATGATGACGGAATTTTTCACGCTTATAAATATTGGAAATATGCGTCTCGATAACCGGGATGTCCAGTGAAGATATGGCATCACGAATCGCTACGCTGGTATGCGTATAGGCTGCCGGATTGATCACGATGGCTTGAAAAACACCCATAGCGTCCTGGATTCTCTGTACCAGTTCTCCTTCATGGTTTGACTGAAAAAAGGATACATCCACACCCAATTCTCCGGCCAGTGCGGAAATTTTTTTATTAATATCGTCAAGCGTTACAGAGCCATAAACGTCCGGCTCCCGCTTGCCGAGAAGATTCAAATTCGGCCCGTGAAGCACTAATATCTTCATGGCACCCCCACAGAAAATAAAAACTGCCCGAGGCAGTTTGGTACGCAGATAATGAAAAAAATCCTGCTTAAAACTCTTTGAGCAGTTTCGGAACGGACATCCGAAGAAGGAAACGCCCTTTGCCGAAGTTCCCCTCGGGTTTCAAAATAAGAACAATAAAGTATTCACTGTTCAGCCTGCGGAGCATAATCATAGCCTTGTCCGCAATAACCGTTACTTCCTTCGTGGACCCCATATCTGATATTTGGGATCCTTTTTCAATTTCCTTCAAAAGCGAAGAATATTCAATAGTCATTGACCGCAAATCCATATCGGAGCTGACGGTATATTCTTCAACCGGGATGCCATCAAGCCCGACGACAAGAGCGCCGAGCGCCCCTTCCGTACCATTAACTACCTGCCTGATGATGTCGGAAAAGGACATTTATGTCTCCTTCTTGATGTTCTTAAGCCAAGCTTCGAGACGATGTATGGTTTCATTTCTAATGGTCGTCGGCGACTTGGACGCAATATGCTCCAACTTCGTCTTTGTTTCTACCGGACTCGCCTGCGGTTCCGGTTGTGACTCCGGTTGTGGTTCAGGCGGCACGTACTCTTTTGCTTCAAAATCAGTGTATGCCGGTTTCGCCTTGGCGAATTCCTCATCAGGAAGTTCAGCGAATGCACTTGGAGACGATGATTCTCCTGACAAGGGAATTTCTTTTGTTTCCAAAAGGGGTGGTTCGTCTGATGGTTCAGCAGAGAACGTTTTTTCTTCAGGACCGATCGGCGGTTCTTCCTGCGCGCTGTATACCTGTGGTTCTGAAAAAATATCCGCCGAGCCTTTTGGTGTTTCTTCCTGTTCAGAAGCAGCAGAAGGGAGGAGCATGGCTTTTACCCGATCCAGCTTATCCTTCAGCTTGCTGCTGTTCGGGTTGTCCACCAACATTCGTTCATAGATGTCGATTGCCTTTTCATAAAATCCCTGTGCAATATAAAGCTCCGCCAGGGTATCAGTCGTAAAATCATCGGATTTTTCTGAAGATTCCTCCGCTGGAAATTCCCGGGATACCGGTGGGGTTTGCGTTGGAATGGCTTCTTCCAACACAAAGCTGTCTGATTGTTTTGATGAAGACGAGGTATCATCCTGCAGGGATTCAGCAAATAAATCAGCTTCCGTAAGAAAGAGTTCATTCGTTGCGGCTTTTTCATCGGGTTGATCGTGCGATGCTGCAGCAATTTCGGCAAGTTTCTCCGGAGAAGGTTCCTGATTTTCCACGTGCTCTGAAGGCAGATCAAAATCTACGGTCAGCAATTCAAGATCGGATTTTCCCAGATCCTGCATTTTTTCCATAGATTTTTCTTCCTGTTTTTCCACCGCGGACACTGGGGCAAGCACTTCTTCTTTCGAAACGGGTTCAGTTGGACGCATCGGCTCGGCCACATGAGTCGGTTCCGGTTCCGCTGCCGCAGTTGAAGGAGCGACAGGTACTGGAACCGCCTCAACGGGAGCCTCAGTTTGTACTTGCGCTGTCAGCGGAATCGAAACAGATGCAACTTCTTGCGGCGGTTTTACTTCCTGCCGTTCTTGCGGAGGAGGAGTGGCCGGCTCTGGTTTCGCTGATGAAGCATTCAAGGCGGCCTCAAGTTTTGAAATAAGCGAAGCAACCTCGTTATCGCGTGGATTCAGCGCAAGAACCGATTTATAATGTTTCAGTGCTTCGCTTGAATTATTCTGACGAGCGCAAATGTCCCCCAGTTTTCGTTGGGCCAGAAGATTGTCAGGAATTACCTTGACGACTTCTTCCAGTTCTTTCTTGGCACTGGCAAGGTCTCCTTGGTCAAGCAAAAGTCTGCCTAAAATTGATCGTGCCGTAATATAGCCGGGATTGTTTTTCAAGCCTTCCGTAAGCACATAAATTGCCATCTCCAGATCGCCTGCTTTTTTGTATTCCTCTGCAAGAGGTACAAATAGCTTTGATTTTGGATCCTTCGAGATGCGCTCTGTCAGCTTGACTATTTCGGAAGTCTCTTTCGCCATTTTTTTCTTTTCTTATCAAATTGATACAAAAAATTTTACCAAAATTACAGGTTAAAAGTCAAGGCAATACTTTCTGTGGACGAAAAGAGTTGCAGAAAATAACGCTTACAATACAAGATGTTCATGAAAAGAAGGAGAAAACAAGCGGGAATAAAGTAATAGAACTAAAAAAATGTGCATTGGATTATGCAAATAAAAAAATATAAGGAAGCCGGTTCGGTAGGGAGAAAAATAGCTTGACAATCAGCCCTCCACTCTGCTATTTTAACGACCTGCCGACACATCAGAGATCATGCCGAGGTAGCTCAGTTGGTAGAGCAGAGGCCTGAAAAGCCTCGTGTCCGCAGTTCGATTCTGCGCCTCGGCACCACTTTGAACATTCCTGTTCCAAACTCACGCTCTTTTTTATCGAACCACATCTCTTGCAGCCTTCGTAGGCGCTTTATTCCTTCTCAAACAAACCCATCTGGGCAATTTTTTCACCAGGAAACGGGACAGGATATTCTCCATCAAAACATGCAGCACAGAAGTTTACCCGTTCCGGAACAATTTTTTGGAGCCCATCAAGGCTGATATAGCCAAGAGAATCAGCGGTGATATATTTTCTGATTTCCTCGATGCTGTGCGACGAGGCGATAAGTTCCTGACGCGTAGGAATATCAATTCCATAAAAACACGGATAGCCAACAGGCGGCGAACTGATGCGCATATGGACTTCAGCAGCACCTGCGCTCCTGATCATTTTAATGATTTTTTTGCTTGTGGTGCCGCGCACAATGGAGTCATCCACCACAACCACGCGTTTTCCTTTCAGGGCGTCCTTGACGGGATTCAATTTGATCTTCACGCCAAAATGCCTGATGCTCTGTCGCGGCTCGATAAATGTTCTCCCTACATAGTGATTTCGGATAAGCCCCGTATCGAAGGGTATCCCCGCCTCTTCGGCATAGCCGAGAGCCGCCGGTACGCCCGAGTCCGGCACGGGAATGACGACATCCGCGGGAACTGAGGTCTCACGAGCCAGCTGCCGTCCGAATTTTTTTCTGATGGAATACACATTTTGACCGAACACCATGCTGTCGGGACGTGCAAAATAGATAAATTCAAATATGCAGTGTGAAGGCTGCTTCTGCGGAAAGGGAAAAGTGGACTGGATGCCTTTGCTGTTGATTATCACCATCTCTCCCGGTGCGATATCGCGAATATAGTTCGCCTCGATCAGATCAAACGCGCATGTTTCCGATGCAACAACGTAGGCGCCGTTCAATTCACCGAGAGAAAGGGGCCTGAATCCGTGCGGATCGCGAACCGCTATCAGTTCATGCGGCGTCAGCATCAGCAAGCTGTATGACCCCTGGACAGGGCCGAGAGCGTCCACAATGCGCTCAGGCAGAGTCGCCATGCGCGACTGGGCAATGAGGTGAACTATCACCTCGCTGTCCATGGTAGACTGGAAAATAGACCCGTATGCTTCAAGTTCATCTTTCAGGATGCCGGCATTAACCAAATTGCCGTTGTGCGCGATCGCAAGACTGCCGAGGGCAAAATTTGCAAGAATGGGCTGAATATTAATGGCGATGCTTTCGCCGGTTGTTGAATATCGGTTGTGTCCGATCGCGGTATGTCCCGGCAGCCTTTTGATGCGGTCTTCATTGAAGATATCTGCGACGAGCCCCATGGCCTTTTCACTATAAAGCCGGTTTCCATCGCTTGAAACAATGCCCGCCGATTCCTGCCCCCGGTGCTGGAGTGCATACAGCCCCAGATATACGAGATTCGCGGCGTCGGGATGGCCGAAAATACCAAATACCCCGCATTCTTCATGAAGCTTGTCAAACATAATCATTCCTCTGTTGTTTTTTCAGTCAGAATACTATTCTCTAACGTTCATCTCCGGTTTTTTTTAAAAACTCTCGCAAAGATAAAGTCAATTTTGCGGAGCGTATGCGAAAGGTCAAAGCAATCATCAATTTCCCGATCGCTCAGATAGTTGCTGATGTCGCTGTCGTTTTTCAAGCGTTCCTTAAAGTCTCCGCCCTGCTTCCATACTTCCATTGCGTTTCTCTGCACGAATGCGTATGCAGTTTCTCGGGAAAGACCCTTTCCTACCAAAGCCAGCATGACAGTCTCGGAATGAAAAAGTCCTTTGGAAATTTTCATATTCCGCTGCATGTTCTCGGGATACACAAAGAGGCGTTCAATCAGATTGTTGAAGCGTATCAGCATATAATCAATCAGGATGGTGCTGTCGGGAATAATAATCCGTTCAACTGACGAATGGCTTATGTCCCGTTCGTGCCACAAAGCGACATTCTCCAGAGCAGCAAAGGCATTGGAACGGATCACTCGCGCGAGGCCTGTAAGATTTTCCGCTGATATCGGGTTCCGCTTATGAGGCATGGCTGACGAACCCTTTTGCCCCGCGGAAAAAAACTCTTCGGCTTCGAGGACCTCGGTCCGTTGGAGATGACGCAGCTCTACTGAAAACTTCTCGATTGACGACGCAATAAGGGCGAGAGCAGACAGAAACTCCGCATGACGGTCCCGTTGCACCACCTGTGTCGCCGCCGGTTCCGGCTTCAACCCGAGTTTCCTGCAGACATAGGATTCTACAAAAGGATCAATGTTTGCAAACGTTCCCACCGCGCCGGAAACCTTGCCGACGCTGATCACCTCTTTGGCACGCTGCATGCGTTCCAAAGCGCGTCCCATTTCTTCATACCAGAGGGCCATTTTCAGGCCAAATGTGACCGGTTCGGCATGGATACCGTGCGATCGTCCGATCATGACCGTATGACGGTATCGCAAAGCCTTTTTTTTGAGTGTCTTTAACACAATGTGGATATCGTCAATAATAATATCCGCCGCTCTGCGCATGAGCACGGCCAGAGACGTGTCCAGCACGTCAGAAGACGTGAGACCTAAATGGATAAAGCGGGACTCAGGCCCGACTTTTTCACCAACCGCGGTGAGGAAAGCGATTACATCGTGTTTTACCGTTTTTTCAAGCTCATCAACCCGCTTAGCATCGAAATCCGCCTTCTTTTTAATGGTTGCCAAGGCCTTTGCGGGTATCAACCCCAACTTGGCGTTTGCCTCACATGCAAGAATTTCTACGTCGAGCCATGCTTGATATCTATTTACGGGTTCCCATAGCCCGGCCATTTCAGGTCTGCTGTAACGAGGAATCATCAAGGTCTCCTGTCTCTGTATCTATATTTTTTTATCGCATTCACAGAACGACTTCTCCGTACGAGAACATACATCCTGATTGTGCAAAGGCTTTGCTCTATAATGATTACAGGAGCAATTGCGCAAGTTTCTCATACGCAGCCGCAGTGGGAGCAAGAAGGGATACATCAAGGGTACGCCCCTGCGCGCCCTGCGTCAATCCCTCGCTCAGGGCGGACAAAACGCTGTCATAGGACACATTGGCCGGCAGAAAGAATTCAAGCGCGGCTTGTGTGACCCCCGTCCCCAACACGCTGGCTGCCGCAGTCATTGCCACATTGTGCAAGATTGAAGCAGAAAAATCCGCTCTGCGGCCAAGGCCAAGCATAAAAATCTTCTGAACCGGCAATTTCCCCTGTGAGGTAAGCAGCGCAATGTCTCCGAGCGAACCGCTCAGCTTTCTGCTGATAATGAGGTTGGAAAGAGAACCGCAAAGCAGCCAGTCAAGTTCCCCTGCAAGGCCCTTGAGAGGCCTGACGTCTTCAAAGAAACCGACGATGAGGGCTTCTGCTTCAAGTTTCTTTATATCCTGGAATAATACCTTCATCGTTCCATCACTGCTGCGCGCACAGACATTCAAAGACAAAAAAGTCTTCCGGCCGCAGTCGCCGCAAAAAAATTCTACAGCGCTGTTTAGTGTTCGATTTTTCCTTCTTCGAGTTTCCCGGTTTCCCTGGCCACTCTGTCCAGTATTCCGTTGACAAAAGCACCTGATTCATCAGTCCCGAATTTTTTTGCTATTTCAATGGCTTCATTGATAGTAACACTGGTAGGAATTTCCAGACGATAGAGGATCTCGTAAACAGCCATTCTGAGCACATTGCGGTCCACAACAGCCATGCGGTCAAGACTCCAGTTTTTTGCACACCGGCGGATCAGTTTGTCGATCGCCGCCACATGTTTGAGTGTTCCTTTTACAATTTCTTCTGCAAATGCCTTAATTTCATCATCGGGATTATATTCAGCCCAGTAATTCTTCAGGATGAATGCCGATGGTTTGTCTTTCCTCATGTCAAGCTGGAATAGTAGTTGGAGCGCATGCTCCCTTGCTTTACGCCTTTTCATACGGTATCGTCTGCTGATTTTCGTTTCATGGTTTCGATGCGTTCTATACCAGCTGTTTCATGACATTTGCCATTTCAATGGCGGAAAGTGCGGCGTCCCAGCCCTTATTTCCGCTTTTGGTGCCGGCCCGTTCCACAGCCTGTTCGATGTTATCGGTGGTAAGTACTCCGAAAATGACCGGCAGGCCTGTTTCCAGGGAAGCTGCTGCGATCCCCTTCGTCACTTCTCCGCTTACATACTCGAAATGCGGCGTCGCGCCGCGAATGACAGCCCCCAGACAGATGACCGCATTATATTTTTTTGACTGCGCAAGCACTTTCGCGGCAAGCGGTATTTCGTAAGCCCCCGGAACCTTGACGATGTCGATGTCGGCTTCGGATGCACCATGCCGTTGAAGAGCGTCAAGCGCGCCGTCCAGCAGTTTGCTGGTGATGAAATCATTAAAACGGGCGGCAACAATACCGAATTTAAATCCTTTCGCAGTCAGATCACCCTGAATCAATTTTGGCATAGCATCCTCCGGGAAATTATCAACATAGAGATATGCAACCGCAGACGGAACCTTGTTCCGCTGCCCAACACTTCGTCAAACATTACACTTTTTCCAATAAATGACCAAGCTTGCTCTTTTTTACTTTGAGGTAGCGGATATTCTTCTCGTGCGGATGGATTTCAATGGGAACCCGCCCCACTACGGCCAGACCATACCCTTCAAGACCGATTATTTTCTTCGGATTATTGGTAAGCAGCCGGATTTTCCGGAGGCCGATGTCGCGCAGTATCTGGGCTCCGACGCCGTAATCCCTGAGATCCGGTTTAAACCCGAGTGCCAGGTTTGCTTCGACCGTATCCTTGCCTTTGTCCTGAAGTTCATACGCCTTCAGCTTGCCCTCAAGACCGATGCCCCGGCCTTCCTGGCGCATGTACAGAATTACCCCTTTGCCTTCCTGTGCAATTATCTTCATAGCGTTGTGCAGCTGATCGCCGCAATCGCAGCGCAGCGAACCGAATACGTCTCCGGTAAGACATTCGGAATGGACCCTGACAAGCACTTCTTCATCGGGTTTTATGTCGCCTTTCACCAGAGCAATATGGTTCAAACGATCAATGTCATTTGCATACAGGATGGCTGTAAAATCCCCCCCGTAGCTGGTAGGTAATTTGGTAACCGCAACCCGGCGGACAAGAGATTCTTTCCGTACACGATAGGCGATGAGGTCTTTGACGGTAATAACTTTGAGACTGAATTTTTTTGCAAAGTCCAGAAGCTGGGGAACGCGCGCCATCGTTCCGTCATCATTCATTATTTCGCAGATTACCCCCGCCGGATAGAGTCCCGCAAGCCTGGCGAGATCTACCGATCCTTCCGTCTGGCCTGCACGCTGCAGCACCCCTCCCGGTTTTGCACGAAGTGGAAATACATGACCGGGCCGTGCCAGGTCTTCAGGATTGGCTTTAGGACTTATGGCCGTACGAATCGTCGTTGCCCGATCGGCCGCTGAAATGCCGGTGGTCACGCCTTTTTTTGCTTCAATGGAAATGGTAAAAGCCGTACCGAAAGACGAGGTGTTGTCCGTGGTCATCAGAGGAAGCTGCAGGTGCTCTACACGCTCGGGGGTGAGCGAAAGACAGACAAGCCCGCGCCCGTGTTTAGCCATAAAATTGATGGCTTCCGGGGTTACTGCTTCCGCTGCCATTGTCAAATCGCCCTCGTTCTCGCGGTCTTCGTCATCAACAAGGATCACCATTTTTCCTTTTCGGATGTCCTCGATAGCTTCATCAACAGTATTGAACTTCATGTATTCACCTCTGAAAGCTGTGCACAAGGCACGCCGTTTCTACACCGGAAGCCGTGCTTTGTATCTTTCTGCCTATGCAAAACCGGCTTTTTTCAGCGAGTCCAGATTCAGGCTTCCTTCAGTCTTTCCGGACAGCAGCTTTTCCACATATTTCCCGATTATGTCTGTTTCCAGATTTACACTGTCACCCGCCGCCTTGAAACCAAGCGTCGTGAGCTTCGCCGTATGCGGAATCATGGCAACGGAAAAACCCGATGCATCCACATCAGCAACAGTCAGGCTGATGCCGTCCACGGCAATCGAGCCTTTCTTGATAATATACCGGAGCGCATCCCGCGGCGATTCGATAAAAATACGCCACGAATGTCCTTCTTGGCGCCTCTCCCTGATCCTCCCGACGGCATCAACGTGGCCCGTTACCAGATGCCCGCCCAGCCTCCCCGACAACTGAAGCGCACGCTCAAGGTTCACCTTCTGGCCCACGCGCAGGCTGCCGAGGTTCGACACGTTCAGGGTTTCCTGTGCTACATCAGCCGAAAAATCTGCGTTCCCGTTCTCCACCACCGTGAGGCATACTCCGTTGACGTCAATGCTGTCCCCAATCATCGTGCCGGCAAGCACCGTGGAAGCTGAAATCGTGAGCCGGACGCCTCCTGCATCACGCCTGAGCATTTTTACTTCTCCCATCTCTTCCACAATACCGGTAAACATCTGTAATACTTTCTCCACACGAGCGTGTAGCTGAAGATATTCTAGCACGGCCACACAATACACTTTCGAATTGCTGCCTGAGACAGATCCGACTGCTGCACCGTCATCTTATTTTAGAAGCGGCAGCAGAACAATCTCGATTCTGCGGTTTTTAGACTTCCCTTTCTCCGTATCGTTGGAGTCAACGGGCTGATATTCCGCATAGCCGGTTGCAGACAGCAAACGAGGATCAAGATTTCCGTGTTCCTGAAGGTACCGCACTACTTCGGTGGCGCGAGCTGTTGAAAGTTCCCAGTTCGTAGGAAATCGTTTCTTAAGGGCGCTCACAATCTGGACATTGTCCGTATGTCCTTCGATCTGTATTCTTTTATCCTGCACGTCCTTCAGGATGCTGACCACTTTATCGAGCACAGCCTTCCCTTCTTTACTGATTTGTGCGCTGCCGGAAGGGAACAATATCTTATCCACCATGGTCATGGTCAGACGGTTCTTCATTTCCGTAATCTGCACCTGGCCTTCCTGAATTTCCTTTTCGAGCTTTTTGGCAAGATTCTGATATGTCTGGGTTGCTTTTTCCAGCTGTTCCGCCTTCTCCGCCTTTGGTGAAAGTTCCTTTACCCTGGCCTGCAGGGTTTCATTGTCTTTCTTCAGCGTGTCCACATCGCCGGTAAGTTTCTTCACCTGTGCCTGAAGGTTGCTGGTTTGAATCGTCAAATCTTCCACTTCTTTAGCCTTCGCATCGTACTGCTGAAGAGGGACCGTTTTCGCGCATCCAAATAACAGCAATACAGCAAATAGCGGAAAAATTATAAACTTTTTCATATTTTCCTCCTGGCGTATGATGTGCTGTGGTAAATCAGCAGAATTGGTTTATAATAACTTCAGCGTGGTGTATTGTCAAGAATATTGTAGTTGAAATAAGCACTTATTCGTTTTTGGAATATTTCTGAGGGGGGAAATGCGGCGAGAGCTACTGTTCACGGGTTTCCGGAAGGCAGCAGCGTTCAGGCGGCATGAAAACAGGAGATACAGACGATGTTACCGTTTTTTTCTTTTCCGCGGGACACCATAAGCTTCTCGCCGCAAACTGCACAGCGTACAGAACCGTGTATTTTCGCCTCTTCGGGAGGAAGCGATGTCTCAGGCGTTATGGCCATAATTTCCGCTTCATCTGCCTTGAGAATAGCGTCCGCCTTTTCCAGCAGATATGCTTTTCTCTCAGCCGAAACGTCTTCGCCGGCATCCTGCCGTTTTTTAAGTTCGGCAAAACGCGGATCGTTCTCAAATCCCCGGTAATCCTCGGATATACGAATGCCTTTTCCGGTCTGCCTGTTATAAAACGTATAGACATGCTTGCCGTAATCCCGAAAAAGAAAATTTCCTTTGCCGAACGTGCAGCCGGTAATAAACTGGACCGCATCAACCGCGCAGGAATCATTCTCTACGACGGCAACGAACTCCTCATCCTGCGGCCGCTCTGCGCGAAGTTCCCTGAGTGCGGCCTTTGCCACGCGGTATCCGAGCGCAAGCCCCGGACAGAGATGACCGTGAAACCGTATAACATCGGTCAGATCGTCGTGATGTTTTTTTTTCATGAAAGAACTCCTCGATGCTATTACATACCAGACTGCAGGTGAGTCTGCATGCGATTTCAGCGAGCAATGAGCCGGTTATGCACTATACGCAACGTTACTTCAGCAGCACCAGTTTGGCGGCCAGGATTGCCTTTGCCCGCTTGAGGTGCCCCTTGACCTGCTCGCTTTCACTGACCGCAAGATATATCTCTTTCGCAATTTCTTCCTCACCGGCTTCACTCGCCTTTGCCGCCCATTCCTGATAATGCTCTACATGGGTGTCATCATGGTCGATCCAATGCTCCAGCATGGCCAGCAGCTTGCGGAGCGTTTCCGTCCCCTCCTGAGAATGCTCATGACTGTGTCCATGGCCGTGATTGTGTGAATGTCCCTTATGCATGTCGTCCTTTAAGCCTCCGTTCATGTGAAAGTGTCCGTAATGTCCATGGCGATGCACATGGGCTTTATCGCCGTGACGATGCGCGTGCTCGTGAATCAGGTTGACGGCAAGCAGCAATTCATCATTGGCAATTATATCAAAAAACGCACCATCTGCAGCCACGGAATGATCTTCAGAAAAAACAATTGCCCGTTCCGCGATATCTCCGGCAATGGACAAATCGTGCGTGGCGGATATAATGGTCTTTCCCCGCCTGTGTAGTTCGTTCAGAACCTCTATGAGCCAAACCTGCGTCCTGGGATCCAGACCGTTCGTGGGTTCATCGAGAAGCAGTACATCGGGGTCGGTCGCAAGACTGGATGCAATGGCGACCTTTTTTTTTTGCCCGTCCGACAGGGTGTGCGGCGCGCGGTCGCGCAGTTCGGCTATGCGAAGCGTTTCAAGAAGATAGTCCACCGTGGATCTGATCTCGGAAAGCGGCAATCCGAGCTGGAGCGGTCCAAACGCCACTTCGTCCCAGACCGTTGAAGAAAACAGCTGAACATCGGGGTTTTGAAATACAAACGCCACCCGTTTCCGGAAATCCATCGAAAATGCCTTCTGTTCAAGATTCTCTTCGGTCAGGGGTTTCCCAAAAGCATGAATAGAGCCGGAGACCGGAAAGACAAGGCCATCGAGAAGAGACAAGAGTGTGGATTTCCCCGTCCCGTTTGAGCCAAGAATGACAGTACGCTCCCCCTGTTGAAAATCAACGGTCAGATTGTTTAATACTGTTTCGTCATGGGTGTAGGAATATGCAACATTGCGCAGACAGAAAGCCTTCATGAGCGAAAGAAACCCCCCTCAAACAAAAACAATATACCACCAATGCAAATCACTGTCATCAGCCAGATATAATCACGAGCAGCGGCCTGAAACCTGTTTGCGGACCTGAACTCTCCATGAAAACCCCGGGAAAGCATTGCGTTGTATACATCGTCGCTCATCGCAAGGGTTTTCCTGAACGTGACACCGATGCGTGAGGCGGTCCAGCTTCTGTCGGCAGCCGCGGAAAGAGACCGGATAGTCCTGCTTTTTCTTCCGCGGTACATGTCCTGGATCATCCGCAAAAAAACAAAAAGATACCGTTCCGTAAGATTGAGCGTCATCACAAAAACACGGGGTACAAACAATGCTCGAAGCCCGGTAAAGACCTGCGACCATCTGGTTGTAAGTGCAAACAGCACGGCAAAAGAAACAGACGCAGCAACCCGAGAAACAAAAGTGATCGCACCCCAGAGCCCCTGCCGGGTAACCGCTATCTCCTGAGGTATGAGGTAAGGCCCCCATGTATACGGCTGTTTCAACGTGAACAGAACCCAGAGGTGCTCACCCGGTGTAATGATGTTTAAAAGAGCGGGAAGAACAATCGCCGCCGAAAACAGCGGGACAAACAACCAGACGCGCTTCTGAAAAAAGCCCAGCGGAACCTGTGAGCACACGGCAAGCGCAAGACTCAAACCGTATACAATCCAGAGAGATTGCGGTGCGTGAAGTACGCTGATGAGAACGAGAATGCCAAGAAAACTGACTACTTTGATCCGGACGTCAATCATCTGGAGCATTCCCCGTTTACGGGCATAGGCCTCGGAAAACAGAGACTGTTCCGCTACGTTCGCGACCGCCAGGAGCGTTTTATCCAAAAACCGGGTCTGTGACACGAAAATCGTCCTTCAGCATATTGTTATTGTTTACCCTTGCTGCTTCTGCTTAACAGCTTTGCGATACCATACATGACGCCGGCTGTACAGGCAATCCCGACGACTCCGGAAAGAATGTACCCAAAACCCTCCAGAACCGGTCCCTTGCTCTGACCCGGCACTGCGTAGTCCGGCAATGGAGCTTTCCATATTTCAGCAAGGCGTTTCATGCCTTCGGGAACAAAACCGGCGATTTTTTCGATTTCGTCCATCCCCCACTCACCCCAGGCTCCCTCTGCACCGAACCATTTCGGCACGATCAATCCGAGCGGAGTAAGCAATATCAAAATACCGATGCCTATCCAGTGTTTTTTAATCGTTTTCATCGCGTGCTACCTTCTTTTCGGGTCATTTCAGCATTTCGGGGTCATGTTTCTGAAAATATTTTAGCACTAATACCGTGACTAATGCTTCCACAAAACCAAAAAGCAGCAGATGTTCGATGGCCATTGCCGGTACCGCGACACTCAATGGGAAAGGTGAATACAGTGGTTGCCCGGCAGGAGATTTCTCCAGTACGGGCTGTATGCCGAACTGGATTGCGGTAACAAGTGCAGAAACATTCAGGCTCACATATGCGGCAACCGCAGCAGCGGTCAACCGGCGTTTATTGCTCACATCGGCCCCCCACGCAATCAGGCGATAGAGTCCATAGCCGGTGAACACACCGACAACCGCCATGTTAAAACAATTCGCGCCAATGGCGGTAATGCCTCCATCTCCGAACAGCAGCGCCTGAATAACAAGAGCCACTGAAACAGAAATCATGGCCGCCCAGGGACCAAGCAGAATGGCAATCAGGGTGGCCCCGGTCGCGTGTCCTGTTGTACCGCCGAATACCGGAATATTGAACATCATGATCACAAAACTGAAAGCCGCTCCAAGCGCGAGATACGGCGCCTGCTTCGCTTTTAACGTCTTATTCAATTTCCACGATGCAACGGCCCAGAAAGGAATGGTCGCGACATACATGGCGCTATAGGTAGCTGGCCCCAAGTAGCCATCGGGGATGTGCATAATGCTTCCCTCCTCGGAGAGGTCTGTTCTCTGATAACTCAAAATCTGACCGTGATGCCGGCCAGTACCGAATAATTGGTCTCCGGTTTTGTCAGACCGTACTTGACCCCCAGATCAAGATCCACACGCTCTTTAATCGAATAAACAGCACCAGCAAGAATATAAGCCGGGTCGGTAGTCCATTCTTTTTCCTGATTTGTCTCAATCCCGATATCGGCAACCAGCTTTAAGTCTTTTGTCAACGCCCTGACCACAGCCACGGAGGCATGCCAGATATCGCTTCTCAGGTCCTCAGTGCTTTCATTCCGCTTATAACCAAGATTCGCGTGGAATGCCCAAGGCTCGATTTCTTTTGTTGCTATAAGAAAGGCCGTATACCCGACCTTCCCGGCCCCCAGACCTTTTTCATGGTCTCCAATTGGAATGATGAGACCAGGTTTTAATGCAAGGCTCAGCTTGTCCTTATCGAAAAACCTCCACTTCGTTTCAAACGTTGCATCGGAAAATCCTTTTGCGTTTGTCGTTACAATGCCGTTTTCCCGGACTTTTATCCACATATACGGAACGTTCAGAATCAGATCCACGTTGTCGATAATGCCGTATGTCAGGATCGTATTGCCCAGTGCGGATTTTTCCTCGATGCTTACTCCGGCTACTGTTTCCTTTTCATAATCGTACTGTCCGTTTTTCTCCAGCTGGAATTTGCCTTTCCCCTGTGTGCCTGTGTCGTCCGTAATGAGCGGATGCATGGCCCAGGATGGAGTGGACGCAAACAGAAAAAAGCTAGCAAGGGTTGTTCCTAAAAACATCTTTAAGGTCATATTGAGGTCCTTTGCGGCTGGTTTCTATAACGAGAAGCATCCCTCAGAAATTTTCTATGCCAAAAGAGTCTCAATACAACGGCATTCCATTTCTGGTTGGTTTTTTTCCGCAAGCCGCGCTTATAGTGCTACCATATTATAGTTCAGTAACACACCCCGGCTATTCTGTCAAGAAATTTATAAAAAAAGAATCCTGGCTAGGGGAAGGATATTGAAAATGTCCAGCAAAAGATATAAGAGAATTCAGGAGTAAGAATAGAGATAAGGAAGGTTCGAGAAGTCTATTTATATATGATTAAATGAGCACGAACCCCTTCAGCATTGATACCGATGATTATGTTATGTAAAAAAATACATCTCACGTGGAGCGGCACGCAAACAATGGATTAATTTGCTGGACAAGATACTTGTCAGTTTTTCCGATATATTGACGAATCATCTCAATATCCTCATCGTTCAGCAGGGCATCGGCCTTCGTTGTTCGAAATTGGTGGTTTAATCCCGAACGCTCAATTATCTTGATACTTTCCCGTATTGCATCGGTATCAACCACCGTACCCGCGGCCGACCCATACTTATTGAAAGGAGCCTTTATGTCCATCGCGACGAAATTCACCAGGTTATCTCTGATGACAGCGCTTAAGGCATCCGGCAGACTGCCGTTGGTGTCCAGTTTTATGTAATAACCGAAAGTTTTTACACGACGCAGGAACGCAGGCAAATCACCTTGCAAGAGGGCTTCACCGCCGCTTATAACCACACCATCGAGCAAAGACCGCCGTTGACGCAAAAAAAGTAATACCTCATTTTCCGGAATTGGATCGCTGTACGCTTCCGGATACACCAGTGCGGGGTTATGGCAATAGGGGCATCTGAGATTGCAGCCTTGGGTGAAGACGACGGCGCTGATCATTTCCGGATAATCGATCAATGAACATTTTTGCAGTCCACCTATGAGCATGTGATGGAAAATTCCTTTCGAGACTTGAATTCTTCCTGTTTGCCCTTGTTCCACTGGGCGATTGGTCGCAAATAGCCGACGACACGCGAATAAACTTCCGTTTTTTCGCCGCAAACGGGACAGAGCGTCTGTTCACCGGCAAGATAGTTATGTACGGGACAAACGGAGAACGTCGGTGTAAAGGTAAAATATGGAAGTCGGTAGTTTTCGCAAATTTTCCGCACCAGGTTTTTAACAACTTCATGATTCTCAACACGTTCGCCCGCAAAGATATGCAGCACCGTCCCACCGGTATATTTCGATTGAATTTCGTCCTGAAGATCGAGAAATTCAAAAATATCATCGGTATAATTTACCGGCAGTTGGGAGGAATTCGTATAAAAGGGCGGAGCCCCCGACTCCCGGTTGGCGCATACAATTCCCGGAAAATGCTCCGCATCGAGCCGTGCAAGACGATAGCTTGTTCCTTCGGCAGGAGTGGCTTCCAGATTATAATAATTCCCTGTTTCCTCCTGAAAATCGACCAGCTTTGTTCTCATGTGGTCCAAAACTTTGACGGCAAAATTTCTCCCTTCTTCAGACCCGATATTTTTACCGAACAGGTTTTCGCATGCTTCATTCAGACCCACCAACCCGATAGTCGAGAAGTGGTTCTGCCAGTACTTTCCGGAGCGGAGGTGAACATCACGCAGGTAGTGCTTCGCATAAGGATACAGATTGCCTTCGGTAAAGCGCTCGAGTACTTTGCGTTTTATTTCAAGGCTCTCTTTTGCAAGGATAAGCCTCTTGTCGAGCAGGGCGATGAACTCCTGCTGACTTCCTCCCACATAGCCGAGTCTCGGCATGTTGATCGTCACAACACCGATTGAACCGGTAAGCGGACTGGAGCCGAACAATCCGCCCCCTCTCTTGCGCAGTTCACGATTGTCAAGCCGCAAGCGGCAACACATGGAGCGCGCGTCTTCCGGGGCCATGTCCGAATTCACAAAGTTTGAGAAATATGGCACCCCGTACCGCGCGGTCACCTTCCACAAAATGTCGAGATGCTTGTTGTCCCAATGGAAATCCTTCGTGATATTATACGTCGGTATGGGAAAGGTAAACACCCGGCCGCCGGCGTCACCCTCGAACATGACCTCGAGAAACGCCTTGTTGAACATATTCATTTCTTCCTGGAATTCCCCGTATGTTTCGTCCCGGGCGGTGCCGCCAGCTATTACAGGTTGATCTGCAAATGTCCGCGGTACTTCCAGGTCAAAAGACACATTCGTAAACGGCGTCTGAAAACCTACCCGCGTCGGCACGTTGACGTTAAAGACAAATTCCTGAATAGCTTGTTTCACCTCTCGGAAATCGAGTCCGTCGTACCGTATGAACGGCGCGAGCAGCGTATCGAAATTGGAAAACGCCTGCGCTCCCGCAGCCTCTCCCTGAAGCGTGTAGAAAAAGTTGACGATCTGTCCGAGCGCGCTCCGCAAGTGTTTCGCCGGTCCGCTCTCAACTTTGCCCGGCACACCTCTGAACCCTTCCCTCAGAAGGTCATGAAGGTCCCATCCGACACAGTAGACGGACAGCAAGTTCAGGTCGTGGATGTGAAAATCACCTTCGATGTGAGCGCTGCGAATTTCCGACGGATAAATATGATTCAGCCAGTAACTGCTGCTGATTTCCGATGAGATATAATTATTCAACCCCTGAAGGGAAAATGCCATGTTGCTGTTTTCATTAACCCTCCAGTCAATCCGATTGAGGTACTGGTCAACGAGATCAATGTTTGCTTTGGCCACAATGCTCCTCAACCGTGCGCGCTGCTCACGGTAGAGAATATACGCCTTTGCCGTCTTCCGATATGGCGATGCGATGAGTACTTCCTCCACTATGTCCTGAACGGCTTCAACGGAGGGAGGCCCGGAATCGATGATCTGTTCGGCGATGCTCAATACCTTGAGCGTCAGTTTTGCCGCCACGGCGGCGTCAAACTCGCCGGTCGCCGCGCCCGCCTTCGCAATCGCATTCGTTATCTTGCGGGCATCGAAATCCGTTTTTGTTCCGTCTCGCTTGAGAATTGCTTGAAACATAGTGCCTCCTCTCCGGTTTCCCGGTCAGAAATAGGTGGAACGTAATACTCTGGCTGTTTCCAAGAGATTGTTCAGCGCTTTTTCGGTTTCCGGCCACTCTCGCGTTTTCAGCCCACAGTCAGGATTCAGCCAAAAATTCTTTTGGGAAATTTTAGCCAGGGACCTTCTTACAACATCGATCATCCTCTCGACGGAGGGAACGGCCGTCGAATGGATATCCCATACCCCGATCCCGATTTGACGCTTGAAGTTTATGCCTTCAAACGACGCGATGATGCCTCCATTGCTTCTGGCCGCCTCTACGGAAATAACATCATAATCCATTCTATTGATATACGGGATGATCTCGCTGAAATCTGAGTAACACATATGGGTATGTATTTGCGTTTTCGGACTCGTATTCGTTGGCAGGTTAAATGACTTGACCGCCCAGTCAAAATATTGCCCCCACTCGCGCTTCTTAATCGGGGCTTTTTCGCGGAAAGCGGCTTCGTCGACCTGGACAATTTTTATCCCGGCTTTTTCATAGTCGGAAATTTCCTCTTTGAGCGCCAGAGAGATTTGATATGCCACGTCCGACACGGGAATATCTTCCCGGCAATAGCTCCACGCGATGATTGTGACCGCTCCCGTCAACATCCCCTTGACCGGCTTCTGTGTTTTTGATTGTGCGTAGGTAATCTCGTCGAGCGTCATGGGAGCTTGCCTGCCGATGTCGCCATAAATAATCGGAGGCCGATATGCTCTTGTTCCGTATGATAATACCCAGCCGTTTTGTGTTGTGGCGATGCCGGAAAGTTTCTCGGCAAAAAACTCGACCATATCCGTTCTCTCGAATTCTCCATGCACCAGGACGTCGAGCCCCAATTTTTCCTGAAATCGGATTATCTTGTCGATTTCACCCTGGATATATTTTTTATATTCGCCGGATGTTAATTTGCCTGCCCGGTAGGCAGCCCGTTTGTCACGTATTTCAGTAGTTTGCGGATAGCTGCCTATGGTTGTTGTAGGAAACATAGGCAATTGCAATATTTCCTCGTGCAGTTTTCTTCTGGTTTCAAGTGCGGTTTTTTTGATAAAATCATCTTCCCCGAGCGAGCTCACGCGCTTACGAACCGCTTCATTATTGCCGAAATTTCCCAATACCGCTGTTCGGGGGATTTCTTTTCCTCCATAGCATTCAGAAACCAGCCGGATTTCTCCCAGCTTCTCGACGGCGAACGAGAGACATTTTTTCAAATTTTCATCAAGCTTGTTTTCATAAAGAATGGAAACCGGCAGATGGAACAACGGCGCCGCGTTGGAAATCATAAGGTGCGGTGCTTTTCCGGCAAGTCTTTTCAATGTTGTGACCGTCGTACTGACATCATTTTTCCAAATACCGCGACCATCCACCAGCCCTGCAACGAGGACTTTATCTTCCGGAAAACCGTTCTGCATGATATATTCACAGCTTGTTCTGCCCCGCACGAAATCGAGCCCTATTGCAGAAACAGGAAGAGACAGCAGATCCTTCATGAAATCCACAGAATCATAATAGGTCATGAGCGTTATTTCGCAACCGGACGATCCCAGCAGACGATACCCCTCGTTGATCAAATCGACTTCATAACGATCCACATCCATGACGAAACCCGGTTCATCAATCTGCACTTTCTCGTAGTCGAAGAGGATTTCTTCATATACTTTTATCAGTTCCTTGAAAAAACCCCCAAAATTCTTCTTATCAAGACCACTGGACAGCTTGAGAAACGTAAAAGGCCCTATCAAATGCGGAAATTGGCCTTGTTTGAATTGAAGAATGGAATTCTTGATGTTTGATTTAAACGGCGGCGTTTTTATATTGCTGAAATCCGGAACCAAATAATGGTAGTTCGTATTAAACCATTTTGTCATCTCCAGGACATTCCGGCCGCGGCAGAGTCCGTAATATTCATTTAAACTCTGGGGATCATAGATCCCGCACATTATAGCCGTATCAAGCATGGGATCATAAAAAGTCATTTCCCCATCAGGAAACATGTCTACATTTTGACTATATAATGTCAAATTGCCGTTTTGAATTCCTGATAAAACATCTGCGGCCTGTTTTTCGCCGATTGCGCCTTTCCACAGAGACTCTATGGCTTTTTTATACTCTCTGTGCCGGCCAAGCCGCGGTAATCCGTAAGCATACGTTTTCATCTTTTTTAATCCTCCGGTTTTATAATTTCATGCCTGCTGCATAGTGGTCTCCCATAGACACTCATTCAACAGCCTTCCGACGCAATAAAACTACGGCGTCCGGACAAGCGGGTTGCAGTCGATCGGGTGTTGTCGGGATGGGGCTGTACCGGGTATCCGGCATAGCAATGGTTTGTTTAGCGGAAACAGCGGCAAGAAAAAACGGAGATCGAAGCGATAAGGAATTGTACTTCTGGCATGATAGTTTATTCATCTTTCCTCCCTCGGGAAAAATCACGATTTACGTTAGATTCCGACTCGGATAGGTCTTCCGGCTCAGGGCGTCCTACTCGCCCGCCTTCCCATCACGGTATTACCCGTGACAGTGGCGTCTTATTGGGCTTTCGTTCCCTTTACGGCTGCGGGGCAGCGGGAGAATTACACTCCTCTTCCCTTACATCCAATCGGTTCGGTTATACAGCACTCATTATCAACACTTCACTTCTAGAAAAAAACACCCCCTTTCTAAATGAGATTCGCACCTGCATTCAAAATAACCACAGTATCTTGTTATCAATTATAATATATACGCAATATGTAGTTGCTGTCAAGAAAATTATAATACACTAATCAACAAAAAGGCTTGTTCTTGGCTCTATCGGGTCGGAAAAAATCGGAAGCGTAACAGAAGAGTGGAGTCCCCTTCGGCAGGATCCAAGTGATTCCATGTCGCAGGGATTGACCAATATCAGCGGGTTTTTCTCCGGCAGGGAAAAGAGTATCGTAAACAACGGGAATCGGGCAGAATACTCCTATTATTGCTTCTTCATCTGCACAAGATCGTGCAGATATTCCGACTTCAAATCATCGATTGTGTAATAATCAGCTTTCAGCAGAGACGCCACTCTTATCGCGCGGTCGGTGGTTGTAAAACGGTCTTTTTCCTCGATGTCCACCACAATAGCATCGATTCCGGCCCGGTCACGCAACAGATGTGCTGTCCGCTTAACCTCTTCATCCGGTGTCATCTCGCTCAGCGATTGGTTGGCCCTCCCATCAGTGATCAGGACAATCAGGAACCGGGTTTCCGAACGTTTTTTACCAAATCGTTCTATAAGCCGGTATGCTTCAAGCAGTCCTGCACCGAGCGGGGTCTTGCCGCCCACCGGTATCTCACGCAACCTCCGCGCGGCATGTTCAACACTTGCCGTGGGCTGAAGCACCACCTCAGCCTTATCTTTGCGAAATACAATCATCGAGACCCTGTCGCGCTTCTGATAGCAGTCCAGCAGGAGAGACTGCACAGCACCTTTCGCCGCAATCATCCGTTTCTGCGCACCCATGGAGCCGGAGCCGTCCACGACAAATATCGCGACGTGCCCCATCTTGCGCTCCTTTCTCTTATAACGAAAGTCATCATCATCGATCACCAGCACATTCCGCCGGTTGCGCATGTGCTGAAACGGCGCCGCCGCACGAAGGGTGGCATCAATTGCAACATCCCTGTTTTCCCTGAGCACGCTTTTGACGTACCTACCGCCTCGGTTCTTTGTGCGTGTCCGCGTGCGGCGACCGGAAGCTGAGCGCTCCATCCGATCCTTGCTGAAAACAAGCCGTTTTATTTTAAAGGGGTCGCCGACCTGAAATATCTCTTCCTTCTGCGGCGGCATCTCCCGTGGTTTTGGAGGTGATTCATCCTGGTCTTTATCCAGATCCTGGGGCTGTTGTTTCTGCTTTGTATCAGATGGAGCGTTGTGCTCTTTCTCGGGTTGTTCACGCTCCTCTTCCTGCTCTTCCGGAGGAAGAGGCTGAACTTCCCGTCTTCGGTGTACCAGCACGAGTGGTGCCACTGAATCCACATCGTCACGCGTCACTTCTCTTGAACCTCGCAAAGCAGCCTGCGCGCGTGCTGCGGCAAGAAGATACAGGTCAGCCCGATGGCCTGAGACATGATACGTGAGACAGATGTCCGCAATATATTCCAGCATGCGGTCTTTTAGCGCCACGCTGCTGACTCTGCCGCGTGCTTTTTCTATCTGTTCCCTTTTCTCACGATCCGCTGCCCTTGCCTTGTCCTCAAGCGCATATCGCATGATTTGAATTCGCTGCTCGGCAGTGGTCAAATGTTCAAATCCCGCGCACATGCCGAAGCGGTCCAGAAGATGAGGAGAAAGTTCACCCTCCCCCGGACACATGCTGGCAAGAAGAATAAATGAGGACGGATGCCGGACAGCGAGGCCTTCACGCTGAACAATGTTCTCCCCCCTGCCCTGAACCTCAAGCACAAGCGAAATAATGTCCGGGGACAGCAGGTTCACATCGTCGATGAATAAAACCCCGTTGTGGGCGCGAGAAAAGATGCCTTCTTGAAAAACACGCGTTCCTGTTCTGAGAGTATCTTCCATGGAGATGGTACCGAGCAGAGCGTCGTCGGTTACATTGAGGGGAAGTTCAATAAAGGGAGTCCCCGGAGAAAGAATCGATCGGAGCGAGCGGGCCAGTGTTGTTTTTCCGCAGCCTCTTTCACCGATAAAAAGCGCGCCTCCGCACCGAGGATCAATTGCATTCAGAATAAGCGCCAGTTTTGCATCTTCATGGCCTATAAAAGAAGAACAGCTCATAATTGCGCCAGCGCCGCAGTCACTTTCTCTCGGTCTCCGCCGACCTCCTCAAACGGGAGCCGTTTTAACCGATGACGAAGCGCGAGCCAGGATGCATCCCTTATTTCCTCTTGTCTGATTGTGGTGAGACCTCTGAACGCTGCAAGCGCACGGGCAGTCTTCATCATTACAATGTCCGCCCGATGTCCATCCAGACTGAGTGAAGCAGTGACTGCAACAATTTTTTCGAGCACGTTATCGACTTGAATAGAGTTAACCTTTTCCCTAGCCGCAACTATGTTCTCAGCAAGTTTCCGCTGCTCCTCCTCCCACAAACCCAGAAAAGCTTCCGGATTATTGTCGAAAGATGCCTTTCTCCGCAGAATCTCAATGCGTTGCGTCTTGTCCTTTACTCCGGTGACATTCACGCAAAGCCCGAACCGGTCGAGAAGCTGGGGCCTCAAATCCCCTTCCTCAGGATTCATAGTGCCCACCAGAATGAACCGCGCGGGATGCACAAAGGAAACGCCTTCGCGCTCGACAGTGTTGACACCCATCGCCGCGGAATCGAGCAACAGATCCACGATATGGTCCTCAAGCAGGTTCACCTCGTCTACATAAAGAAAGTTTCTGTTCGCGTCCGCCAGGATGCCGGGTTCAAACCTTTTTTCTCCCCTGCGGATTGCATGTTCTATGTCGAGCGTCCCGACCAAACGGTCTTCGGTGACTCCAAGGGGCAGTTCGACGACGCGCATCTTGCGTTTTTCCCTATGCAGATGGCCGTGGCTCGGCAGATGTTCCCTGCATTCGGTGCAGAGCATGCCGTCGGGATCGCAATTGTAAGGGCAGTCCTGAACGGTTTCCAATTCCGGAAGCAGTTCTGCCAAAGCGCGTACGGCCGTGCTTTTCGCTGTTCCTTTTTCACCCATAATCAGCAGACCGCCGATGGATGGATCAATCACGTTCAGAATCAGCGCTGTTTTCATCTCTTCCTGATTCACGAGTGCAGTAAACGGGAATATCATCCTAGTATTTCCTCCATTTTTTTCTTCCAGCCGGCAACATCCTCTTTCGTCATAATGTCGATGCTACCACCCTGGAATTCGCCTTGTATGTCGCCCATGCGCTCCTCGATCCATCCTTCAATCTCAACATACAGTTCGCGAAGGGCTTCCCGGACATCGGGAGACGGGTTCCAGAGATTGCGCTCCACGGCCTCAATAAGCCGCCGGGCCATCTCTTCGAGCGCCCATGGGTTGTTTTCCTGGAAAAATTTACGGTTTTCTTCATTCATCATGAAGGTTCTGG
This sequence comes from uncultured Nitrospiraceae bacterium, assembly GCA_964586075.1. GTDB lineage: Bacteria > Nitrospirota > UBA9217 > UBA9217 > UBA9217 > JBAZLV01. The sequence goes on along the minus strand of CAZPGZ010000007.1, from coordinate 13,933 downwards.
TTATATCGTCAAAAACCGAGTCATCAACCGCTTTGGCGGTCGCCTGCCAGCCATACACGCGTCCCACGCGCTTGCTGATCTCTCCCGCGCCCTTGTATCCATGCTCTTTCATGCCTTCAATCCATTTTGGATTCAAAAGCTTTCCGCGCGTTATCCGACGCATTTCTTCGGTCAGCGTCCGGACCGAAACACGGTCCTGTTCGCGGGTGTCTCCGTAGTAGTTCTGTATCTCTTTGCCGGAAAGGACACGGGCAGCGTTGATCATGCCGCCGTGTGTCCCAAAATAACAGCAACAACCGGTAAGGTCATACTCATCCGTCACGGTCTTATTGAATGTAGCGTCGACCGACTTAAGGCTCTCCTGCAGGCTTTTATGGGCGGGCGTGCCGAAGACTCCCTTGCCGTAGGCATATCCGTTCCAGAACAGAAAAACGTCAGAGAGGTCCTTTTCGGTCTTCCACGCTGACGCATATACCGCGAGTTGGGTGCCGGCCTGATAGGTGCCCGGCATACTCGCAAAAAGCCGGTAGGTCGCGGCACGCACTGCATTCATATCTTCAAGAGAAGCACCGTTTAACCGTTCCAGCGTATGGTAGCGCACATAATTTTTGTCCAGAGGCTCGTCAAGCATTGCGACAGTTTGAATCGCTTCATCCAACACATCGATCGTTGAGGGGAAATTATCGCGCGTGATACCTGAGATGCGCACCGTAATGTCTATCCTCGGCCTCCCGAGTTCTGCAAGCGGTATCACAGTAAATCCTTTAAGCCTTCCGCTCCGGCTCCATGTCGGAGAAGTACCCAGGAGATACATCATCTGGGCCATGCCTTCGCCGTCCGACCACATGATATCAGTGGACTGCCAGTAAAAAGCGATGCACTCAGGATACGACCCTTCTTCAGTAAGATGCTTTTCCAGGGTTTTTTCGGCAAGTTTTTTGCCAATCTCCCAGGCGGAAGGAGTAGGAATCCTATGCGGATCAAGCGAATAAAAGTTTCTGCCGGTAGGAAGAATATCAGGTCTCCCGCGGGTAATCAGCCCCGAAGGTCCCGGCGAGACATAGCCTCCCCCGAATCCATTCAGCAATGATCCGACTTCATCCGACGCCCGGATATGAGCGAGGACAGTCTTGATGTCGTTGTCTAGGGTGGCGATTGTGGAGGCTGCTTGCTCGGGGATACAATACCGTTCTCTCAACACGTCTTCGAGATGAAGTCCACGCAGCGCAATGGCATGGCATGCTTGCCGGGTCTCTTCGTCGGCACGCTCCCGCAAACGTTCTTCATCGAGGGATTCTGTTTCCGAGATCAACGTTGCAAGCAAACCGCGAAGAGAACTGGGACCCGTTTCGAATCTCATAATGGCATGCACAAAATCCCCGAGACGTTCCGCTTCGGGAATTCTGCCGAATATGTGCATACCTTTCGGAATATGCGTCTCTTTTAACAGCTGCAACCGGTCATGCATGCCCCGTACATTGTCCTTGAAGTTCTCATGCGTCAATTCCAGCCCTTCAAGCAGGTTCAGCGTTTTTACCTGCGCTGTTATCATGTGCTGAATGGTATGAGCCCTGGCAGGCTCTGTTGTGCAGTATCGTTCATATTCCTCAAGGAGGCGTGCAAGCTGATCGAGATCCCCATACAGTTCTCCCTTGACCATCACGGTCTGCATATGGTCGATTAATACTGCGTTGCTTCTCCGTTTTGCCACGGTCCCTTCAGGCGGATTGTCGGCATTGTATATGTAGAGATGAGGCATGGTATCAATACAGATATTCGGGAAACATGCAGCGGAAAGACCGCTTGATTTCCCCGGCAAAAATTCAAGATTTCCATGAGTGCCCACATGCACCACCGCATCCGCGCCGAAATCACGAGAGAGCCACTTATATGTTGCTACATACTGATGCGGCGGCGGCACGTCCGGGTCATGCAGTATCTTACAGACCTGACCGTCGCAGCGAGCACCTGCGCAGCCCCGCTTCGGCTGCACGCAAACCACCGCATTCCCGAACTGTACTCCGGTAACAAGAATGTTGCCTTCATGTAGCATAGCGGCCGGCACGCCAACTTTCTCTTCACCGGGCGGGTTGCCCCATGCTGCAATCATGCGCTCACGCGTTTTTTGGGGTAGCTCGTTAAACCACTGTTCATAGTGTTGTTTCGATATTTTTGCGAGCACACCGCCCTTGCTCACAATTTCATCCGTGGTGGTCCATCGGAATTCGGAAATTGCCTTGCGGTTCATGATAGTTTCTATCAATTCTTTGCCATCAGCCGGCGGATTTATTGCATAGCCCTCCTGTTTGAGCCGTTTCAGAAGGTCAGCAACACTTTCGAGCGTATCAAGATGCGCTCCTCCGCCAACCGTTGCCTCGACTGATGCGCAGGGGTTATTGTTCAAAATAAACGCGACACGTTTTTCTGCATTTGATTTCTTCCGCAAATCCATCCATCGCGCAATGCGGCCGGCAATTCGGTCAATTCTGTCGATAATTGCCGCATATGACTCTTCTGCAGGAGAGGAAACTCCACTCGTGGCGCCAACGATCATGGGTTCAATTACCCCTTCAAATTCCGGCATGGCTATGCTCCAGGCCACTTGCGCGCCAAGTCCTCCCGGATCATCAAGCCATTGTTCGTGACTTTTATAATAAGAAATAACAGGGCAGAAGACCGGGATGTTGAGCAACCTCATTAAATCGGTTCCCGGCAAGGCATCTGCGGATTTCATTTCTCCCTTGGCATTGCTGAGAAAGAAACCGGTAAGTTTTACTATTCCGTCCACAAACGGCCGTCCCTGCCGCATAAGATACCGATCGATGACTTCCGTTCCATTCAGATTGCCGAGGGACTTATCTTTTACAGAATAGAAAAAGACGGGAATTATTCCGATATTCCTTGCTTCGAGCGCATTAATAAGAGAGCGCTCAACATCAAGATTCCGTGTCGCCCAGGTCGTTCGCGAATAGAGCAAGGCGACGTAGTATGTTGGCTTATTGTCCATCCATCCGGAATACCAATCAAGATATTCCAGCATATCATCAAAAACCTGGTCCTTGGCCGGATGGCAAATCCCCTGCCAGGGTAATTCTTCCGGAGGAGCATACTGCACATCGTGATGAAAAATAGTGCGCATAAGGTATGCAAGCATATTGCAAAAATTTTTGCGCCCGTTAAAAAGAAGATACTTATACGTTGTTGCGACAACTTCTGGAGCAACACTTGAAAGAGCCCAGTAAGATGGATCGCCGCCTACAACCACGACCGGAATACGCTGCTTGACATCATTCAGCGCTTCTTCCACATCGTTCCAAAAACTGTCTTCAGTCCGGTAGAGGAGAATGATGTCTGCAGTTTTGAGATCAGACAATACGGTCTCCAGCATGCTCGGATCGGTATTGATTTGCTTATTTGAATAGTGAGACAATTCAATGCTGGATGCATCCGCGGCTTCTTTCATAAGCGGCAGATACGATGACCACATAATGGTAAATAGCTTCATTGTTCTATCCTCACAATCATTCGCTGTAATTCCGTATCACCCGGGAACCATAGCAGAAAAAAAAGACCGCATAGCAAAGCAATACTACCAGTGAAATCAAACCTTCGATATCCAGCTCCTGTTTGCGAATCAAAATATTGGTGTGCGTCAGAGGAAAAACATAGATAATCCATTTCAAGACCAGCGGCATCCGATCAACGGGAAAAAACGTTCCGCTGAAAAACGCCATGGGCATGATAAAAAAATTCGAGTAAGTGGACGTGTCCTCGTGGGTCTTGGTCAGCATCCCGACGATGACACCAAGGTTTGCAAACAGGAAACAGTTCAATAAAAGCGTGCCGAAAAAAATCATGTTGATTGAAAATGCGGAAGACGTCAGAATCCCGGCAATCAGAATGAGAATCGAGGCGAAAAGTCCTTTGATTATTCCAGCGAGCACCTCTCCCACCAAAATAGAGGACGATCTGATCGGTGCCTGCACAAAAACCTGGAAGGTTCTGTGATAAAGCCGGTTCAGGTTCAGAGAACTCGCGACCCAGGTATACGAGTTGCTCATCGAACTCATAGCAACAAGACCAGGAATAAGATAAGTAATATAATCCGTGCCTTGCATCTGAACATTTCTGCCGAGGCCCAGTCCGAACGTCACGAGATAAATAATCGGCACAACCATGGCCGCGAAGAGATAGCTTAGCCGCAAAAGCTTCTTCCGGAAAAGAAGCATCTCCCGCAGGAATATGGGATACCATTCCGCCGATATCATTCAATACGCTCCCCGGTAAGCTTGATAAACACCGTTTCAAGATTCGTTTTTTTGATAGAGACGCCGTTTTCCCGATTTTTTGCCGCCGCATGCGCTTCATCGCGGGTTCTATAAACGCTCTGAACCAGCTTTCCCTCGGGACTGATGTACTCCACGACATACTCCCCCACGGTGGATTTCAGCGCAGAGGGGGTGTCGAGGGCAATCAGCCTGCCTTTTGACAAAATTCCGACCCGGTCGCACAACGCCTCCGCTTCCTCAATATAATGCGTGGTGATGACAACAGTCCGTCCTTCTATTTTTGTCCTGCGGATGACGTCCCACATCTGCCGCCGTATCTGCGGATCAAGCCCGACAGACGGTTCGTCCAGAAAGAGCACGGAGGGATCGTGGAGCAGCGCCCGGGCAAGCAGAAGCCTCCGTTGCTGCCCGCCGGACAGGTCAGAAGCCACGGAGTCCTTGCGGTCGCCCAGACCCACAACAGCAAGAGCATCGGCAATTTTCTGCTCTCTGCCTGATACGCGATGAAGCATGGCGTAGATCAGCAGGTTTTCGTATACCGTCAGTTCACGGTCCAGATTGTTCATCTGGGGCACAACGCCGATCCGTTTCTTTATCTCTTCAGGATGCTGCACAACATCAATACCGTCTATCATGCAGCGTCCGCTGTCCGGCTTGCTGAGGGTCGTAAGCATTTTTATGGTGGTTGTTTTCCCCGCGCCGTTCGGACCAAGCAGGCCAAACACTTCTCCCTTCCTGATTTCGAGCGAAAGACCGTCAACAGCGGTTATGCGGCCATATTTTTTTATCAGCCCTGCGATATCAATCATGCGGGTATCCTCGGGCAAATGACCTGGGCACCGTTATTACCGACCAGCACCACATCGATCCCGTACAGTGCCCTCAAACTATCAGGGGAAACAACGTCACGGGAGGAACCTGCCGCGATTATCCGTCCTTCATTCAGCATCACAATTGTATCGGAAAAAAGCATGGCCAGATTCGGGTCGTGAAGCGTCATAAGAACCGTCAGTTGCTGACGAACGACAATTTCACGCACCTTTTGCAGGGTCAACACCTGATTTCTGAAATCAAGGTGAGAAGTGGGTTCATCCAGAAGAAGCAGCGGCGCTTCCTGGGCCAGCGCGCGCGCTATCAGAACAAGCTGACGCTCTCCGCCGCTGATCTTTGTATAGGCCCTGTGCTTCAGGTGGGCAATGCCGACTGTTTCCATGGCTTTTTCCGTTTGCTCATAATCCCGTTGGGAAGGCGACGAAAAAAGTGAAACATGGGAAACCCTTCCCATGAGGACCGCATCAAACACCGAATACGGAAACGGAGGTTCATGCTCCTGCGGCACCACCGCAAGAACGCGTGCCCGCTGCTCCGGGGAAAGCGATGAAAGATCCACGCCATTGCAGACGATACTCCCCTGCCGGTGCCTCCACAAACCCGATATGCACTTGAATAATGTCGTCTTGCCCGATCCATTTGGACCGAGCAGAGACGTCATGCCGCCTGAAGGCACCCCGAAGGAAATCCCGCGCAGCACTTCTTCATCCGAGAAATGATGTTTGAAATATACGTCCTTAATTTCCAGCATGTTTTTTGTCCCGTTGCTTTGCGGTCAAAGCGGCTAACGTCCCCAGGCTTCCTTGCCGCCTTTCTTCATGAGATACACAAAAAATGGTGCGCCCGTCACCGCGGTAATGATCCCCACCGGCAAATCGAACGTCGTCAGGTTCCGGGCGATGGTGTCTGCACAGATCATGAACGCCGCGCCGCCTGCCATGCTGAGCGGAACAAGGCTCTTGTGGTCAGGGCCCGCAATCATTCTAATGAGATGCGGGACCATAAGCCCCACCCAGCCGATGATGCCGCTGACCGATACGGCAATACTTACCGCAAGGGTCGAGGCACCGATGAAAATCAGACGGTCTCTTTTGATATTGACTCCCATGGCCCTGGCCTCGTCCTCGCCCATGCTGATAACATTCAGACGCCATCGCATCAGAAAAATGGGAACAAGACTGACGGCAAGGCCCGCAGCGACAATGCGCACAAGCTTCCAGTCCGCAAGGGAAAAACTTCCCATGAGCCAGTAGACGATGTTCTGGAGTTTCATGGGGTCCACCAGAAACTTGACGATGGACACCATCGCGGTAAAAAAAGCCGATATGATTACGCCCGAGAGAATAAGCGGCAGCCGGGAAATTTCTCCTTGTGTCCGCGCTATCAGGTAGGCAAGGCTGACGGCCGTAATGCCGAACACGAATGCCATGACCTGGATCGGCACATGAGGGAGAAACCCCACCGAGAGAGCACATCCGAACGCGGCGCCGGCGGAAATTCCCAGAATAAAGGGATCGACAAGCGGATTGCGGAAAATACCCTGAAAAGTCACGCCGGTCACCGACAGCGCCACGCCGACAAGTCCCGCGAGAATGACCCTCGGGAGCCTGATGTCGAGGAGTATGGCCCTTTCAGCAATATCGGGGTTTTGTGAGAATGGTGTAAACTCCCGCACGATAAGCGAGAGGATCTGCATCGGTGATATGTCATACGCGCCGACAAACAACGCGGCCCACGCCGCGAACAGCGGCGAAATAAAAATAAGGAGTGAAAGCGCAGGTTTAGTTTTCAATCTTCTTCACCCGCGCGTAAGAAATACCGTACGTCTTTCTATAGAAACTGTCCGTTACCTTGTCAAGATTCACGTCCTTGAAATATTCAGGGTACGTCTTCATCGCCATCCACAACGCTACCGGCGCGATACGGGGAGACCAGGTGGACCACTCCGGGGCTTTATACACCCTTCCATCCTTCACAGCACGGATAAAACGCCATTGCGGGCTTGTGACAATATCACGGGCCGTATATTTCGCACTACCCCAGATAAAAATGACATCCGGATTCCAGGCAATAATTTTTTCGATTGGAACATCCGCGCTCCTTTGTTTTATATGCCCCGCAGCATTTATTCCTCCGATAAGGGTGAAGATATCCTGGGTCACGCCAATCTCTCCTCCCACGGTGTTCTGCCGGGAGCCGAGCCAGAGCACCTTCTGCCGTTTTCCTAGGGGAATATGCGCTGTTCGTTGTCTGACCATCCTGAATATCTCCTCCATATGGTTAATCGAAGCTTCTGTGCGTCTTTCCTTCTTAAATATTCGGCCCAGCAACCGCATTACATCATACAGCTCCTTCAGACTGTCCGGATAAATCGCGATAACATGCAGTCCTTTTTCTTCCATGAACTGTACCTGTTCCGGCTTATAAGTCCAGGTAATTACTGCATCAGGATTCATTTTCAGAAGTGCTTCAATATTCACGTCAATTCCATTGCCTGCAGCAGGTATAGTTCGTTTTATATCCGCTTTTGCGGCCAGCATAAGGTCATTTTCATACGCCCATCTGGCAACACCTGCTGTCGAGTTCCAGAGATCAAGCGCAGGAATCAATTCATACATCTGCAGAAAAACTGCACGCTTCACCGGAATATTGATATTGACGTTTCTACCCATCTTGTCCTGATACTCCATGGACCCGGCAAAAATCCTTGTGGAAAACAGTAGCAAGCAAAAAAAAGCTGTTCCCATGCAGCAAAGCAGCGTAGAGAAGCTTTGTTCGATTCTCAGACTGGAATATTCCTGTCCCCTTGCCGTGGATATTTTTTTTGCAGTATTATTCAATCAACCCCCGCAATCATCAACCAGAGATGGTTCAATGCGAAGCCTCTTTCAGCGAGGCGTATGAAACGCCGTAGACCTTACGGTAAAACCGGTCAATTTTTTTGTCCACATCAACATCTTTAAATCGCTCAGGATACGCCTTTGCGGCCATCCACAAAGCTATCGGTGCAATACGGGGAGACCACGTAGAGCCCATCGGTGATTTATAGACTTTATGCTCCCTGACCGCGCTGATATGACGCCATTGAGGGTTGTCAACGAGATCACTGGTAGAATACCGGGCGTACCAGACATAGAAAATAAGCTCAGGATTCCACATAATAATCCGCTCAAGAGAAACTTCCGGAAAACTCTGCTGGCTGTCAACACAATTTACCACTCCAATAAGATCGAGCAAATCATGGTACAGCCCGCTGCGTCCCGCGACCATGGACTGTTTGCTCATAAGCATGAGTGCCCTTCGCCGCTGGGAAAGAGGTATCTTTTCCACCCGTGTGCGGATGAAACCAAAGATTTCTTCCATCTCCTGGATTGTATGTTCAACTTTGTTTTCCCGTGCAAACAATTTTCCGGTAAACCGCATGACTTCATAAAGCTCTGCAAGATTTTCCGGGTACAACGCAAGAACATTAAGCCCCTTCTCCTCCAGAAAGCGAATGCTGTCCGTATCTGCATTTTTTACGGTCAAAATAACATCGGGCCTTACTTTCAGAAGAAGCTCGGTATTTATGTTCCATCGGGTTCCCACTGAGGGAATTTCCCGGGCAATATCCGGGTTAGTTGCCCGGATAAGATCGTCTTCAAACGCAAAATGTCCGAGCCCTGCGACCCCATCAAAACCTCCGATCGCAGGCATCAGCTCATAAACCTCGAAAAGAACAGCTCGTTTTACCGGGATGTTTATTATGATATTTCTGCCGAGCTTGTCCTGATAGAGAAGGGGCTCGGCAGCAGCATCGTGCCCCTTCTCCAGAAGCAGGAACAGAACAATGACGCAAACCAGGCAGCACGCTCTCATGGACATAGTTACAATTTTATGGTCAGCTCGGTAAACCACGACCTTCCGGGAGCCACATAATAAACGTAATATTTTTCGTCAAAAATATTATTCACCGATAATGAGAGAGTTGCGTATTTGTTGAATTTATACGAAATTTTTGCATCGGCGGTAAAAAACGGATCGTATGACGTATACACAAAATTTGCGATATCTGTGTTTGCGTCGGTGGAATACCGTTTGCCGACGTATCTCCCTACCAGCGAAGCAGATAGCGGGCCATATTCCGCGTCCGCGCCAAGATTGAATATTTTATCCGGAACATCCACCACTTTCTTGCCTACAATGGCGGGATTCGAGGGATTGTCCGTAATACGCGCATAGGTATACGTAAAGTCAGCGAACATCCTCAATCCCTTTCCGATACGCTGTTCGATCTCAATTTCCACGCCGTTGCTTCTGGCACTGCCGACATTTACACGCTGACTATTGCTGGTACCGGAAATTGTCTGACTATAAATAAGGTCTTCGAGATAGTTCTCGAAATATGCAAGCTTTACCTTTGCACCTTTCCACAATCCCTGGGTCACGCTGGCATCCCAGGAGACGGTAGTTTCCGGTTTCAGATCCGGATTTGCGTAGGTTATGTTTGTTAGAACAGAGGTATTGTACAATTCATAGATTGAAGGAGGCCTGAAAGCCTTTCCGCCGGAAACACGCACGGTAGTAAGATCAAACGGTTTGTAAACAACAGCTGCTTTTGGACTGAACGCGGAATCAGAGCGTCTACCAAACGTGCCGGAAGTAGTATTATATCCTTCTGATGTCTCCCACCAGTCAAATCGCGCGCCGATGTAGGTGGTAAGATTGTTTAATATCTGTATTTCATCCTGTGCAAAAGCCGAATACGTGCTCGTTTTTCCGCCTGCTTCATAATTCAGTCCCGTTTTTGAATCCGTATCCCGCCAGTTGCTCAGATTGTAGGTCTGACTATCCGTGGTGTCATATCGTACCGCTGCGCCCCACGTAAGCAGCTGGTTGGAAAAAATAGGAAGATTGAACAACAGGTCTATTGAATATTCTTTCGCAGGAGAGTTGAGATAGGTCCCTGGTCCACCGCTTATTGTCGTCACAGCAGTTGATCCGGGTGTTGTATTAAATGACAGCACCGTATCGGCAAGCCCCCCTGAAAGCCTGGTCTTCACGGATCCCAATTCTGTCTCTAGGAAAATGTTGTACAGGTTGCGGGTTCTTCCGGACGGGACCGCAAGATAGGTTGATTCGCGAATGTTGGCGGTTCCATCCGTGAAAACAGGAACACCGGAACCGTTCACTAAAAAAGTATTTGGTGAATCATAATTAGTGCGATAATTATTTCTCATGAAGGTAAAACCCAGTTTTGTTGAGCCGGAGATATCGTACTGCGTCTTGAACGTAAGGCCGTCGAACCAGGAATATCCATCTCCCTTGTTGCCGACTATATAACGAGGTGAGCCAGTATTCGTGGTCGTCGGTATATAACCAGTATATCCGGGTGCAGGCTGTGCAGTAGCAACCAACTGATACGGATATCCGTTTGATCCATTGCGGCTGTAGCTCAGAAAAACAGCGAGCTTATTATCAAGCAGCCTGTCTCCATAGGAAGCATATATCCGGTACAGGTCTTCATATGCTCTTTTATAATCCCAACTGTCTCCATAGCCTCCCCGCAGTATGATTTCGCGTTTTTCTGGCATTTTGGTAATAACATTTACCACGCCACCCATGGCATACCCGCCGTAAAGGCTCGAAAACGGCCCTTTTAGAAATTCTATCCGCTCAACGTCTTCAACCGGAATACCGTCGAAATAGCCGGAACCAGTGCGGGGTTCATTTAAGGTGATCCCGTCAACCAGTATAAGTGTTCTATTCTGACCGGCAATTCCGCGGGTGCTGACTACAGGCTGCAGTGTAGAAAACTCCATCTCTCTTCTGCTGTAGACGCCGGGCACTTCCTTTAAGGCGCCGTCAAGCGATTGAACGTTTCTGATTTCCAGATCACGCTTTGTTATTACATGGACATCACCGGGCGTATCTTCAATATCCTTTTCCGTGCGTGTCGCCGTGACGACCACTTCCTTGAATTTCTGGATTTTTTCTTCCTGCTTTGTCGTTTTTTCTTCCTGTTTCTGCGCTGTCGCCACCGGTTTTGACACGAGCGATTCCGGCTGCGCTGATTGCTCACTCTGTTTCTGAACTGCGTTTTCCTGTGAGGCTTTTTCCTCCGCGAAGAGCGTCGCAGACGCCAACGCAAAGACCAAACCCATAAGTATTGCCAAAAATCTGATAAGCATTACCATCCCCCCTTCGTATTTTCTTTTCATCCCCGTTCTGGTATACTTATCAGCGGGGATGTTGCTCTTAGAGCGGCTCCTCATGGGGCAGGGTGGCCCTCGCCAAAGGTTGTTGCCCTGCCCCCCTCTTTTTTTACAACTTTTTTCTACACGTTTTCTTGCTCGGCTCCTTCAATGGGAAATTCCCCTGTTCTTCTCTACTCAAGCACAAACCTTATCGGCAGCAGTGCCTTCGCAAACACCGGATGCCCCGCTTTCTTGGCCGGGATAAAGGTTGATTTTCTGACTGCTGTGACCGCAGCCTCTGCAAAACCATATCCAGGATCTTCGAGAACTTCGACGTCCAAAAGCCCCCCCCGCGCATCAATAGTCAGCCGCAACAGAACTTTCCCCTCTTTCCCCATTTTTCTCGCGATGGAAGGATACGCAGGCATGACCTGATGATGATAGAACGGTCCATTGGCCGATCCGAATTCTACAGCTTCTGCGCTATTCTCATTTCTGACCGCAGATTCAGACCGTGCAGGAGATGCAGACCGGACAGGTGCTGACGGCGGAGCAGGCATGGTGCCGTCAACAGAGGCTTCCATCTCTTTCATCGGCTCTGCCTTTTCCTGTTTTGGTTGTGTATGCGAGGCATCACGCACGGCTTCTTGTACGGTTGTCCGCGCGCCCTGCAAAATGCTTAAATCGAGCGTGGTTACTTTGCCTGCCTGGCCCATTGATCCGCTTATCCACAATACTGTCAGAAGTGCCGCTGCATGCACGAACAGAGATGTCCGGAGGCCTTTTGCCAGATACGTCATCTTCGTTCCTCGGTTTCAAGATTGACTCTTTTGAATTCAAGGTTTTTTACGATATCCAGCACATCAACGAATGTCTGGAGTCGTATGTTCCTGTCCGCGCGGATAAGCAGCGGTGTCTCCTTCGATATGGTCTGGAGTGCGTTTTTCAGGTTCTCAAGCGTAACACTTTGCTGTTCGAAAAAAACGCTCCCTTCGCCGTTGATTTCGATTATCTGTGTTTTGAGCGCTTCCGAGCGGCTCTTCGCTGCTTTGGGAAGCTCAACCGGAATCACACCGGTCGCGATGAAGGTTGATGTGGTCAGCACGATCGTGAGAAGCACCAGCATGATGTCCACAAAAGGGATCACGTTGATATAATCGAATTCACGCTCTTTCATTCTTTATTTCCCATTGCAGAAGGAGGACTTTCACGCGCCGGAGAAGCATGTTGTAGCAGGTAATGGACGGAATCGCTACAACAAGCCCTACTGCCGTGGCTTTGAGGGCGAGGGCCAATCCAAGCATGATCCGGGAACTGTCCATGAAGCCGGACTGTCCCATGGAATAAAAGGTCAGCATGATCCCGAATACCGTGCCGAGCAGCCCGATATACGGCGCGTTGCTGCCGATTGTCGCTATCAGATGAAGCTTGTCGGTTAAAGCAAGTTCGAGTGCTTTTCGGTCGGGAAAATCCTCGATGCGTATTTTGTTCATAAGAAGATGGCGTTCAACCGCAACGGCAATCGAAACAATACTGAGAAGAATGAGCAAACCAATTATCCCGTAGTCAACAAGCGTTTTTAACCAATCCATACTGCAAATCCTTTCCATCAAAATAGTTGCCGGCGGTAGTTGCATCATTTCTCCGCCACCAATGCATGGTCACCTTTGCGATAGACGGAACAACGAAATGACCATTTCGGAAATGCAATCCGTCCAAAAATGTCCGGTCGTCTTTCCTGACCGCAGGAACCGCTCCCCGAAAGGATTGATGTTCATACAGCTCTTCAATGCAGTGATAGTGGAATGAATCATCGATATCATAGGACTTTGCAAAGATGAGAGAATAACCAGGCTGGGACATTCGAACATCGACTGTCTGACTAGACTCAGTAACGACAAAAACGTTTTTTGCTCGGGTCTGGAACATCTTGTCCAGAGCATGAATAAAACCTGCCTCCGTCAGATGGAGGCTGTTGCAGGCCATTACCAGATCAAGCGTGTTGAAGTCACCATACGGCTGGACATCTTCCCATTTCCGTTCATCCACGGTGATCCAGTCAATGCCGTGGTGAGAAGCACGGTCCTGCAGAAGATTTCGCATGCCCCACGATGGCTCAAGGGCGGTGACATCGCAGCCATAAGCGCACAAAGGAAGAGAAAGAACGCCGCTGCCTGCGCCGATATCGAGCACTTTCCATTCCGGTTCTGTTTGTGTCAGAAGAATGTTGATGATTTCGTCATGATAATGGTTATGCTCCATCCAGAGCTTGTACCATTGCGCATAGCCGTCCCAGAATGCGACTGTGGACGGCCTTTTCAAAACTGCCTGCTGCATTTCTTCCTCTATTTAGCGGTTAAGACAACACTACCACTTAAAGTAAATACATTAAGATATGCCCGCCTATAATGCTACTGTTTTAATAATTATATGATAAATATGTTACGAGTTTTAGATTAGTAGCACTATTTTCCGTATCTGTCAAGTCTTATTCCCTAAAAAAAACCCGTAATTTCAACTTACCGCAGAATATTTTTACGCAATTGTATACTTGACAAACCCATAAAGTCTGCTATATTATTCGGAGCTACCCCCAAGTATAGTGACACTTGCAATTAGAGATTCTGACTGATCTTT
>CAZPGZ010000006.1:0-118193 GCA_964586075.1 uncultured Nitrospiraceae bacterium | reverse complement strand
AACCTGAAAAGTCCGACTCTACACCTGGTACAATAACTGGGGGAAGGTCAACAGTCTTTGACGCATTACAGCGGCGAGCAAGTGACATTCATATCGAGTCAACAGACAAAAATGTTCTGATCAAGTACCGCATTGACGGCGTGCTTTATCTGGCTACGGATCCGATCGATATTAAATTCCACAGCGCCATCGTATCGCGCATCAAGGTTATGAGCGACCTCGATATCGCTGAGCGCCGTGTCCCCCAGGACGGCAGATTTAAGCTCCGTGCCGGAGGAAAAACTATCGATTTTCGCGTTTCAATCATGCCTTCGGCATTCGGCGAAGACGTTGTTATCAGAATTCTGGACAAGGAATCCATTACCGCAGGAGTTAACTCTCTCCGGCTTGAAAGTCTTGGGTTTGATGAAAACGACCTCCGCAGGTTCCGGAAGAGCATACGCGAACCATACGGCATGGTTCTGGTAACTGGACCAACAGGCAGTGGCAAAACAACAACTCTTTATGCCGCCATGACCGAAATCAATACCGGAGAAGATAAGTTTATTACCATTGAAGACCCGGTCGAGTATCAGCTCCGGGGTGTAGTGCAAATTCCCGTCAATGAAAAAAAAGGCCTTACCTTTGCCCGCGGCCTCAGATCCATCCTCCGGCATGATCCCGACAAAATCATGGTTGGAGAAATCCGTGATGCTGAAACAGGCCAGATTGCTGTTCAATCAGCGCTTACCGGTCATCTCGTATTTACCACCGTGCATGCAAACAATGCTTTTGACGTGCTTGGTCGTTTTCTGAACATGGGCATTGAACCGTATAATTTTGTTTCGTCCCTTAACTGCATTCTGGCACAACGGCTTGTAAGAATTCTCTGTCCCCATTGCAAAAAACCTGTCAAGCTTTCAAAACAAGCGCTTGAAGATTCCGTGATGGACTATGAAAAATATAAAGACCACCAGTTTTTTGACGTCGGCGGCTGCAAAGAATGCAATCAGACCGGCTATCGCGGCAGAAATGCCATTACGGAATTCCTCGATCTTTCAGACAATATCCGCGAAATGATCTTGGCCAAAAGACCCTCCTCTGAACTCAGAAAAGCTGCAATTGCTGAAGGGATGACCACTCTTCGTCAATGTGCCGTAACCAAGGTACTGTCAGGTGTAACGACTTTAAAAGAAATCAATCGAGTGACTTTTATCGAATGAGAAGTTGAAAAAAATAATGAACAGCGTGCGCAAGTTGTTGAATACCATGATTCATTATTATAGAACCTTCCGAAATTCTCCACACCTGCTTCGTAATTCATGCGGCTTTACCTACATGGCCTTGCTTGCTGCCATTATCATAATCGGTATTAGCCTCGGTGCAACTGGCAAGTACTGGCAAAACATTATACAACGAGATAAAGAAGAAGAGTTGCTATTTCGTGGAGATGAATACCGCAAAGCCATTGGAAAATACTATGCAGCCATACCCGGTCGCGCCCAATACCCTGCAACTATTGATAATCTTCTTAAAGACGAAAGAACTCCTCAGGGCAAACGCTATTTACGCAGAAAATATAAGGACTCCTTCACCGATGAAAACTTCAAAGAAATAAAAGATCCGCTCAGCAATCGTATTATGGGTGTTTACAGCCCAAGCAATAAAAAACCGATCAAACATTCTAATTTTCCTGAACCATTTAATGAGTTTGCCGGCAAAAGCAAATACAGCGATTGGAGATTCCTTGCAAATGTTACAACCAACAATACTGTATCCTCCCGGCAATAAACGAGGCTATTTGTATTTCATGGTCCAAAAAACAAGGCCCGGTTTCCCAGGCCTCAATATTTAGATTATAATGTGCAGTTACTGTGTCAGTAGAGTACTGAAAAGAACAGTATAGGCTAGAATTTTTATTATCCTCTGCACACTATAACAGTACGAAAAGACAAGGAAAGGCAAAATCAAGAAGTATCATCACCACCGTTAGACTCCCCTGGCAGTCTTGGGGTCAGGGGTTCGATCCCCCTCAGCTCCACCAAGAATTTTAAAGGCTAATCGCAAGATTAGCCTTTTTTATTTCAGTTGTAATTGGTTCTATTCCTCTTTTTTGGAACCACACGACAGCGTTGTTCTGAGTATACCTATTCGATATTATTCACCTTCCAATCTTATCATTAACCGTAACTTTCAAAAAATACTATATTGTGACCGAACTCACATACAAATTTAAAAAAAATTATACTTTGGTAGCAATATGAGTCAATCTTTATATTTTAAAATGATACAAGATAATTGAATTTGACACCTTTCTCGACAAGAAGATGATAGGCGTTACCTAATGGAAAAGTTATTTTGTAAAAACTAATGTCACACCTGGAATGCATTATGTAATTACACGAGCGGAAAGCGTAGAGCCGTAAAAATAAACTTCAAGCCTGATACAATATATTATCTGCAACAAATCCCAAGAATGGGCGTCTGGAGAGCTCGGGTAAGCGTTGCGCTCGTGACCCCACAAGAACTGAGCACTTCATTTGACAGCGGCTGCAGATTGTTAGTGTATGATGTCCAAAATCCCGGTGAAGACATGTCTGGAAAGGACTACCGTGAAGCCATCAGCGATTATGAACAGGAAGTTAAAGAAGGACGTCATCAGGAAGATTCAAGCTATAAGGGAACCTCTGTAAAATAATTCAGTACCAATTCTAATGTGAGGATTAGAAATATCCGATGCACATATTAACCAGGTAAAATCAACTTCTATCATTACAAAATACAAAAAACATCGCGTAAGATCTTCTATGGGAAAACATCCCCATAGAAGATGCTAAGCGTTTATATGAAGTTACTGACTATTCCCTATTCTGAAAGCCTATTAAACAAATCACAACAAGCGGTGTCTCACGTAATAAGTTGTGTAAATACATCATTACGATTGAAGCGTTACGGAGGTGTCATCATGAGAAAACCGATCCTCGGCATCATTATTTTTAGTTTGTTATTCTCTGCGTTCGGCATTTTAACGCCGGCAAAAACCAATGCTGAAGTCAATGTCAGCATTAACATTCCTTTGCCGCCGCTCGTGATACCAGCTCCACCTGCTTTAATGGTAATACCTGAAACCTATGTGTACTATCCTCCTGATGTCAATGTAGATATTTTCTTTTACCGGGGCTACTGGTACAGGCCGTATCAGGGACATTGGTTTATCTCAAGCAGGTACAACGGCCCTTGGCGGGGGATTGAAGCCCATCGGGTGCCTCGCGCGGTAATCGGCGTCCCCTCCTCGTTTAGAGGGGCCCCTGTTTTTCATGACCGCTTGCAGTATAAGGAAGTAAGAAGGAACTGGAAAGGATGGGAGCGCGACAGGCATTGGGACAACGCACGCTGGGACAAGGCCCGCCAGGAAAGAAGAGATTACTATCGGGGACAAGCCAATAGAGGACCTCAACACGAACAGCAAAATTGGAATAGAGACAACCATGACAGGAGAGAAAATTCACCGAGAGAACACGGTGGAGGTCATATGAACAATAGAGAAGGAAATCCGCACATCATTCGATAAAAAACGAATAATGCTATGCAGCTTTGTGAACAGACAAGGAAACAAACAGTTGACCGCATAAACCAGAATAAGATCCTTAAGTCTGCATATCCAGCATATCCCGTATCTTTCGGACAAGGACAGTCGGCGTTACCGGTTTTTGAAGGAACACCGTGTTCTTGTCCGAAAGCATTTTCTTCGTAAAAATATTTTCCGCATAGCCGCTGATAAAAATCGTTTTTACTTCCGGGTTTTGCATTTTGATATTCAACCATGCTTCCTTACCGTTCATGTTCGGCATAATACCGTCGAGCATCACGAGCCGTATGCTGCCGATATTTTTTGTATACTTGGCAACCGCATCCAGTCCATCAACAGCCTCTATGACCGTATAACCATACTCCTGCAGTACGCTGATCGACATTTTTCTGATGGTTGCGTCATCCTCAGCAAAAAGCAGTGTTTCTGTTCCGCCCGCGGCAGGCACTTCCTCTTGCGCCTTTTGGCTTTCTGCGGGAGCAAAACCATTGGAAGACGGCAGATATATTTTAAATGTTGTTCCCCGTCCTGGATTGCTGCACACATTAATAAATCCATTATGTTGTTTTACAATACCGAAAACCACGGCCAATCCAAGGCCGGTGCCCTTTCCTTCTTCCTTCGTGGTATAAAACGGTTCAAAAATCTTCTGTCTTATCTCGTCCGACATTCCTGTGCCCGTGTCCGTGACTGCTATAAACGCGTAGGTGCCGCAGGGCTGTTTCACACCTTCAGCGTCAATAAGCGATTGATCAACATTTATCAGGCCGGTTTTAATGGTAATGTCGCCGCCTTTCGGCATGGCGTCACGCGAATTAGTCACTAAATTCATCAGTATTTGCTCAAGCTGCCCGCGGTCTGCCACTATATGCAAGTCCTTTTCAGCTGTCTCCACTTTGAGCCGAATGCTCTCTTTGAGCAAACGAAGCAGAAACTTTTCAAATTTGAGGATTATGTCGTTCAAATTGACCGTAACAAGATTAACGTTTTGCTTTCTGCCGAATGCGAGAAGACTTTGAGTCAACACGGTAGCCCGGTTTGCGGCCGTTTGTATCTGCTCGATGCTGTGACGATTCGGATCATCTTGTTTCATTTTCATGAGGGCTATTGCGGCATATCCAACGATAGCGCTCATGATGTTGTTAAAATCGTGGGCCACCCCCCCGGCGAGTTGGCCAATAGCCTCCATTTTCTGGGCTTGACGCAGCTGGTTTTCTAACAAGGTTTTTTCGGATTCAGCGCGCCGGCGTTCCGTGATATCGAAAAAAACACAGTGCGTACTGATAAACTTACCGAATGCGTCAATCTGAATACGTCCTTCGATGTGCACTTCAAGCAGGGAACCGTCCTTGCGTACCAGCTGCAATTCGGAATGAATTTCTCCGTTCTTTTTAAAGTCAGCAAATGTCTTTGCGAACCTGGATTTCGTTTCAGGAGACCAGATTGTATTGAAACTCTGTCCCACCAGTTCAGCAGAATCATACTGAAGAAGCCGGCACAACCTGTCATTGACATACAGAAATTTACCTTCTTGATCCAGTGATTGATACGCAACCGGGGATTGATCAAAAATGCTCCTGAACCTTGTTTCGCTCTCCAGAAGCGCGCGGTTGGCTACTTCCAGATCCGTGACTTTTTTTTCCAGTTTGTGAAAAAGGATTTCATTGTATTGTCTGAAGAACTCCATCTCCGCACCCAGGGGCTGCTTGATGACGGGATGAGGTGCGCGTTCTGACAACACTTTTTTGATGACGGTTAGAAGCACCTCCGTGTCTTGCGGTTTGACCAGAAACTTGTCGGCACCCAGCTTGATTCCGAGTTCAGCGTCTTTTTCATCGGTATACGTCGCCGTATAAAAAATAAAAGGGACGCTGCTCAGCTGTTCATCAGACCGCACTGCGCGGCAGAGTTGAAACCCGTCCATTTTCGGCATAAGAATGTCTGAGATGACCAGACCGACTGTCGCCGTTTTTAAACAACCAAGCGCTTCCAAGCCGTTTCCCGCTATAACGACTTCATAGCCATTTCCTTTCAGCAGCGCTTCGAGCAGATAAATATTTTCAGCATTATCGTCAACGATCAGGACGTTCACTTTTCCTCCTCTTGTTTATCAAGGAATGCAGAAATTTCATCCATGATTGTTTCCGGATTAATCGGTTTTTCAATATACCCATTGCATCCGGCTGCAAGGAGCCTCTCCCGGTCCCCCGTCATGGCATAGGAAGTAATGGCGATAATTGGTATGGCAGCACAGCTGTGGGATTCCCGAATGCGTCTTGTCGTTTCCAGCCCGTCTATGCCGGGAAGCTGAATGTCCATAAGAATCAGATCCGGCTGTTCACGGAGGGCGAATTCGACTCCTTCTTCTCCTGTTCTGGTCTGAATCGCCTGATGTCCCATTGTTTTGATGAGAAATGTGATCAAATACATGTTTTTTTCATTGTCTTCAACCACCAGGATTTTTTTCACCGAATCTCCTTTTTCACTGCCGGCATGCTCATGATAAATTCGCTTCCCTTGTTGATTTCGCTTATGGTCAGAATATCACCGCCGAGAAGTTTCATGAGTTTTTTTGAAATATACAACCCGAGCCCCGTTCCTTCATACTTCGGCATATCGGCGGACGTAATCTGGCTGAAAAACTGAAAAAGTTTGTTCATATCTTCAGCGCGTATGCCGCATCCGGTATCGCGCACGGCAATCACCACGGTATTCTGTGTTTCCTCCACAGTCAAACGCACCTCTCCCCGGTCAGTAAATTTGACGGCATTTCCAGTCAGATTAATCAGCACCTGTCGGATGCGTTGTTTATCACTCATGACTTCTAAAACATCCGGCCCCTCCACGACAAGGGCGATGTTTTTCCTCGCCGCTGCCGGCTGCAATGAAGACACCACGGTACGAACCAAGGGCATAAGATCAAATGCGGACATGTTCATGTGAATTCTGCCGGCTTCGATCTTGCTCAAATCAATAATATCGGTAATCAATTCAAGAAGGTGGTTCGAGCTGCTTTTTACCATGCTCAATTGTTTGCGTTGTTCTTCGTTTAAGGGGCCGGCCAGTCCCTGCAGCAGGATGCCGGTAAAACCGATGATTGAGTTAAGGGGAGTGCGCAATTCATGACTCATGGAAGCGATAAAAAGCGATTTAAGACGGTCCAGTTCCTTTAATCTTGTATTGGCCGTTTCCAGGTCATTTTTGGCTGTAGTCACTTCATCCAGAGAGAGACGAAGGGCCTCCTGTGAACGCTGGAGCTGATCGGTACGTTCCTGCACCATTTCCTCCAGATTGAGGCGATGTTTCTTCAGCTCTGCTTCAATCTTGTTTTTTTGAGTTATGTCTCGTATTATGGTGAGAAGACACGCCTGGCCATCCAGCATTATAGTCTCACCGGAAACAAGACCTTCGAGGATAAAAGATGATTTTGTCCGGAACCTGGCTTCCCGCTCGCGAACTCTCCCCTGTTCTTTTAATTCCATTACGTACCGACAGCGCTCCTGGGGATCAACCCACAGCTGGAGGTCCGATGCAGTCCTGCCTATTGCTTCATCGCGGGTGTACCCCGATTGTCGAAGGAAAATTTCGTTAACTTCAAGGAGGAGACCGTCATCAGCACGGCTTATGATAATGGCATCGGGGGTCGCTTGAAAAGCCTTATGAAATTTATCTTCTGAACGGCGCAGGGCATCTTCGGCTCGCTTTCGCTCGGTGATGTCTGTAATAACGGCAACACGGGCCGGCTGGTTCTCGTAGACCAGTTCATGCGACATGGCCACAATGTCTATCAACGTACCGTCCTTCTTGAGATGGTGCCATTCTCCGGCATAGGTGTGACCGCTCATTTTGGAGACCAGATCGACAATTGGTTTTTTTTCTTCTTCTGGATAAAGATCAGGCAGATGCAAGATCAGGGCTTCGTCTTTTTCATAACCGTAATGATTCAGAAAAGCATCATTTACAGCAAGCATTTTAAAAGTGCTGCGTTCGTAGATCAGCATCGGTGCGGGGTTTTGGAGAAACAAGTAGCGGTAGCGCTGCTCGCTTGCCCGCAATCCCTCTTCTGCCTTCTTGCGTTTTTGTTCTTCCGAAAGTATCAGCCAGGCTTTTGTACTGATCCAGGCAATTATAACAACTGTAATAAGTATCATGCAGATAATCAGCACCAGCCTGTTTCTAAAAGAGGAAAGTGAGGAAAGAACTTCGTCCTCGGAGGATGTCACAACAACTGACCAGAAGGTATTGGCAATATTAACAGGCATGTATACAGCATTTTTTTTCGTTACAGCAGTGCTGCCGGAAGGCATTTTATTGAATGTGTAGGTTGCGGCCCCCTTGTGGCCCTGGAGCATGTCATGTACCATTGTGAGAAGCGATGGAAACTCTTTGCAGGATTCGTAAACAGATTTACCGGTAAATCCGGGAACCGGACTATATAATGTTATTCCAGCACGACTGATGACCCATGCATATCCAGTTTCACCTATCTTTATTACTTCTAGATATCGCTTCGCCAGGTTTTCAAAGTTGATGACGATGGCGATAGTACCTTTGAATTCAGATCGCTTGAATACCGGAATATGAAGGGCCACGGCATCGAAACCCTGGATGGTTTTAAATACGTCGCTTATGACCGGCCTGTGTTCCCGGAGGATTAGCCGGATATGCTCTTGGCCCGATATATCAGTTCCAGCCGAAAGATCATAGGGAACGGTATACAGTATCCGGCCTTGCTCATTCACACGGGTGATCGACCGAATCTGGTCATGATGCGCTTCGTAAAAAAGGGCCATATACTGTTTGCCCTCATTGTTGGCATTGATGATCGCGTCCATCTTTGATAATGAATTAAGAACGCCCGTCCAGGTCGCAAAATAACCTTCAATCCCACGTGCTGCCTGTTTTGCATGTATCAACTGCGTATTGTTCAGCTGTGTAATCGCCGCTTTTACTGCATTATCATAGATAAGCACGAAGAAAAGGGAGGAAATTGCCGCAAAAAAAACCATGAGCACAAGGAGTGTTCTTTTCAAGAAAAATCCCTCACAACGCTGGTCTAGAAATGTATTGCAGCATGGAAACGGGAGCTAAACCGAAATGCAAAATTCAAACAGTCACGAGATATAAAAAAAGCCGATAAAAGAAAAAATCCTTTTACCGGCTACTATTTTCTCGGCTATGCTGACGAATCCTGGCATCATGTATTAATCGCGATCCTTTCGGGTTTTAGCAACCGTTACCGCGTCTTAATTTTCACCAGAACAAAAGTGTCCGTTTTTGCTTTACATCATAGTGAGGGATTTATGTGCGGCAAATGTATCACAACTTCACTGTCAAAGCAAGCAGTTTATGCAAGTATTCATAAATAAGTTCAACGAAAGTGGTAAATGAAGTAGAAATATTTATTCTGGAGGGAATGTATTTAATGGTACTGACTGATTCTTATACTTTTACTTGTTGACTCTTTTTGGTAAAGAAATCAGCCAGGGCTTGAGCAAAAGCGGGAGCTGTATATTCTTTCGGCACAATATCGACCAACATACCGTATTCTTCTGCTGTTCGTGCAGTAACTGGGCCAATACAGGCAATGACTACATTTTCCATAAGGGATGGATTTTCCTTACGACCGATCAGTTCCATGAAATTGCGCACACTGGAGGAGCTGGTGAATGTAACGGCGGTTATCTTTCTGTCAGCAAGAAGTTTTTTAATATCGGTTGTTTCAGCCGCAGGCTTCACGTTTTCATATGCGATAACGATCGTTACAACTGCACCTTGTTCTTTTAATTTTTGAGGAATCAGCTCGCGTGCTTCCTTTGCCCGAGGGAACAGCACTTTTTTCC
This sequence comes from uncultured Nitrospiraceae bacterium, assembly GCA_964586075.1. Lineage (GTDB taxonomy): Bacteria > Nitrospirota > UBA9217 > UBA9217 > UBA9217 > JBAZLV01. Next base: position 108,782 of record CAZPGZ010000006.1, on the reverse strand, counting down.
CCTTCATGGGTTCTTTGCCGAACACATCCACCAGCCCTTCTGCTCTGAAATCCGCTGGAATTAAATCCGCTTTAATGCCGTATCCTTCAAGGCTTTCCGCAGTACTGGGACCAATCGCACAAATTTTGGCGTTCCGCAACGCACGGACATCTTTGCCAAGATGTTTAAGGCGTTCCATGAAAAACGTCACCGTATTCATGCTGGTAAAAATAATCCAATCATACCAGCCAAGGCTGTTCAACGCGCTGTCCAGTTCTGACCAGTTGGCCGGTGGTGTGATCTTAATAACAGGAAAGCTGATAACCGATGCGCCATATTCGATGAGTTTTCTGGAGAAAGTATCCGCATGGTCCTGTGATCGGGTAACAACAATAGTCGTGCCGAACAACGGCTTTGATTCATACCAGTTCAATTTTTGATGCAGCTTAACAACATCGCCAACAACAATTATTGCCGGAGGACCAAGCTTTGCTTTTTTTACGGCATCCACGATATTATTAAGCGTACTAACAGCGACCCTTTGGTCCGGCCGGGTGCCCCATTGAATAGCGGCGACAGGTGTATCCGGGTTCATACCGTTTGCAAGAAGATTGGAAGCAATAGCTGGAAGATTTTTCATACCCATAAAAAAAACAATTGTTCCGGTGCTGGCCGCGAGTTTGGTCCAATCCACTTTTGATTCAGCTTTTTCAGGATTCTCATGGCCGGTAACAAACGTCACCGTCGCATTATGGTTACGGTGGGTAAGCGGGATGCCTGCGTAAGTGGGGACCGCCGTTGCAGCTGAAACTCCAGGAACAACCTCAAAAGAGATATTTGCATCGGCAAGCGCTTCCGCCTCTTCGCCGCCTCTTCCGAATATGAACGGGTCGCCGCCTTTTAATCGCGCTATGATTTTCCCCTCTTTGGCTTTGGCAACAATCAGGGAATTGATTTCATTCTGGGGAAGCGTATGCCTGCCGCTCTGTTTGCCCACATAAATGCGTTCCGCATCCGGACGTCCTTCTGCAAGCAGCTTTTCATTTGCCAAATAATCATAAATAATGACATCTGCCTTTTGCACACACTCCAGGCCCTTTACCGTGATCAACCCCGGATCACCGGGCCCTGCACCGATTAAATATACTGTTCCGACGTGTTTATTCATAGCAAATGAAGACCGTATTTATTTGTTACCGCGTGCAAACGGCCAGGAGAAAAGACCGCCTTCCAGCACGCGTACATTGTTGAACTTCTCGCCTTCCAGAATTCCTTCAGCTTCGTAACCACGGAGACTGATTTTGCAAAACGTTATTATTGTATCATCTTTCCTAAGTTCATTGCAATGGGTCCTGAGCTCTCCCAGCGGTATATGGAGAATTTTTTCGCTGTCCGCCAGTCTGGTTTGGTTATATTCATTCAACGTTCGGACATCCAGAAAAACCACTTTTTCATCTTCCAGCAATTTCTTTGCTTGAAGCGGAGATATCCCCTTGAACAAGCCGCCGAGTTTATTCAACAACACATTCGCTGCAACCGCAACATTGTCTATCGGCGAATTATAGGGGGGAGCATACGACAGGTCAATATCGAACAAATCTTCTATAGTACCTCCCAGCGTCAGAACGGATGCTACTACATCTATCCGCTTTGCAACATCCCCCTCTCCCACAACCTGGGCCCCGAGAACTTTTCGTGTTTTTGCGTCGGCTATCAGCTTGATAGTGATTAATCGGGCATTCTCCATATAGTGGGGTTTATCATGGCCTGCGGAAATCACGGATATATAATCAAAACCAAGCTCTTTCGCTTCGCGCTCGGTAATACCGGTTTTTCCTATATTTAAATCCAGGACCTTGACTATCACCGTATTTAAAATTCCCTTGAATTTCACCCGGCCGCCGCACACGTTTTCACCGATAATACGCCCCTGCTTATTGGCAGTCGATCCCATAGGAGCAAATACTTTTTGACCAGAAATGATATTAACATTTTCGACACAATCACCGCCGGCAAAAATATCAGGATCGTTCGTCTGGAGGTTTTGATTCACGGATATTGCTCCAGTCGTGCCAATCGATAATCCGGATGATTTCGCTAAGTCCACGTTCGGCCGCACTCCCACCGCCAAAATAACAAGGTCCACAGGAATGGTTCTCTTATCCGTTTCGACGGCTGTCACGGCTGAATCACCAGCAAATCGAACGACCTGTTCTTGCGTCAGGATATGAAGCCCGGCTTCGCGTAGATAATTTTCCGCCATCCCGGCCATTTCCGGGTCAAGAAAAGCTGGAAAAATATTGTCTTTCATTTCAAGCACGGTAACATTGTCAGTCCAGATTTTGAGCGCTTCCGCCATTTCCATACCCACAAGTCCGGCACCTATTATCACCACATTATTATATTTGCCCTTTTCCAGGTCCTGACGGATCAATTTTGCATCACTCGGATGCCAAAAGCTAAAAATATTTTGGAGATCGACGCCGGGTAAAGCGGGTGTCACGGGAGAGGCGCCTGTCGCGATCACCAGTTTATCATACGGCAGGATGTCTTCGAGACCGGTATCCAGCTTCTTGATTGAAACCGTTTTTGCCTTTCTGTCAATTCTTGTGGCAAGCGTACGGGTCAATACCGTCACGTTTTTTACATCATGAAAATAAGCGGAGTCACGAAGTACGCCTGCCGGAGTTTTCATAAGCTCTTCAATAGAATTTACCTCTGCGCTTATATAGTATGGCAGACCGCAGGCTCCATAGGATATTAAATTACCTTTTTCCAGAACCGTGATTTCCGCATTAGGGTCCATGCGTCTGGCTTTTGCTGCAGCCTTTAATCCTGTAGCAACTCCGCCTATAATAACTATCTTCATGCTGGCTCTCCATTATGAGTATTTTTTTAAATATCCGATCAAACGTAAAAACAGCCCCGCTCATATCGGGCGGGGCTAAGAGTTGGATTAGTCATGAGGCGAATAAAAAATAAATGGCATTTTAAAATTCGTCTTCCCACGTAATAAATGGTTTGGAAATGTCAACCATGGCATTTACCATCAGTTCAACCAGACCGCCGTAGATAATATTATATTTTTCTTTAAAACCGTAATAGTCTATCAATGCGTCACGGGCAGCACCTTTGCAGTTAGAACATGGGGCACAATAATACTTCGGGATTGAAGGATCGAGAACATCTTTAAATGCTTCCAGCACCTGTCTGGCTTTCATCCGGGACGATACGCTGTTGCGCCATTCGGGGAAGTTTTGCGAATTCATGATTGCAAAACCGCTTCCTCCGCCGCAGCAATAATTGTTGGTTCCCGCATTCGGCATCTCTCTAAATTGCCCCGAAGTCACAATCTTATTTAAGATATTTCGTTGCGGGGAAATAATGCCCATCAAACGAACCATATTGCATGGATCATGGAGCGTCACCGGAAAATTGTTTTTCGCAGGGTCAAATTTAATTGCTCCGCTCGTGACAAATTGCTCCAGAAGCGGCAGGCAGGGCTCCCTTGGGATCGCCATATCTTTTATCAATACGCGATCAGCGACAGTAACCAAAGCTTTTGTAGCATGACCACATTCACCAACAACGATTTTCTTTACTCCAAGGTTCTTGGCTGCCTGAACCTGCGCTAGCGCAATGCGTGCGAACTGAATATCATCATACCAAACACCATAATTTACTGCTTCATATCCCATCGTTTCGCTCGACAGCGTCCAATTCAGTCCTGCAGCGTCGAAGAGGATGGCAAAAGCGGCAGGATTTTCAGGCCAAGCCATGTATTCGCCCGCGTTATGAATAAGAAGGATGTCAGCTCCTTTTTTATCCACCGGTATAACGATACGCTTTCCGATTTTTTCCTCGATCATGTCTTCGATAAATTCGATATTATCTTTAAATGCAGGGGAAGTCATGCCTGTGGAGGATCCCGTCTTTATATGTTGAATCGTACCTGATTTATGGACCCCTTCAGGACCAATTCCCATTTCCTGGCTGAATATCTTGCGCAATTCCCTGGAGAGCAGGGCATTGTCCACCCCCATGGGGCATACCGCCGCGCAACGGCGGCACAGGCTACACCGATATACTAGTTCAGCAAGGCGATATACCACCCGCCAGTTAAGGTCAAGATCTGCTCCCGCCCATTTGCGCAGCAGTTTGCCGCTTTTCGTAAAGTAGCGGCGTATAATGCGTCGGAGGACTTCCGGTCGGAAATTGGGACGGTAAATATCCTTGTGACCGCTTTCTACATAAATAGGGCAAGCCTCATTGCAGGTATTACACTGCATGCAGTATTCAGTACTCAGCGTTGTCGGCTGCAGAAAGCTCCAGTTATTTTCTTTTTGAAACAGCTTTTCAAGGCCTCGCAAAAAACCGTTTACAATGGACTCCTCCTCTTCTTTGGTCTTAGGAATGGGAAGATTGAGCGCGGAAAAGCCATCAAGTGAAAAATCAATTTTTTCCTTCGTCTCGGGTTTTACTTCCCGGAAAGATACGTATTTTTTTTCACCAGGAAGAGGTTTTAAATCCTCGGGCTTCAAAGGAGATATCACAGGATCCGGAGAACCGAAATCCTTTATCTTTAGTTGGTGTTTTTTATTTTTCATCTCGGCCTCCCTCCTTTGAAGATTCTCCGTCCGCCTGTTCACCCCAAGATTTTCCCTGGCGGATATGCGGCGCGCCCCAGGTTATTTTGTATTGCAGATATGCTGCAATGTCGTTTTCCATCGCGCTGCCGCGCTTCATCATTTCATCATCCCAGATGATATTATGGTAGAAGAAGTATTTTCCCACGAAATGCATCATCCTGCTGAACGGCAGATACAAAAGAAATAGGCAAAATGCCAGCACTTGCTGCACAATAAGCGGTTCTTGCACCAGCCCAGGTTTAAACGTTATCAACGTCGAAACATGATGTTTGATAATTTGGAAAGAAGGATCAGCCAATCCCCATGCAAGCAGTGCAGTTCCGAACAGGGAAAACATGCAGAATAAATTGATAAAGCTGACGGTATCCGATATGTAATGCAAGTCTTCATCAAAGATCCTGAGTCCGAGCAGAATCAGGCTGCCGCAAAAACCGGCGATAAAGCTTCCAGCACCAACAAGCAATATCGCATAGGAGACTGCAACCAACAAAGGTGAATCTGAATTTGGAGATGCAGGAATACCCAACAACTCAAGAACCGCTCCCAGAATGAGAAGCAGAAACCACAGAATCCCCAGATACAACCCCGCGTGCAGTGGAAACGTTCCAATCCAGACCTTGGGATTGTTGATGTATATTTTTTTTAATAATAGCATTTCCTGGCTCATTTCCTTCAGTTCATGAAGGAGTGAGACATGAGGGGGCAACTTATAAAAATCAACTTTCTGATATTTGGACCCTTCGGGCCCCTGGTGCGGTATAGGGTAAAGATCCCACCGCAAGTGCCGCGGCATGTTCAAATATTTGATAAATATTGAAACCGTCATCACAATGGCCAGTACTACAGAGCAGTAAACAAGCGGACCAGTAATAAACCAGGCAAGAGAAAACATAGAAAGCCCTCCGAGTGGCTTACAGCATTCCCCATCCCCGCGTGTATTCCAGCACGATCTGAAAATCACGGTCGTTGAATCCTGACGATAAAAGCAGACGTTTTGCTTCGCCGGCTTCCATTTCCCGGGAAAAACCGTGGATTGCTTTTCTATCTGCATGAAAAACAAATCCATGCGCGGTCAGCAATTCCATCATGGATATAACACGCGACATATGATCTGCGATTTGTCCGGCCATCTGCCGTATCATATCCGTGGTAATAGGTACGTTATTTTTCCCCGGCGTCGTGAAAAGATGATCTTCCGGCAGCAGACTGATTGTTACCTGGGTCAGATGCGTCACGATCGGAGTTGTATTTTTTATGGTGTCTGATTCATTCACGATATCCACCCAATCCATTTCTCTGAGGAAAAAGTGTTAACAATTCTTCTTAAGAAAACTTTGGCCGGATATTATCATCCGGCCAAAGTTATTCCATTACACGTGGCTGCAGCAACTTATTTGACCGACAGCCAGTAATCCACAAATACGATATTCGAGAGCCAGTAGCCCAGCGGAACATTGATAATAACTCCAACGGTAAACGCAGCGAGCGGTTTCCATCCAAAATGAACCAGTTCGCGGAAACGAGTTGTCAAACCAATGGCTAAAAATGTCCAGGTGAATGTCCAGCCGCGGAGGTTTTTGATAACACCCAAGGCGTCCTTTGAAAAGCCTTTTCCAATCTGAGGATCAAGCATCATAATCACAAGTGTGGTAAAAATCGATGCAACAAAGAAGCCGATGACAAATTTGGGGAACCGTCTCCATACTTCGCCGTAGTCAATCCGCTCGGCCTGAGAGAGGGTTTTCTTTTCCCACATCGTAACGGAGAGGATCGCCGCCAACAGGGCCCAGAGGCCAACAAACATATCGCGACCGACGACCTTCATGAGTGTAAAAGTTTTTACGGCCCGGTCATCGCCTGGAGCCAATTGCGCCATGGCATTGTATTGCTCGGCTGCGGCAAAACCGGCAGCATCAGCGAATTCCGATGTTCCGATCCACGCACCGGCAGGCCCGGGGGCCATCCCGATGTTTTTAGCGACCAACGGCAGTATAATGACCATAACGATGGCCCAAATAATAACCATCGAAATAGCAATGGATACATGCTCTTTCTCCGCCCTGCAGGCGCCGCCGACGGCGATGGAGCCGGAAACACCACAAATTGACCCGCCCGCGCCGAGCGTGGCAGCGAAGCGCGGATCAAGCTTGAACATATGCGCGGCTGCCCAATAAATCGTGAAAAAAGTGATCACCGAGACGATAGTTGCCTGCAGCATTGCAAGAGGCCCGGCAGACATAATGATGGTAAACGGCAGTGTGGCGCCCATCAACACGATGCCAGTTTTTACATAATATTCTGTACAAAGAGCTTCCTGAAACCATGCCGGTAATTTCATGGTATTGCTGATTATCATGCCGAGCAGCAATGCCAACAGCGGGGTTTCGAGCTGCCAGTCTTTCATGAGTTTGTTGGATCCCAAAATCGTTACGACCATCGAGATAATGAAAAGAAGCGTGAATCCGCCAAGATACCGCTTGACATTGCGACCCATGACAGCAGCGCCGATCGCGAAGGCCACAAGGAAAAATACGAAAAGAATCAATACCCCCCCTGCCTTGCTCGACAGGGCATCGGTCACTTTACCAAAGTTATCCGACCAGCCTGGAATGGATACAGCCATTGATTTGAAAAAACCAAAACCGCCTCCGAGGAAGGTAACGGTAATGAGCAGCGTAAGACCGAGTGCAATGATGATTGCCCACGTATCTTCCCTTTTCATGATTGGCAACTGAGATTGATGCACAGCCATAACGGAAATCCTCCTTTTATAGAGCGATTCACCATGGATTTCTCCAGGTGTGGTCATAACTTCGTATTGTTATACGCATCCGGTCGGTTTCGGCAGGCCTGCCAGCTTGCACGCGCCCTTTGCAGGTCCAGAAGGAAACATTTCATAGATTTCCTTCAAAGAGAAACCGGTATCTTTGCACAGCTTCCGGATCATGGGCGCAACGCCAAATTTCTTGAAATAATCGCGAAGATAATTGATCACTTTCCAGTGGTTTTCAGTCAGCTGGCTGACGTCTTCCTGTGAGGCGAAATATGCTACCATATCGTCGCTCCAGTCGTCCGGATTGACCAGAAAACCATCTTCATCCAGTTCAACATTGTTTCCTTTTACCTGAACAACACTCATGCTATGCTCCCTCCCGTTTTGTGAACTTTGTAGTCATTCTATTTTAGCACCAATGCCTTGCCGACCAGATCCATCAACCCTCCCATGGGCAAATCCTTGACGCCGTAATACTCCATAACCGTCGGAAGCTGGGCTTTGCATATAGAACAGGGAATGACGAAGTAATCAAGCTTTCCGAGCGCCAGTACCTGCTCGGCCTTCTTTTTGCCGAGCTGCATGCGGATTTCCTTCATTTCATCCATGAGAATGCCGGAACCGCCGCCGCAGCAGAAATTTTCCTCACGATTCGGCGTCATTTCGACAAGCTCGTCGACAACAGCCTTCAAAATTTTGCGCGGTTGCTCGATCATGCCCCCGGCGCGGGCGTAATTGCAGGGATCATGCAGCGTAACGCGGAGCGGCAGTTTTTTGAGCGGCATACGATCGATATGATCAGCCGCGACCTCAAGAACGTGCCGGATTTCGAACGGCGCCGGGCCGTTTGCCCCTTCCGTGTACATTTTGGCAGCCCGCCATCCGTGGCCGCATTCACCCTGAATGACCAGTTTCGCCTCGAGTGTTTTCGCAGCGTCGAATAACCTGCGATTATGTTCTTTCATAACATGCAGGTTGAAAAGCAGACCGAAATTTGCGGCTTCAAGAATCGATGAGGAGATTGTCCAGTTCAAACCAAGATAGTGAAACATCTTGGCAGCACCGATCATGGTATCAACGTTGGTAAAAAAGTCTGCGGACGACGGAACATAAAGGACGTCAGAGTTGGGTTTGTCGACAGGGATCTTGATATCAATTCCGGTTTCTTCACGCATTTCATCTTGCATGAACTCTGCGGTGTCTACTGTTGCCGGTCCCGGAATTCCCATATTATTGCCGCTTTTTACCATATTTGCGGCAATCCCCTGCATAAATCTCGGCATAATTCCCAATTCGGACAGTATATGCCGTGCCGTGATCGTTACTTCCGCCGTATCAATGCCGAACGGACAGAATACCGCACAACGGCGGCATTCATTGCACTGATAATAATACGTCAGCCATTTGGTCAATGTTTCTGCGTCAAAATCTTCCGCACCCACGAACTTTCCGAACAGCCTTCCCTGGAGCGTAAAATATCGTTTATACACCCGGCGCATGAGTTCCGCCCGTGCCGCTGGAAAATTGTAATAATCCTGGGTGCCGAGATAGCTGTGGCATTGTTTTGCGCATTTGCCGCACTTTGTACAGGTTTCGAGCATGACCATGAGCGAACGCATGCTTTTACGCACGTCGCCCAGTTTGGTAAGCGCGCGCAACTGCTGTTCCGGTTCCGGGGTCATGGGGAAACCAATGGCCGCAACTTCTTTTGCTTTTGCCAGATGCATGGGAGGTTTAAGCATTGGCGTCCCTCTGTAAGATGCGTGCGTCCCGCGTGACTCCGCTCCGGGTAGGATAAACCGGAGCAGGTTCAACGAGCATGAAGCGATTGACAAAAAAACCGGCAAGATGTACCAGTTTTGAAAACGGGAAATAGAGAAGAAACAGATTCACCAGAGAAAAATGGGTCACGAAAACCCATTTTTGCGGTATGGGAACCGGGTGCAGCATGATGAGGCTGCCGAGATACGCGCGAATTGCAGGGAGGTCGATTTCAAGTGAGGTAACACGCATATGCATCCCGGTTATCACAATCGCAAGGAGAAGCAGCAAATCAAAGTAATCTGCAGGATCAGACAAACGCTTGACTTCAGGGACGGCCGTTCTTCTGTAGAAAAGCACGAGAAGGGCCACCAGGATGCCGATTCCGGAAATCGTCCCGAAAAAAGCGGACAATCGGGAGCTGGCATACTCCGTCAGACCGATCATGGTAAACTGGTGCGTCAGATAGTAAATCCCGACAATATGTCCGATGATGATCATCAACAGCATGCCATGCATGAACCAAGCCCAGAACCAGAGTCCTTCGGAGCCGCCGCGACGCAAACTCGTGAACAATAGCAGCTCTTTGGCAATGGCCGTTATGCGACCTGCGGTAGAATCCGGAGCCGGAAACAACGTTATTTGAAATGGTACCGGCGCCTTGAACCACGCAAGAACCCGCCATGCCATACCGAACAGGAACACGGCGACGGCTATATAGGGAAAAACTTCTCCGATGAAAAAAAGCATATTCGGTGACCTCCTCCGTTCTGGAAAACACGCAACCGCGCTTTGACACGCGTATTAGAACTTGAATTGCGTAGTAGAACGGAATGTAGTCGTCGCATGGGTGAAATCATCAAGATGTTTATCGGTAAAGGGAAGATCCGCCAGCTTAAAGAACTTTTCCCATCCAATCCGGTTGATCCATTCTCCCATCCGTTCACCCTCACGAGCCTTGGACGCCCACAGTTCCACCAAATTTTTTACGGCTGCGGTCGTGGAAGACCACCGGGGCGGTTCGTTCGGAATATACGGAATGGCAAGCCGCGAGAACATCGGGGAATTCCTGGCATTGGACACCTTGCCGCCGACCCAAATTGACACGCCGTCATTGACCGGATCCATGATCTGGAGACCAGCCGGGCAGACAACCACGCAGTTGCCGCACATCATGCATTTTTCCGCAATGATCTCGACGCTTTTGACCTTTGGGTTGGGCCTGATGGCTCCGGTCGGACACGATGCGATGATGTTCGGCAGTTCGCACGCGCGGGCCACTCCTTCATTATTGATCCGTGGTATGGTCCGGTGTATGCCGACGACCGCGATATCGGAACAATGGCAGGCGCCGCACATGTTTACGCAACAGGCAACAGCGATTCGCATGCGTGCCGGCACCTTGATCTTGCCCGTGAAATAATCGGTCATTTCATCCATAATGCTCTTGGTGATTCCTGAAGCATCGGTGACCGCACTCTTGCAGTGTATCCATCCCTGGGTATGGACGATATTGCTGACCGAAAGGCCGACGCCGCCGATCAAATAGTCTTTTGAGTCCAGTTCATCAATAAGCGGCTGCAGTTTTTTCTCATCAGACACTAGAAATTCTACATTGTGCCTGGTCGTGAACCGGAGATATCCATCGCAATAGGCATCGGCAATAGCGGTTATATCCCGTATCCAGTCGCTGCTCACCAGCCGGGGCGTAGCGACGCGAACAGAATGTATGACTGCACCGGTGTTGCTTACATGTTTTAATACTCCCGGACGAGGCACGGTATGATATTTCCAATTACCGTAGTTCTCCTTGATGATCGGGGGAATCATTTCACGATAATCTGGTGGTCCAATATCTGTTTTGGCCATGTTACTTTACCTCCTCTTTCGTCCAGAATATATAAGGGTTGCTTCGCGGCGCGCGAACCATCTGAGGCAGCGGCTTAAGACCCACTGCATCCAGAAACTCAGAAAGACCGAGGCGTTCGATCAGTTCGCCGACCCGCTCCCTGTTCTTTCCATGCTCCGCCCACCAGTCAGTCACTTTGTCGATCAAATCTTTCAATTCTGTGTAAGGAGCCTCCACCTTCATAAATGGCACCAGCACCCAGCCAATCATGGCGCCTTTTACAACAGGGGCCTTGCCGCCGATAAGGATGGCGGCACCGCGGTCGCGTCCGATGCTTATGGCTTTGGGCATCATGTTGATGCAATGCATGCAGTGGACGCAATCTTCGGCATTCACAACGAGCTGCTTCTTCGCCGCATCCCAATTCAGTGCCTCTGACGGGCATTTCCGAACAACACGGTTAAAAATGTCGAAGCCTTTATCGACCGCCTCGGTCACCGCAGCATTGTCGATACGAATAGCGTCACGCCATACCCCGATAATTGCGAAATCGGAGCGGGCGGATGCGGCGGCACAATCGTTGGAACATGCGGAAACTTTTATTTTAAATTTATATGGCCATTGCGGTCTGTGGATAAAATCCTGATAGTGCAGGGTCAAGTCTCGGATGATGTCCATGCTGTTGATGCAGGCTTTTTCGCAGCGCGCCTGGCCTACACAGCAGGACAAGGTGCGCATGGCACCCCCGGACCCCCCGAGGTCAAAACCGATCTCGGACAGTTCATCCACACAAGGCTGCAGATTTTCCGTTGTGGTTCCCAGAAGAATAACGTCTCCCGTAGATCCGTGCATATTGTAGAGTCCGCTGCCGTATTTGTCCCAGATGTCCGCCAGTTGGCGAAGCTTTTTTGTCGTGTAGAAAAAACCCGCCGGCTGGTTTACCCTGATCGTGTGAAATTCTTTGACGTTGGGAAAACGATCGGCAGCGTCAGAATACCGGCCCACGACACCGCCGCCGTATCCTTTGACGCCAACAATACCGCCATGTTTCCAATGACCGATCTTCGCGACGTATGAAGATTCAAGCTGCTGCAGCAAATCCGCGGCGCTTTTGCTCTTTTTAGCTGCGCGTTTTATCTCGGTGACAAAACTCGGCCAGTCACCTTTTTCAAGTTCATCCAACAGCGGGGTCTTTCCTTCTTCCATCGCGGCAACCTCCTGTTTAGGGAATTAATATTCCTCTACTTTTATGGCACCTACCGGACACACGGCAACACATCCCTGACAACCCAGGCACTCGTCCTCATTGGGAACCGCCTTCTCGTTTTCTATCTTGAATATTTCCGCAGGACAGGCTTTTGCGCATTCTCCGCATCCTGTGCATATTTCTTCATTAACCGTTACGACAAACATGTTTTCACCCCCTCATTTGCTCGAACCGTTTTCTACCTATACAGTATTACTCGACTATTTTCAGTTTAACATCGCAGGCGATACACTATCCTCCTGCCTGGTCAGAACCTCTTTTTGACTCTATGCATTTTGCACACAGTCCGCAATACTGAACAAGATGATTTGTAATGAGAAAATTATATTTTTTAGACAATTTTTCCTGAATTGTTTCGAGAATGGCCAGTTCTTCACCGATAAAATCACTGTATTCAATAATGCGACTGCACTCCGTACAGACAAGATGGTGATGGTACTTTACGCATTTCGGTCCTTGCAGCAGTTCGAACCTCGCTCTGCCGTCGCCAAAATCAAACTTGGCAACCATGCCCATATTGACCAGAAGTTCCAAAGTCCTGTAGACAGTTGTCAACCCGATTGATGGCTTTTCTGCATGAACTTTAATGTAAATATCTTCTGCGCTGAGATGTTCTGTGGATTGCGACAAAATATTGAGAATGGCTTCACGGCCGGCCGTCATTCTGTGGCCGACTCGTTTAATTTTACCACCGGAATCTGAAGGCTTGTTCTGCTCTCCAGGCATCTTTTACAACAGCCCTCCATTAATGTTAATGAAAACCATTTCCATTAATAACATAACCCTAAAAGGTTGTCAAGCACTTTTTAGCTGACGTTTTGAATCAACATCACTTACTGTAGAACATTTTGTTGTAAGGTATTTTTACGTGTGGAATATTGATTTTTTAAAATCTTTATTGTACTATAGCACACTTTTAGGGGTTCGTTATAATATGGAACAACTTCCATTTTCCCCTTTTAATTTAAACTCGTGCCGGACATAACAGGGAGTTGTGGATGGATGCAGTTCAGACGGATATAAACCATAAGATCAAGGAAATTACAGAAACGTGGGGGGCTGATTTTATCGGCGTGGCAGATCTGCAACAGGCCCATGAAGCAATCCTGGCCCAAGGCGGCCCGATAATTGCGGGGTACCCTCTTGCTATTTCCGTTGGAATCGGCCTGCAACACTCTATTGTGGAACAACTCCCTGAACGTGCCAACCGGACAGCAGCATTGAATTACCAGTACCACAGCTATGACCTTGTCAACCAGCGGCTTGACCTTCTCATCAGGCAACTGAGCAGATTTCTGCAACGTGCCGGCTATCAAGCACTGCCCGTACCTGCCTCAAAACAGATTGATGACGAGCGTATCTGCGCCGCGTTTTCTCACAAAATGGCCGCACATTTGGCCGGATTAGGATGGATCGGCAAAAGCTGTTTGTTGGTCACCCCGGAAATGGGACCGCGCGTGCGATGGGCCACGGTGCTTACTGATGCACCTTTGCAGACAACCGGGAAGGCCCTTCAGGAGCAATGCGGTGAATGCAGACTGTGTGTGGATATTTGTCCTGTTCACGCCTTTACGGGAACTTCATTCCGTACGTCTGAACCGCGTGGGAAACGGTATGATGCAGCCAAATGCGAACAATATTTTTCTAAAATGAGAGCAGAAAATAAAGGTCTTGCGGTCTGCGGTCTCTGCTTATATATTTGCCCGCATGGGAAACGGCAAAACCGCAACTAATTTTTTTATATCAATCCAGTTCCTTTCAGTATTTCGTTTTCTATGTGATGCTTAACATGTGAAAACCCTCTTTTCTTCAACAGCTCAAGAATCCTCCGACTTCCCAACTCTTTCAAAATATGGTTCTTCTTGACGCTTGCTAAAGAAGACGATTCGGCAACGGTCTTTACAATCTTCGGACGCATCTTTTTCAGATACGCCAGATATCGAGATAACTCAGATGGAAAAACATCTTCCAATGCTTTTCTGAGTGTCTTTGTAAGTGCGGGACTTATACCGGAACTTGAAATAGCAATTGTTAAAAGCCCTTTCCGCATTACAGAAGGCATGATGAAACTACACTGTTCAGGAATATCAACAACATTGATAAGTTGCGGCACATCATCCGCGATAATAGTGTTTATTTCATGATCTGAAGTTGCCGCTATAATGAGGAAAGCACCATTTGTATCATTCTTTCTAAAACACCTTCTTTTCGATTTAACCCTTTTTGCTGTTATAAGTTTTTCGAGGCCCGGCGTCAAACAGGGACTGATAACGGTTATGTCCGCCCCAGTCGGAAGAAGCTGCTTTACCTTTCTTTCAGCTACACTCCCTCCCCCGACAACAACACAATGTTTTTTATTGAGATTTAAAAATACCGGAAAGAATTTCATGACCTTTTATGGTTATCCTTCCTGAGCATGATTTGCCAGCTGATATATATAATACTAAATTACAAAGTACTATTGCCAGCAAAATAACCGTTTTTTTACAATAGAGAACACAAAAGAGCTGTATGAATGCCGGTGATAAAACCTATAAGCAATGCTACTATTGGATTGGCTGAGATTTCGGACAGAAGGAAAAGCTCTTAAAAGTTTTTTCTATAAAAATGGCATAAAATGCTCTTGATTGCTTGACACTGGAAATGTTTTGGTTTAGATTTATGATACAAGTAAATGGCCGTCATAGCATCCATAAATCAACTTTTGAGGAAATACCATGTTAACTATAACACCTGAAGCACTTGCCATTATCCAGAAAAAAAAACTGCCCGTTTTTCTTGAAATGCCGAAACTGATCACAAACTGCTGTTTTAGCCTTCAGGAATGCCCGATTGTGCACTTTGGAGAACCGAAAAATCGTTCCGGCTATGAAACAAAAATCATTGACGACATCACCGTCTTCGCACCTCATATGCTTCCGGATATCCCTCTCACAATCACTGTGACAAGTTTTTTGGGAATAAAAAAACTTGTCATTGACGGTTGGTGTCTGATTTTGTGAAATGCGTCAAGCAAGAAATGTGATAACCCCTCTGCATGTACCACTCATTAGTCTCCCACCATTGATTAAAGCAATCCTCATCGTCTGTTCTCTTCAGATAGCAACGTGATTCAACAGTTTTTGAAAACCAAACAATCGTTGACAATAAAAGCATGCTAAGTATAATGGACTGAAACAAACTTCATCCGATGATAGGGATTCGGCCAGACTATGAGCACCCCGTGCCCGGTAACAGCTGCCATCACATACTTTAACAAATATAAATCAGCCTATCTTGAAAATCTCAAAGATATTGTCCGCGTCCCCAGCATCAGCTTTCCCGGATTTGACGCGACTGCCGTTACCGCCGGCGCTGAAGCCACAGCGAAACTACTGACCAAAAGCGGTCTTGCCGATGTGCGTGTTCTCGATTCCGGTTCAGGATACCCTTCCGTGTACGGACAATGGATGGAGGCACCCGGAAAGCCCACGATCCTCCTGTATGCGCATTATGACGTTCAGCCTGTCGGCAGAGAAGAACTCTGGACCACACCGCCTTTTGCCCCGACCGAACGTGACGGCAGGCTCTATGGCCGCGGAGTTTCAGACGATAAAGGCGGCGTGGTCATGCATGCAACCGCCATCAGCTCCTACCTTACTGCCACCGGCAGACTGCCTGTAAACGTCAAGGTATTAATAGAAGGCGAAGAAGAGGTAGGCTCGGCAAACCTTATCAAACTTCTGCAGAATCATAAGGCTCTCCTGTCTGCAGATGCAGTTCTCATTGCAGACAGTGAAAATTTTGCCGAAGGCATCCCTTCTCTTACTGCGTCTCTCCGAGGTATTGTTACCGTGGCGGTCGAGGTGCGTTCGCTTTCATCAAGTGTACACTCGGGAACATGGGGCGGCCCGCTGCCGGATCCGGTTCTCGCTCTCGCTAAAATGCTCGGGAGCCTTGTCGATGACCAGGGGAAACCTGCAATACCGGGCCTGCTGGACAATGTTCGCCCTCTCACTCCGAAAGAACAAGCAGGTCTTGATAAGTTGCCATTCAGCGAAAAAGAGTACCGCAAGCAATCCAAAATTGTTGACGAGGTGGCATTCTGGGGCGGTGAAGGCACTACCTATGAAAAAATGTGGTATCGTCCTTCCATCGCAGTCAATGCCATCGAAGCAAGCAGCCGGAAGCAGGCTGCAAATATCATCAATGACACGGCCTGGGCGCGCGTCGGCATTCGTACCGTCCCCTATATGAATGCTGAAGAAACGCTGGGCAAACTCAAAAAACACTTATTGGAGCATGCTCCGTGGGGTGTGCAAGTGACCATCAAGGCTGAAACACCATCCCCCTGGTGGAGAACGGACACCGAAGGTCCGATATTTCAGGCTGCGCTCTCAGCTCTTGAGAAAGGATATGGGAAAATGCCAGTCATTATGGGAGCGGGAGGATCAATCCCATTCGTGCAAAATATAACTGACGCATTGGGGGGGGTACCGGCGTTGCTTTTCGGTGTTGGAGACCCCTACGCTGCCGCGCATTCTGAAAATGAAAATCTCCTGATTTCCGATTGGGAGAATGGATGCCGGAGCCTTATCTATCTTTTCGGTAAGTTATCTGAACTCCGCAGCGATTAATGCAGCAATCAGCGCCGTTACCCTATCGGCGGGGAACGCGGGTTGGAGGTGCTAAACAAATGTCTGAAAAACGATCGGTGCTCATAATCTGCCGCACGGCTGCGGGACAAATGTATCTCGGTGTTCTTCTGAACCGCATCTGGTTTTCCCCGGTTCTGGCGAAAACCGTGGAAGAAGGCGTCCGGCTTGCCCAAAAAACCATCTTTTCACTCGTGCTTTTTGACTGTGATATTGCGGAATCGGCCATACAATCGTCAATCAACATGTTGAGAAACGACCCCGTCCTCAAAACGCTGCCGTTGGTTGTTTTCAAAACCAGCGACAACCCAGTTCCCAGCGAATTGCTGCTTTCCCAGGGATGCTCTGCTGTCCTAGAAAAACCTCTCGACTTGACCCTGCTCTACGGCGTGCTCCAGCGTCTGAGCGGCCAACCGAGAAGCACACCACGCGTTTCTGTAAAGATCAGGGTGGAAATTCTCGAAGGAACGCCGGAACCAGCCCTGACCTGTACCAACCTCTCTGAGGGAGGGATGTATCTCAGGACTCTAACACCATTGCCGGAAGGAACCGTTATCCATATCAAGTTTACCCTTCCGCATGACACACAGGCAATAGAACTTGCCGCAAAAGTGGTCAGGACCTTGCCGCTTGCAATCCAGCTCGAAGCAGATCCCGGTATGGGGCTTTCCTTCATCGATAGCACTCAAGACATCCAGTTGAGAATCCGGAATTTCGTTGAGTGGGAAATGACCGGCGATCTTGAGTGGAACTCAGGGCTCTAACGGCCTGGTTTTCAAAAAAACGCCTACGACGCAAGTAATTTGTCGTTGATTTTTATCTTTGTTTTGTCGTAAATCCCTTTGATATATGCGGATAGGGTCTCTCTCTGTTTTCCTGCCAGATACATCCGGCGAAAATTCTCCTTGTTCTTTTCAAATTCACCCGGTTTTGCCTTGGCGCTTCTTTGCTGAAAGGCCACGGCAAGTTCAGCGTCCGTAACCGTGACACTGTCCCGTACCAGTTGTTCTAGCTTTTGTCTCAGCAAAAGACTGCGCTGGTTTGCTTCAAATACCGCCGGTTTCATATTGATGCTGTCTAGGACGCGCTCATATCGTTTTTTATCGAATTTTCCGTCCTTAGAAAAAGCAGGTTCCTGCATAATCGCAGTCTGGAGTTCCTGATCGCTCACCTTCAGTCCAAGACGCGCAGTTTCCTGGACAAGCAAACGATCGGTGATCAATTCGCGCAAAGCCTGCATCTTGAGGTCTTTCGTCATCGATTCGTTTAACTGGTCCTTTAAAATACCCCGATACGTTTCATACATGTTCCTGTAGACCCGGTTGAAATCATCCTTGGTGATCACATCACCATCCACATTGGCCACTGCACCCCCGCCTACATCGGCCGGGTAAATCCCGAAGAACAGAAAGGTCACCACCACAAGTATGATGGTTATCCACATCAACCAGTTCATGTGCTTTCGCATCGATTCAAGCATTGTTTATCCCCCCGCCCTCTCGTCAATGTTTTATCGCTATTTACTCAATTTCTGCTTCAACAACTGGTTCACCAAATCAGGATTTGCTTTGCCTTTGCTTGCCTTCATCACCTGACCGACAAAAAATCCGAACAGTTTGTCCTTGCCCGATTTGTATTCCGCGGCCTGCATACTGTTGGTTTTGATGACTTCGTCGATGATCTTTTCAAGAGCCCCGGTATCGGAAACCTGCGTGAGCCCCTGCTCCTGCACCACCGTCGCAGCGTCCTTTCCGGTTTTATACATCTCTTCAAATACTGTTTTCGCAATTTTTATGCTGATTACGCCGGTGTCGATGAGTTTAATCATTCCGGCAAGCCTGTCAGGTCTGATGGGCGAATCCGTGATGTCTTTATTTTCTGCGTTCAGAAGACGCATTAATTCTCCCATCATCCAGTTTGAAATTGCTTTCGGTTGATTGGACAGCTTTACTGCTTCTTCGTAGTAGTCAGCCATGGGCCTGCTTTGGGTCAGCATGTCCGCATCATATTCCGGCAAACCGTAGTCTTTGACAAAACGATCCCGCTTGGCATCCGGAAGCTCCGGGATTACTTTTCTGATATTTTCAACCATATCACTGGACACTTTAATCGGCACAAGGTCCGGTTCGGGAAAATACCGATAGTCGTGGGCTTCTTCTTTGCTTCTCATGGAAAAGGTTATGCCCTTTGTTGAATCGAAAAGTCGCGTTTCCTGAACCACCCGTCCACCGTCGTCCAGCAGCTGCGACTGGCGTTTGATTTCATATTCAATGGCCTTCTGCACGAACTTAAAGGAGTTTACGTTTTTGATTTCGGCTCGCGTTCCGAATTCTTTCGATCCGACCGGGCGGATCGAGACATTGGCATCGCACCGGAAGTTCCCTTTCTCCATGTCCGCGTCGGACACTTCTATGTACCGCAGGATGGCCCGCAATTTTTTCAGATACTCGGTTGCTTCTTCCGGTGTACGGAGGTCCGGTTCGGACACAATTTCCATCAGGGGAGTGCCTGCTCGATTCAAATCCACCAGACTCGCGTTGCCTTCCGTCATATGAAGATTTTTTCCTGCATCTTCCTCCATGTGGATACGGGTGAGCCCGATCCGCTTCACTGCCCCGTTGACAATGATCTCGATATAGCCGTGTTCGCAAATCGGCAGCTCATACTGGGAAATTTGATATCCTTTGGGAAGGTCGGGGTAAAAATAATTTTTGCGCGCAAAACGGCTATAGGGGGTAATCGTGCAATGCGTTGCCAGACCTGTTTTAATCGTATATTCAAGAACCTTTTTGTTCAATACCGGCAAAACGCCCGGCATGCCGATGCAGACGGGACAGGTGCGCGTGTTTGCTTCTTCACCAAAGCGGGTTTCACACCCGCAAAATATTTTGGTAGCGGTCTGGAGTTGGGCATGAACTTCTAGTCCGATGACTGCTTCATATTTCATATTTTTCCCTCGCAGATTTTACAAATAGCTTCAAATTTTTGCTCGTTGCTTGTGCCAATCTGTAGCCTGTTCGTATGCATACGCTGCATGAAGAATGGAGGCTTCATCAAAGTGTTTGCCTAACAGCTGGAGGCCGATGGGGAGCTTTTCGCTCGTAAACCCGCACGGGATCGACATGCCGGGAATTCCCGCGAGGTTAACGCTGATGGTGAAAATATCAGACAGATACATCTGCAACGGATCGGTTGTCTTCTCTCCAATCTTAAAAGCAGCTGTCGGAGCCGTGGGCGTCACCAGGACATCAACCGTTTTGAATGCTTCTTCAAAATCGCGCTTAATCAACGTGCGTGCCTGTTGCCCCTTTTTGTAGTATGCTTCGTAATAACCGGCTGAAAGCGCATAAGTACCGAGCATGATTCTGCGCTTAACTTCAGCCCCAAACCCGTGGTCGCGTGATTTCATATACATATCAAGCAGGTCTTTGGGAGTTGAAGTGCGAAATCCATATTTCACACCATCGTAGCGCGCGAGATTGGAACTGGCTTCCGATGTTGCCAGAATATAATATGTTGCGATCGCATACTCTGAATGGGGAAGTGAAACTTCGGAAACCGTTGCTCCGAGCCCTTTGAGCGTTTTGACCGCTTCTCTTACCGCTTTTTCTACTTCCGGATCCATGCCGTCAATAAAATATTCTTTCGGCATTCCGATTTTCAAACCTTTTACATCTTTTCGAAGCGGCTGCACAAAATCGGGAACCGAAACATTTGCTGACGTGGAATCTTTGGAATCATGGCCTGCGATAACGTTCATCATAAGCGCCGCATCTGTTACATCCTTGGTAATGGGGCCGATCTGGTCAAGAGACGACGCAAAAGCGACAAGACCATAACGGGACACCCTGCCGTACGTAGGCTTCAAACCGACCACTCCGCAGCACGCTGCCGGCTGACGGATGGAACCTCCCGTGTCTGAACCGAGAGAGGCGATACACTCGCCTGCCGCAACAGCGGCGGCAGATCCTCCACTTGACCCTCCGGGAATCCGCTCCAAATTCCAGGGATTTTTAGTGACAAAGAAACCCGAGTTTTCGGTGGAAGAGCCCATGGCAAATTCATCCATGTTCGGCTTGCCACAGAGCACATACCCCGCCTGCTTCAGCCGCTGCACGACGGTCGCGTCATAGGGAGGAACAAAGTCTTTCAGTATAGCAGAGGCGCACGTTGTCTTGATGCCGTCTGTACACATGTTGTCTTTGACGGCGATGGGTATGCCGAGAAGGGGTGAGAAGCTTTTTCCGGACTTAATATGCCGATCAGCCTCTTCCGCCTGTCGATAGGCTGTGTCTTCCGTAACCGAGATATAGGCCTTAACTTTATCGTCGACTGCTTTTATCCGGTTCAAAACCGATTCGGTCACAGCAGAGGCCGTGGTTTCTCCCGCTTTCAGCATATCATGCAAGTCGTGGATCGTACGGGTATAGAGCTCCATTACTTATAACTCCTTTTTTATCTTGTTGTGTTCATCTACGAGAATAATCCTGGGCTTGTACGATTTAAGCTCTTCTTCTATAAAATACTCATAGCAAAAGACGATGACCTTATCACCTTTTACTCCTCGTCGTGCAGTCGGACCGTTCAACACCATATCACCGGATCCCCGCTTGCCCGGAATAATATACGTCTCGAACCGTTCTCCATTCTGCAGGTTGGAAACGTGAACCAGTTCATACGGAAGCATTCCCGCCGCTTCGATCAAAATAGGATCAACGGTAAGACTCCCCTCGTATTCGAGATTCGCATCCGTTACCGTTGCACGGTGAATTTTTGAACGCAGCATCTGTCTATACATAATATTCTCCTTGGTTTTTGTTGCATTGTTTCATGAACTGCATTACGGTTTCATTCGTCGTATGCATTATTCGATTATTTTAGGTACTTTGTAGTGGCCAGCCGCTTTTTCCGGCGCATTGGCCAACGCCCGCTCTTGTGACAAGCTTTCCTGAGGCACATCGTCGCGCATCACATTATGAAGATCCAGGACATGCGACGTTGGTTCCACCCCCTTTGTGTCCAGCTCATTCAGCTTTTCGACATATGTCAGGATGTTTGAAAGCTGATCGGTAAGACTCTCCTTTTCCTTCACGGCAAGCTCCAGTCTGGCAAGCTTTGCCACATGTTCGACTTCTTGTTTTGTAATTTTCATGTATCACTCCTGATTCCTGGCTTCTATCAACGGCTCTATATCGTTTCCAGGTTTGCATATTTTACTGCCAGCATTTTCACTCCATGCCCGGGAAAACTGACGCTTATTTTCAGATCATCACCTGAACCTTCTGAACGCTGCACAGTTCCAATTCCGAACTTGGCATGGCGAACGACGGCTCCCTTGTAGTACCGCGTATCGGAGCTTTGAGAAGACCCGCGATGCAAAACTCGAGTTTCCCGCAGAACATTCCCATTTTTCACCGCGGGAAGAGAATTTATTATTCTATCATCAACCTGATAGGGACGAAAACTTTTCAGGGCATCGGAGCAGGAATTTTCCAAAATCTCGGAAGGTATTTCCTGCACAAACCGCGAAACAAGATTTGCCTGGGGGTAGCCGTACAGCCTGCGTTCACCGGCATGAGTCAGAATCAGGCGTTCTTTGGCCCGTGTTATCCCAACATAGCAGAGTCGGCGTTCTTCTTCAAGATCTTCTTCGCTTTCCGCAGATCGCGCGTGTGGAAAGAGCCCCTCTTCCATGCCTACCAGAAAGACGACGGCAAATTCAAGTCCTTTCGCATTATGCAGCGTCATAAGCGTCAGCGATTCCGTCTTTCGAATTTTTCCATCGGCGGCGGTCTGCTGTTCCAGGTCGGTGATGAGCGCAACCTGGTCCAGAAAAGCATTCAATGAGGCATCATGGTGCTGTTCCTGAAAGTCCTCCGCAGCAGTTATGAGTTCGTTCAGGTTTTCGAGCCTGATTCTTGATTCCACTGTTTTGTCCTGCTCCAGAGATGCTGCATAACCAGTTTCATGAATCACGGTTCTGACAACGTCCGGAGGGGTAAGGTGGCTTACCGACGCACGCAAGCGAGACAGCATTGCCACGAATTCATGAAGCTTTTTTCTTGCAGACGGAGTAATGTCGGCAGACTCCGGATTTTCAATTGTTTGATACAGGCTTTTTCCCGACTCGACAGCTGCTTTTTCAAGTCTGTCCATCGTGGTATCGCCGATTCCCCGTGCAGGCACGTTGATAATCCGGTGAAGACTTACCGCGTCGGCAGGGTTCTGGAGCACCCGCAAATAGGCGATAATATCCTTGATTTCTTTTCGGTCGTAAAAGCGCAAACCTCCGAAAATACGGTATGGAATCCCCCAGTTTCGCAGAGCGTCTTCAATGGCGCGGGACTGGGCATTTGTCCGGTACAGAACCGCAATTTCCTGGAGACTTCTGCCCTGGTCGACTTCAGCCTGGACTGTTTTGCATAAAAACCGGGCCTCATCTTTTTCGTCCGCGGCTTTGTAGCACAGGATGGTGTCGCCGCCACGTTTCTGCGTCCAGAGTTTTTTGTGCTTTCTGCCGAGGTTATGAGAGACAACAGCACCCGCCGCCCCCAGAATGTTTTGCGTGGAGCGGTAATTCTGATCCAGCGTGATTACCCGCGCATCCGGAAAATCCTTTTCGAAGTTCAAAATATTTGCAATGTCGGCACCCCTGAATTTGTAAATGCTCTGGTCGTCATCCCCTACGACGCACAGATTCCTTCGCTGCGCCGTCAAAAGCCGCACGAGCCGGTATTGGGCGTGGTTCGTATCCTGGTATTCATCGATCAGAATATGGTGAAAGAGGTCCTGATAGAAGGAACGAATATCTCCGCAACGCTCAAACAGCGCAACCGTGAGCATCAAAAGATCATCGAAGTCCAGTCCATCCGATTCTTTCAGTTTTTGTTGGTACAGGGTATACACGCGTGAAACCGCCTCGTCAAAACCGAAGGTCGCGCTTGTCTTTACGAATTGTTCTTCGTTTATAAGGTTATTTTTGAGCGAACTGATCTTTGCGCCAATGGCCCGTGGTTGATAGCGCTCGGCGTCTATTCTAAGATCGGCCATGCATGTCTTTATGAGAGAGGAACGGTCTGTCTCATCATAAATAACGAACGAACGCGTGTAGCCAAGCGCATGAATATGCTGCCTCAATATTCTCACGCAGGCAGAATGAAACGTGCTGATCCAGAGTTTTGTCAGCGGTATCCGGAGCAACCGTTCAACCCGTTCCTTCATTTCACGCGCCGCTTTGTTCGTGAATGTGACTGCGAGCACCCGTCCGGGGTCGACGCCGCGGCCGTGAATTACATGTGCGATCCGTGAGGTGATTACGCGGGTTTTGCCGCTTCCCGCTCCTGCAAGAATCAGCAGAGGACCGTCACCGTGCAACACCGCTTCGCGCTGAGGTGGATTTAAACCTTCGAGATAATCCATTGTAGAATCCATCGATAACCACAAAATGAGTACTGCTGTAAGCTGGAAAAAGAACTCATAATCTGAATTTATTACTCCACCGTCACGCTTTTTGCCAGGTTTCTCGGCTGGTCCACGTCTGCACCGCGCAGGAGGGCTATATGGTAGGCAAGAAGCTGGAGCGGAATAGACATCAGGATCGGCATCAGCAGCTGATTGGTTTTGGGCAGCCGTATGACATGATTTGCACGGTTTGCTATGTTCGCATCATCTTCCGTTGCAAGGGCTATTACAATCCCTCCCCGGGCCCTTACTTCTTCGATGTTCGAAAGAATTTTTTCATACACCGAATCTTTTGCTGCAAGAACGACGACAGGAAGTTTTTCATCAATCAGGGCGATCGGCCCGTGTTTCATTTCACCCGCAGGGTATCCTTCCGCATGAATATAGGATATTTCTTTGAGCTTGAGCGCTCCTTCCAAGGCAACGGGAAAATTCGGCCCTCTTCCGAGATATAAAAAATCATCGGATTTGAAATACTGTTTTGCGATCTGTTCGGTGTCTGCGTCCTGTTCCAAGCAGCGCTCCACCAGCGTCGGAATGTGTACAAGATCGGCCAGCCATTTTTTTACATCTTCTGCTGACAGCCTGCCGCACAGCGAGCCGAAGAAAAGTCCGAAAACATACAGTGCCGTCAATTGCGCGGTGAATGCCTTGGTGGAGGCAACGCCGATTTCCGGGCCGGCATGTGTGTAAACAACGCCGTCTGCCTCACGGCTTGCCGTCGACCCCACCACGTTACAGATGGTAATGACCGTCGCGCCCTGTTTCTTGGCTTCCCGCATGGCTGCCAGCGTATCCGCGGTTTCCCCGGACTGGGTAATGGCGATGAACAAATCATTTTTATCCACCAGCGGATGGCGGTATCGGAATTCCGACGCGATGTCAACCTCGGTTGGAATGCACGCAAGTTCTTCAAACATGTATTTCCCGATAAGACCGGCGTGCCATGACGTGCCGCACGCTACGATGAAGACTTTTTTCGCTGTAAGAAGCTTATCGTATGCAGGACCGATTTCCTCCAGATGTATCCTGCCGGTTTCCTGCGAGATTCTTCCCCGGATCGTGTCCATAATGGCTCGCGGCTGCTCATATATCTCTTTGAGCATGAAATGCCGGTAACCGCCCTTTTCAGCCATTACCGGGTTCCACATCACGTGGGTTATTTCCCGGGCCAACTCAATACCCTTGAGGTCCGTGATTTTTACCCCTTCGTCTGACAGGATGGCCATCTCATCATCATTCAGAAATAATACATCGCGTGTACGGTGCAGCAGTGCCGGGATGTCGGACGCAAGAAAAAACTCACCTTGTCCGAGACCGACCACAAGAGGACTGCCCTTGCGGGCTCCTACAACCATTTCCGGATTTCGCTCATCGATGACAGCGATGGCATAGGCACCTTCCAGCCGTGCCGTCGCATCCCGTACCGCCTGGTCCAGGGAGACGCCCTTTTGGATGATGCTGTCGATCAGGTGAGCTATTACTTCCGTATCCGTTTCGGACAAAAACACTCGCCCCTGGGCGGAAAGTTCCTTCTTAAGAACCGCATAATTTTCGATAATACCGTTGTGAACCACGACCACGCTGCCGGCGCGGTGCGGATGGGCATTTTCCTCCGATGGCCTTCCGTGTGTGGCCCATCGCACATGCCCTACGCCGATTCTGCCGCTGAGCACCTCTCTGCGGAGGAGGCTTTCGAGATTCTGAAGTTTTCCCACGGACCTGCGGACCTGGATAACCCCGCCCTGTAAGACCGCTACCCCCGATGAATCATAGCCGCGGTATTCCAGTTTTTTCAGTCCTTCAATCAGAATCGGAACCGCCGACTCCTTGCCTATATAGCCAATAATGCCGCACATATTATTATTCTCCGGCTGTCTCTGCTCTGCGGGGAGACTGTGACACTTCCTGCACTAACAGACTCGACGTCAATACGAGGGATTTCTGTTTCAGTGACTGCCTTTTTTTTCTCCTTTGACGACCCTTCTTTTGCTTGCGTATCCTTCCCGATGGATCTGAGGCACCCGGGTCACTGCCAGGGCGTCAGCGGGAACGTTTTTCGTGATTGTGGCCCCTGCTCCGACAATTGCATCATGCCCGATCGTAACCGGCGCAACCAATTGCGCATCACTGCCGACAAAAACGTTGTCTTCAATAACGGTAGGATATTTTTGAAATCCGTCATAGTTGCAGGTAATGACACCGGCGCCGATATTGACGTTTTTCCCGACGGTTGTATCTCCGATATATGCGAGATGATTCGCCTTGCTCCCCGTGCCGAACGTCGATTTTTTTACTTCTACAAAATTGCCGATTTTTGCTTTTTCTCCGATAACCGACTTCGGACGCAGATGCGCAAAAGGCCCCACGACAGCCCCGGCAGCAATCGAACTTTCCTCAACGATGCAGGAGTCTTTGATTGTGACACTGTCACCCACGGAACTGTCCACGATTCGGGAATTCGGATACACCGTGCAACCGTTGCCGATTATGGTCCGGCCTTCAAGCCGGACGGACGGATAGAGAACAACATCGCGGCCGAGCGTGACATCACAACCAACAAACGTTGTTTCGGGATGAAGCATGGTGACGCCTTCCGTCATCCATTTCCGATTTATTCTGGCACACATGGCTGCTTCCGCACAGCTTAAGTCATACCGGGAATTTACCCCCTGAACCTCGTCCGTATCTTTGCAGGGAATCGCGGCAACGATAAGCTTTTTCTTTTTCGCAAGCGCAATGGTATCCGGAAGATAGTACTCTCCTTGTGCATTGTTTTTTCCCAAAGCATTTAATGAAGTGAGGAGAAACTCCCGGTCAAAACAATAAATTCCCGTGTTCACTTCCTGAATTTTCTTCTCAGCAGTTGACGCGTCTTTTTCTTCTACCACGCGCAGGACTCCCGTTTTGGTGCGCACCACGCGGCCGTAGCCAAAGGGATTATCAACGAGTGCAGTCAGAAATGTCACGGCTGCACGCTCGTGCTCATGATAGGTTATGACTTCTCTCAGGGTATTACTTGTAAGAAGGGGCGTATCTGCACAAAGGATCATAACCGGGCCGGATGATGTGGCAATCAAGCTGGCAGCCTGCTGAACGGCGTGGCCGGTTCCCAGTTGTTCGCTCTGAATGACCGTTTCAACGCGGAAATCTGCGACTGCGGACTTAACCGCGTCCGCCTGGTGCCCGAGCACAAGGATGATCTTTTCCGGATCGACTCCCGCAGCAGCGTACAGAACATGTTTGACCAAAGGACGCCCCGCAACCGGATGAAGCGCTTTTGCGAGTCCAGACTTCATACGCGTCCCAAGCCCCGCGGCCAGAATGACTATAGTGGGCTTCACGTGTTAACCTCCTGGTGCGATGCCTTCATTTTCTGCGCCTGAACTTCAGTCAAGGGAACAAGGCCCAGAGAAATAATGAATTTCATTCCTTGATCAACAGTCATATTAAGAGGAGTGACTTCATCCTTTGAAAAAATAAGGAGAAATCCGGCCGTCGGATTCGGTGTCGTCGGGATGAAAACAGACACAAATGTGCCGGAAAGACCAATGTTTTTCCCCTGAAATTCGCTGGTTATAAACCCCAAACTGAAGCATCCTTTGCGCGGATATTCTACCAGACCAACGCCCTGAAAATTGTTTTTTACTGAAAAAGTTTGCATGATCTGTTTAACAGTGGTGTAAATACTGCGCACAATCGGTACTCTTTGCATCAATAGATCGCTATAGTGTATAAATTGTCTGCCGATGAAGTTGGCCGAGAGCATCCCTACGATCAGGATAAGCAGAATAAGAGTGATGATTCCAGATCCGGGAAAACGATGACCGATAAAGAGAGCCGGCAAGTCCCCTAAAATACCGTCGATCATAGTAAGCAAACCGCTCAGGACGTAGTAGGTCACCCACAGGGGGATTAGGACGAGCAGTCCGGTTAAAAAATATTTTTTTAGAAAGTCCTTGATTTTCTTCACGGTTACAATATTACTGATTTTGAGTTGTTGATGCAAGCATTTTTTGAAAAATAACGCGTGGATACTCCGGTTCGACAGCTGGAATGAGATGGGAAATACTCAGCGCAGGTGATTAAAACAATACAGCAGCTCCTATAATGACTTCCACAAAATAGAGACAAAGGATTATAATCCCGATCAGGAAATGTACGTTGCGAATTGAAGCAGTCTGTCCCTGGATATTTCGGGATATGATGAATGTTGCTAGCAGCAGAACGGCAATAACCAGACCGATAAAAAGATGAGGTATAAACTCCAAAAGTTTGCCTGTACCGACCCATACGATGGTCAAACCGGAAAAGAAACCGAGCAAACCCAGAACAATTAACACCGGTCCCGTTTTTCTGTGACGCTTCACTGTTGATAACGGTATCGTCTGGCCGGGCGACCGTCTGGCTCTTCTAATCAAGATTCCAAGCCATGCCTGATAGCAAAACAGCAATGCTATGCTCATGTTAAAAAAAGCATGCATAAACTGCATTGCAGTGATAATATTTTTGGGCATCAATGGATATTGCACGTGTATCGCTCCATTTTTTATCCAGTTTGCACACCACATGACTTTCGGCAACGGGTGTTTTGTCACTTACAATTGTTTCATTTAAAAATATCGTGCTTTTTTCAACAGTATACAAGGTGATAACTTTGTTAATTATAGCACTGGTTAGGTTCTTTTACAGAACAAATCGGTTATGCTTATAAAGCAAAGTATTTGATTGAAAGTTAATCATGCAGCTTGACTTTCCCAAAACGTTTCAGTAATGTTCAGGAGAAGAAATCAGCGCCCCAATGTTTAACATGAGTTTTTAATGAAGCGAACGGGGAAACAATGAATATATTGACAACATATATAGAGAAATACGGGCTTCACTCACTCGAAAAGCAGGATAAACTGGCATATCTTATCGGTGAGCATATGCAGCAGATCGATCTTGACGAAGGGAGAATCCGTTTTGACGGCATAGAGCTCCCCTTTCAGGTTCTCGGCACGGAATCAGACAACACACTTACCTGGCTCTGGGCATGGGCGGACGAGCAGACGGAAATTCCGACCAGGCTGATTGCAGCATCACTTAAGCTCCGCACCTGGGGTTCGGTTGAAGGCATTCCTGAGTTTACAGCGCCTTCAGTGGACATCAACAAGGCTGACGGCTTTCTTATTTCTCTCATAGCATCCGCAGTATGCAAGGCAAGCTGTTACTACCGTGATGCGTACGAAGGAGGGAGCCTTTTCATTCTGCTGTTCGATAAAGTGATTGACGACCAGCCGTCCTTTGATCTGGCCCGCTTGTCCAGGCAATTTCTTTACCTGATTTCACGATGCGAGTTTAACCATAAAAATGCGTTGCTCAACTATTTTGCAGTGAAGGGATTATCACCCAGCGAGGGAATCAACCGGGTCGCCTGTGTCCTGGAAACGGGAGAGCTGCTGAAGGCCGAATTTAATGCATCCGGGAATCTGCAGACGCTCAACGACAAACCAGTTATACAATGATTTTTTCATAGCGTACTGTGCTGACGCCGAAGATTTCTCCGGTTATCCCGCAAACCTGCCGGGATGTTTTTTCGTTTTTTGCCTGCTCGTTCGAAGAATCGATTTTTTATCTCCGAATGTATTCTCACGCACTACAGAAAAAATTGCTCCGGCTGCCGCTTAAAACTGCTCAATTAATTTTGCAACCTGAAGCAAATCATGATATTATGCTCCCGCTTCAGCGGGAATCATGTGCATTTTCCGAATAAGGCTGCGCATCAACCGGCAAAGGAAACCTTATGAGCCTTTTGGATACCTTGGAAAGAAAATTTCGGCGCTATGCCATACCGAACCTCACGCTTTATTTGATTATCGGGCAGGTTGTGTTCTTTGTGTTTCATCTTGCCGGCAATTTCATCCTTGAGCGCGTGGTGCTTATCCCGGAGTTGGTGCTTGCAGGCGAGTGGTGGCGGCTTTTTACGTTCCTGCTTATCCCGCCGCTGACCAATCCGATTTTTGCTTTTTTTGCATGGTACTTTTTTTACCTTATGGGCGGTGCTCTCGAAGGCCATTGGGGCGATTTCCGCTATAATGTTTTTCTCCTAACGGGGTATATCATCACCGTGGCGGTCTCTTTTTTATATCCCTTCTATGCTGCAACAAATCTTTTTATTGTCGGTTCCGTATTTCTCGCCTTTGCCTTCTTATATCCTGATTTCCAGGTTTACATTTTCTTTATTCTGCCGGTAAAAATGAAATGGCTGGCGCTTCTTACTTGGATCGGCTATGGGTACCAGTTTACCGTCGGCTCCTGGCCGACACGGTTACTCGTTGCTGCCTCTATCGGCAATTTCTTTCTTTTCTTCGGCAAGGACATCCTTCGAAGAATGAAAAGCGGCAACCGCAAAATGGTCACAAAAGCAAAAAACATAGCCGACACTCAAAAAGCATTTCACCGCTGCGCCGTCTGCGGCATCACCGACCAGTCACACCCCTCCATGGAGTTCCGGTATTGTCCTGAATGTGGTGGAATTGGGTACTGCAAAGATCATATCCAGAATCATGTCCATAAAAACAAATAATATTTTTAAAATTTCTTTCACAGAAAATCAATCCCGATTTTTCCACACTGTTCAAATATCTCAAAAAGACTAAACGGGGAGAAAAGAACCGTTTTAATTTCTTACTGCTTGGGAAATGCGAGAAGACTCTCTTTTCCGGATAATATTTCCACTCCAATAAAACGATGCACCCTGCTTGACACCGGTACGACACAGCGGTAAAATTAATCAGGATTATTATTATCCTGTTTTTCAATATGCAAGGAGGCGTCTATGTATACCATTTTGGGTGCGACCGGTAATATCGGGAGAAAAATTGTTGACATTCTTTCGAAAGACAAAGAAGATATTCGTATGGTCGGCAGGTCAGCTGACCGCCTGCATCAGAAGATACTCAGCAGTGAACATGTCCACTCCTCCGTCGGAGATTTGCTGGATACGGAATTTCTCGCAAAAGCATTAACAGGTTCGGATGCGGTTTTCACACTGATCCCGCCGAACGGTAAAGCGGATAATTTCATTACCTATGCCGACAGAATCGGTGAAAGCATCGCCCGTGCCCTGAAAATTTCCAAGGTGAAACATGTTGTAAACCTGTCGAGCATTGGCGCGGAACTATCTGAAAAAACAGGCCCTATTGTGGGGCTTCATAATCAGGAGAACCGCCTGAACAGCATAAAGGGGCTGAACGTGCTGCACCTGCGACCAGCATACTTTATGGAAAACTTGCTTATGAACATTGATCTGATAAAAAGCAGAAAAATAGCAGGAAGTGCGATTCGCGAAGACATCTCAATGCCGATGATCGCCACAAAAGATATTGCAGATTTTGCTGCGATGCAACTTCGGAGACACTCTTTTTTGGGCACTTCCGTTGCTTATCTGCTTGGACCGCGTGATCTCACCCTCAAA
The DNA here is from genome assembly GCA_964586075.1 of uncultured Nitrospiraceae bacterium. Classification (GTDB taxonomy): domain Bacteria; phylum Nitrospirota; class UBA9217; order UBA9217; family UBA9217; genus JBAZLV01. The sequence continues at coordinate 76,950 of CAZPGZ010000006.1, read as the reverse complement.
GAAGCATTGTCGATCATAGGCGGAAAGATAGGCCAGCCTGATCTGGGCTATGTCACGTTCACGTATGAAGAGGCGGAAAAATGGCTCCAATCCGCAGGATTGTCGCCCGACATGAGCAGGACCTACATTGAAATGAGCAGGGCTTTTAACGAAGGCCGGATCACGAGGAATTTGGTGCGCACACAAGAGAATTCCACAGCAACATCTTTTGAAAAGTTCTGTGATGATGTTTTTGTGCCTTTTTACGCCCAAAAAAAGGCGGCGTAATGCATTCTATGTGATACCGCAGGGCAAGGGAGCACTTCGAGGAAAGGCGGGGACCGGTGGGGTAGCTCTCACAGACGACTACTCAACCCGCTCCCCTTCTCCCGTTGAACGCAAGAAAACATCCACGACAGAACCGACGTTTTCACGGCTGGTTATCTCGATACTGCCGCCCATTTGGGCAAGCATCTTTCTTACAATGACAAGACCGAGACCCGTTCCGTGTGGCTTGCTGGTGTAAAACGGCTTGAACAGATTTTTCAACTTGTCTTCCGGTATCCCGCAACCGTTGTCTTCCATCCGTATGCGAACATGATCGTCGATTTTCGTTATGCTGATGGTCACTTTTTGATCACGGCGTCCGGCTAAAGCGTCTGCCGCGTTGGTAAGAAGATTGATCAAAACCTGCTGCAGGACGCGCGGGTCTGCAGAACAACTGTGCGCGTTCTGGTCAATTGAAGTAATAAGAGCGATTCCTTTTGAATCGAAATCCTTTTCAGCCAGAGCGAGAAACTTTTCCATAAAGGACGGTATTGCCAGATTCTGCAAAACAGGTTTTTCAAACATATTAAAATTCTTCAAACTCCTTAAAAGATACTCTATCCGGGACACCTCCTGCAAAGCACGATCAAGATATCCTTCAATGGCCGTCTTGTCGAGTGTATCGAGTTTTTGTTTGAGAACAAACAGCGTCATGTTGATGGAATTAATAGGATTTCCTATCTCGTGCCTGACACCAGAAAAAATATAACCGATATTGTCCATCAGATTGACCGATTCTGCGATTGATTCAAGCCGGGCCTTGTCGGTCACATCACGTTTCACCGAAACATAATTGGTGATGGCCCCTTGTTGGTCCCTGACCGGGGAATAAGTACAATCTTCAAGATACAGCGTGCCGTCTTTCTTTTTGCTGAAGAGCCTTCCAAACCAGACACCGTCCCGGTTTACGGTGTCGCGCATCAAGGAATAGAACGTTTCATCATGCTTTCCGCTGTCAAGAATGTGCAAGGTCTTTCCAAGGACATCCTGCTGTGAATACCCAGTAATATGCTCAAACGCCGGATTGACATATTGGATATATCCCCGGCTGTCGGTAACCACTACGGCGTCTGCCGATGCTTCAATGGCTGCGGCAAGAAGGTTCAGTTTTTCCTCTGCTTTTCTCCGTGCCCTTCTGATCTCAGCTTCCCGAAGTTCGCGTTCCACAGCCGGAATAAGCCTCGTCAGATTTCCTTTTATCAGATAATCATGAGCGCCTGCTTTCATGGCTCCCACGGCGATATCTTCTCCGATATTACCGGACACGATAATAAAGGGAATATCCAATGCGCTTTCCTGCAGCAGCGTCAAGGCATCAAGGCCGCTGAAACGGGGCATGACATAGTCGGAAATAATCAGGTCCCATTCATGCTGATGGAGCGCATCCTTCATTTCTTCTCGTGTTTGAATATGCATGCAGGAAGGTTCATATCCCCCTCGCTGCAAGGCATGAATCAACAGCAGCGTGTCATCTTCCGAATCTTCAATAATCAACAGACGAAGCGGTTTTCTCATGGAAGTTTCCGTACAATTCAATGCGTGTCGCAATCAAAGGATGGTGAGTTCATCGTTCAGGAAAAGGTAAATTTCGTTCTCGCAAACTGTTTGGCGTTTCAACGGCAGAAATGATTATGGCTATTGTATCAAATAAAGCCCGGAGAGAATACTATTTTTTTGCCTGTATGGCGAATGATAGGGATGCATTAACAGTACTGCAGGATGGCCGGAGCCGGAAGTTGACAATTGCTTTATTCAGTTTTTTGTAAAAGCTCCTTCAGGACAACGGCAAGATTGTTTGCCGCCATGGCTGATCGTTTCTGCAAAGAAAGCAGCTGGGGAATTTTGCCGGGAGAGCGCAGGATCTCAAGGCTAAGCCGGCCGTAACTTATCGTATCATCCTGAGTCATCAAGGCGTTAAAATCGAGCGGCAGTTCTTCATCCGCAGCATCGGAAATCACCCGGACAGTCGCGCTCGGAATATTTCGCTGCTTGCAAAGAGCCCGGATGTGCTCTGATTCCATTTCAACGGCATCTGCCCCTGTCGTTTCCCGTATGTTTCTTTTTTCCAGAGAAGTGACGGCAATACGTGAAGCGCAGAAAAAACGGACGTGTTTTGCGCCAAAACTTTCCAATACTGTCTGTAAACCACAGTTTGGATCTGCATCATACACGACAGTGCCTGTGGAAAGCACCGGATCAAGACCACCGGCAAATCCGCACGACAGGACCAGTCCGGGGGACCTTTGTTCCAATGCGTCAAGAAAATTTTTCACGGCATTGCGTTTTCCCATGCCAGTGACCAGGATCTGGACAGGAGCATCGTGCCGGATGATTTTTCGGAAAGGCTCCGATTCTTCCTTGACTGCAAAACAAACGAGTGTAGGATGTGCTGGTGTTTTGTTGTTCATTTTTTACCAGGATAAACAGCTGAAAAACGTCTCTCAAAAAGCATGAAATAAGATCAAACCATCAGCAGGCAAACCGGATATCGTATCGTTATGATCGGGGTAGAATTGCCTGGGGGAAATCCTGCACATGGGCGTTTCTGGCCAGTTCCATGCTTTCTGAAGAAAGTTTGATTTTGATGAGCGTGAAAACCAGAACGGCAGGAAGCAGAATAATGAATATGCCCACCCACCCCATCAGATTCTCGCTTATAAAAAAGGTGATGCAGAGGTTAAAAGCAAGGACGCCGCAATAAAGACCCGGACCGATTATATATCTCCACGGATACCGGTGTCCGTGATAATCCGGTGAGTTGCGACGATGCAGCCATTGATCGATCCGTTGGAACACTGCGATGATAACAAAACCGACGATGAGCCAACCGGCGAAGTTGGAAATGGGAACGCCGAAATAGACACCCTGTTCCTGATACCCGTAAATTTGGCCGAGAAACCATCGGTTGCCCTGCAAAGCAACCGGATCAATGATGATATCCAGATAAACAAACAGCACGGTTCCCAGCAGCGTCGTAAACCATGAGGCCCTGATTTTTGCCGTTTCTAAAACGTAAAGCCCCCAGGGTGAACGTTGAACCGGGGAAAGGATCAACAGCGCGAGCGAGTAACTGGCATAAATAAGAAAAACATAGCTGATGGAGTCCATTAACGGCACCCCAAGGACCCATATTTCCTGAGCCATCGTATGCTCGAGATAAAAATAATGACCGTAAGGAAATCCATTGTGGATGGAAGACAACTCCGAAATCCATGCCAGAAAATAGCCGGCCAGCCCAAAGAGCAGGGTTCTCTTCAGGCCGAACTGCATTGTACAGCCGACAAGATAAACCAGCAGGAAAACAAAAACATATGGTCTCTGCGCAATGGTGCTGAGCAGCAGCATTGAATTACTCCTTCTACGATTTGCTTAAATTCCAGCGAAGAAGCCGATACAGGTCCTTCGGGTTTGAAAAAGCAATCCGCTGCACGGTTGCCTCAAACCCGCTGTGGACCATGCAATCCCTGCAACGCGGGTCGAGACCTGCCTCATACTTCTTCCAATCCGTTTTTTCCATCATTTCTGCATACGACGCGTAGTAGGTATCGGTTATAAGATAACAGGGTGATTTCCATCCCAGAGGATTCCTGGTCGGATTGCCCCACGGAGTGCATCGCATCTGTCTCCGCCCGGTCAGGAAGTCAAGATACAAAGGGGAGCTCATAAAAGGAAACTTATTAAAATCCATCCTGCTGAATTTTTCAGCCGCTTCCTCTCTGCTCAAAAAAATGTCATTCTCAACCCGCTCATAGCTGAATGCCGGCGAAATGAGTATGCCGTTTACCCGGAGGTTTTTCAGCAGTGTGAACAATGATTCCAATTCTTTGTCATCGGTATTTTTAAACACCGAAGTGTTCGTGCTTACTCTGAACCCCTTTTCTTTTGCGAGTTTAATAGCGGCGATTGCCTTTTTGAAAGTACCCGGCCGGTTGGCTATGCGGTCATGGGTCGCCTCCATCCCGTCAAGATGGATGTTCAGCGTCAGTCTTGAACTCGACTTGAAGTCATCAATAAAAGACTCCATCAGGATGCCGTTCGAACAGAGATAAATCTGTTTTTTCCGGCGGATCAATTCCGCAACCAACGGTTTCAGATCCTTGTATAATGTCGGTTCACCGCCGGTAATAGTCACCACCGGTGCATCCGCTTCCTTGACGGCATCAAGACATTGCGCAAGCGACAAATCTGATGTATGTTCCTGGTCGTACAAACGGATCCGGTCGCAACCTGCGCAGTCCAGATTGCATCTGTGGGTGGGCTCCAGCATGAGGACCAGTGGAAACTTGTCTTGTTTTTTCCTCGAATTCCGAATAAAGGCCTTGGCTATTGATGTATACAGACTGATAGGAAAACGCATACAAACCTCTCTACCGTGATAAAATAACCATTGGAATAGGTTATTTTTTATTCATTGTTGAACAGTTCGGCGTGATGTGCGGGGTTGATACCGGCAATTACCTGAACAGGAAAACATTCAAGAAGAAAAACGCTTGGAGGCTGTCTTTGAAACAGCCTCCGGGAATTTGCATTTCACTGTTTCATCCCTGTGAACAATGTTTGAAAGTAGAACTTGCCGAGAGCCATCAGGGGGAAACAATTCCGGTAATTATGATATCGGATGAAAAAGTGTTTCGGAAAACCAGTGCCGGTAAAGGATTCTTCATCCCACGTCCCGTCTTCCTTCTGATGCCTGAGAAGATAGGCCACTCCTTTTAAGACTTCCTGCGAACCAGTTTCCCCAGCTGAAATCAAAGCGAGAATAGCCCAAGCCGTTTGCGAAGGGGTGCTTTCAACGCATCCCTGGGGAAGATCGTCATTATAAGACGCGCAACTTTCTCCCCAGCCTCCGTCAAGGTTTTGTGATGATTTCAGCCAGGAAACTGTTCTTCGTATATAGGGACTCGCCATATCTTCACCGATCGCACGCAATCCGGCAAGAACCGTGCTGGTACCGTACAGGTAGTTTACACCCCACCTGCCCCACCATGAACCGTTGTCTTCCTGCTCACGTTTTATAAATGCTATTGCGCGCTTCACGCGGGGATCCGATCGTTTGAAATGCAGCGTTCCCAGAAGTTCCAGAACCCGTCCGGTAAGGTCCGCTGTGCTGGGGTCGATCATTGCTTTGAGATCTCCGTAGGGCAGATTGTTCAAAAAATCCTTGTTGTTGTCCACATCAAAGGCACCCCAGCCGCCGTCTTTTCCCTGCATGCCAAGCACCCAGTTCACGCCTTTTTGGAGATTTTCGGGCGTCACAAAGTTTGTATCCGCAAAATGGTTCAAATAGAGAAGAACAATGCCGGTATCATCCACATCGGGATACCAGCTGTTGTCAAATTCAAATGCCCACCCGCCCGGTTCGAGATTCGGTCTTTTAATGCTCCAGTCGCCCTTTTGGAAAATCTGTTTTGATGCCAGCCAGGAGCATGCTTTTTCCAACGCCGGGTGGTTTCGTTCCACACCAGAAGAGATCAACCCAATGCCGGTAAGAGCAGTGTCCCAGATGGGAGAGATGCATGATTGGAGCGTCAATTCGTCTTCCGTTTCGATGGTAAATCTCTTGAGTGCTTCAAGTCCTTTTTTCACGGGTTCAGAATTATTGTCATATCCCAACAATGCCAGCGCAAGAAGAGAATTGACCATTGCAGGCTGGATGCCTCCCCAGTCGCCGCTCTCATCCTGATGATCAAGAATCCATTGCTCGGTCCTTTTCACGGCCGTTTTCATAAAGGGACGCACCGGAAGATTTTCCCATACCTTCAAGAGGCCGTCCATGCTCAGGCAGATGGTGTAAATCCCGGAGATATTCTGTGCCGGAAGGTTGTCCCAGGTCTTTAAAATACTGTTAAATACAAACGGTACCTTTTTCCAAGAAAATGGCGCCAGCTTTTCCGGAGCCGTTTCCGGCACCCAAATGGGGTCCTGATAAATTTCACGGATAAATGCGCTTTCCGGGATTTCTTTCACCGGTTTATGCATCAGAACCACGGTCAGCGGCACGATAGTGGAGCGAGCCCAACTCGAGCAGGTATAAATATTGATCGGAAACCACGAAGGAAAAAGATTGACTTCTATGGGAAGAGAAGGAAGTGCTTTCCAGTCGAATTGTCCAAACAGAGAAAGATACACTTTCGTGAACACCCTTGTTGCCTCTACTCCCCCATTCCGGAGAATAAATTCCCGCGCTTTTTTTAACGGTTCGCTGTCAGGCGATACGCCGGCAAGCTTTAAGGCAAAATATGCTTCCACTGTTGTGCTGATGTCGCCAGGGCCTCCCCAATACAATGCCCATGTTCCATCTGAACGTTGATGGCGGAGAATGTTGTTGGTAATCTTTCTGTCCGTTTCTTCATCGCGCAAGTCCAGAAAATGAAGAAGCATCAGGTATTCCGCCGTTATCGTCACATTGGATTCGAGTTCATACCACCAGTAGCCATCAGGATGTTGCTGCTCAAGATAATACGATTGCGTTTGCCGCAGAGAGGCGGACAGGCGGTCTAAGAGGGTTTCCCGATTCAGGAAAGCATATACCTCTTCAGAACCGGATTCCTGCGGAGTGGAATTATCTTTTAACGTGGTCATATCTTTCTTATGCTGCGACATCTGGGCTCCTTATTATCGAACTGTCTTGTGTGATAAACCTTCTGCAGAAGCGTTGTTGTTGTCATCCCGTGGTCAATTATCCTACGCTTTGATAAAAGGCAGAAAGCAACTCAGGCAAAAGCAAACTGTAATAATTCAATCCACATTTATAGCTTAATTTTCAGTTAAAAGCAAGAAAAGAATTTAGATAAAAATGCTAAGACAGACTTCTGCTTATAGGAGGTCGTATTGTGGATGATTGCTGCCGATTTCCGAGTTCTCATGTTTTCATGGCTTATATTACATTTGCGTCATTTGGCTTATCATTTTTGCTCAATGATTTGATCCGATTTCCAAAAAGCTGAAACATGGCCGGCATCAGAATAAGGGTGCTGATAATCAGGAAACCGAAACACAAGGTAAGCAATATCCCTATGCTCGCAATTCCGCGATGCGATGAAAACGCCAAACTGCCTGTACTGATCATGGTTGTCAGTGAACTGAATAAAATCGCCCGGGCAGTGCTTGTCTTCAGCATATTTCCGTCTGCGGGAGGCTCGGTCTGATATCGGAGTGTAAACAGTATACCGTTATGAACCCCCACTCCCAGCAGCAGCGGTACGACAATCACATTGGCGAAGTTCAGTGGGATATTAAGAAGCACCGATGAGGCAGCCGTCAACAGCATTGCAAGCGCCAGGGGTATTAAGATCAGGACGGTTACCAAAAAACTCCTCATGGAGACAAGAAGAAAAATGGTTATGGCTACCAGAGCAAGGAGGACGGCCAATTGAAATGATGAAATGACAGCCATTCCCGCCTCATAAACAGTTATGGGTGAGTCTGTTCCGTCCTGCGTCAATCCGCGCAAAGCGTACACAAAGCGGACAAGCGCATCTCTATTTAGTACATTTTCTTTGGGAAATACCTGTATACGGTAGCGCCCGTCGGACGCCACATATTGGTCTTTCAACTCCTGGGGAATATCTGAAAAGCGCACATTTTTCGGAGAAAGTGAAATATCCAGCTTTTTGAACAAATCCGGCAGGCTTGACAACATCCCCTGTTCCAACATAGTAAAGGCTTTGCATCCCTTTTCAGGATTTTCCTGAAGCGATTTAAAGCGCTGAAGCTGTTGATGGAGTTCTTGTAACGTCGCAGGAGAACCACCGGCAGAGGTGCGGAGTGCCTTTTGGACCGTCTTGTCCAGCGCGTTCAGCGCCGCAACATCCTGTCGGCATGATGCAGGTTTAATGGAAATATGACCAAGTGGGGGCATAAAAAACCGGACATCGGCAAGAATGGCCTGTTTCTGCGCCTGCTGCTCCGGGATAAAATCAAATATCGTGATTGCCATGTTGACTTCTTTAAGCTTCCCTATTTTTTCGGCAAGTGCTGCTGTTTCTTTTTTCCCTTTCACAAGGACCGACGCGGTCCAGGGGGTTGCATCCGGATCCTTAAAGAGATCCTGAACTGTTTGGAGCGCTTCGGATTTCGGATTGTAAAGATTCAACGGATTATAGTCGAAATATACTTTCGGCAAAAATGCAAGGGCCCCCATTCCCACTATCAAAGAAACGACGATGATTGTTTTAGGATAGGTGTATGGTATGGTTGCGATTCTCTGCACCGGGAATACGAATTGTTTTTTATTCTCCCGTACGGGGAAAATCGTCAGCAGTGCAGGCAAAAGCGTCATATTTGCAAAAAAGCTGATGAACATCCCCGTGCCGGCTATGAGTCCGAGATCGGTGACGCCCGCATATGCCGTCGGTGAGAAAGAATAAAAACCGATGGCGGTCGTGATGCAACTGAAGAGCAGTCCTCTTCCCACCCCTTTTGCCGTAGTGAGGTCGCTCTCCTGGAACCCGGCTCCGGAAACGAGCAATTCCCTGAAGCGGAGGCAAAACTGGATGCTGTAATCAATTCCCAGGCCGATAAAGAGCACAGCAAAGGTCATGGAAATCATGTTGAGACTGCCGATAAAAAAGACCGCAAACCCCAAAGTCCAAATGAGACCAACAAGCAAGGTCAGGAGACTCGAAAAGATAAGTCTGCCGGATCTCCACAACCCGATGTACAAAATAAGGGCCACCAGCATAAAGGATGCAACCGTGGCTATGCCGACACTGTTACGAACCTCCTCCAGGTTCTCCTGGTCAAGAGCCATATCACCGGTAATGCGGACCGTTACGCCGTCGACATTCGCAAGGCCGAGCTGCTGTATCATGGCGCGCACAGTATCAAGTGGTTCCTGGCCAGCCGCAAGTTGTGTAAAATCCATGACCGGCTGAACAATGATGAATTGCCGTCTCTGGCGGGCGTTTTCCTTTTCCCCGAGCATGAGTTCCTGCCACGGTAAGGAGTATGGTCGGTCGTTGGCCGCGTTTTCAAGTGAACGGCTCATTTCGTCAAACAGTTTCAGCGCCCGTTTATCTTTCAGTGGCCCTTCTTCGGGATGTTCCAGAATCGTTCTATAGACGGAAAAGAGACCGGGCAAACTCATGTCCTTCGATAACAATCCAAGAAACGGCTGTGCGGCAGCCATATTATCGGCGAAATCCTGCAATTCGGTCACAGTGAGATAGAGAAGTCCGTTCTGTTCGAAGAATTTTCCTCCACCGGGCACATACATGTTTTTAAAGAGTTCTTTTTTCTTGTTCAGGCCTTCGACAAGCCGTTCTCTTGCAGAGACGGCAAGATCCGCGCTCTTAGCATCAATAACCAGAACAATGGTGTTTGAAAGGTTCGGAAATGCCTGGATGAAGTCTTTCTCGACCTGACGGTAATGAAGCTTTGACGAGATCATGTTGGAACTGTCAAGATCGATGTTAAAGTGCGTTATCGAATAAAAAAGCACTATTGCCGTGGAAATAAGAGCTGCGGTAAGTATCGTGCGGGCGTGCCGCTGAACGGAATCGACCCACCAGGAAAGGATCTTCTGTATATATTCTTTATGCTGTGCCGTCATTGTATACGTTACCGCCGTTTTTTAACCTTCCCGGTCGTGGCCGCTGAAGAAGCAACAGGGCAGTCTGAGCGATGGCATAATACATACCAGAAAACATGCACTGTTCCTGCAAGGATTATCCATATCCGGGAAGGAATGAATGCGCGCTGAAACTGCATGGCGCGGGAAACCGTGTTCCTCTAAAAGTACCTGGTTGTGCGCCGCTTCCGGTGATGGTGTGACAGGATATTGAACCTGCCATGCTGCGCAAAGGGTAATTTTTTTGTTGCTATAATAGCAGAAATCATATATTTTGGACACTTAAAAATACCAAAAAGCAGAAAGAGGTAACAATGCAGGACAGCTCACAAACAAGGACTAAACTTTTTTTACCGATTATTGTTCTGATGGTCGTATGCATAATTGCGTCGCCGGGTATTGTCTTGGCAGATCATCCGGGGCCGAAAGAAAGCATCCAGTCATTAAACGCTTCACTCCTGGACGCCATGCAACGCGCTGATGCACTTGGCTATGGAGGGCGCTATAAACTGCTGGAACCGGTCATCAAAGATACATTTGCTTTTTCTTTCATGGGATCGAAATCGGTCGGCAGGTTCTGGGAAAAACTGAGCGAAGAGCAAAAAAACATTTTCTCCAAAACGTACGAAGAATGGTCCATTGCAACCTATGCGGGACGCTTTGACGGCTATTCAGGAGAAAAATTCGAGGTCATTTCAGAATCAACACCGGTCCAGGGAACAGTCACGGTAATCAGCAAGTTAATCCAGGCGAATGAAGAACCAATCACCTTTTACTATTTGATGCGCATGATCGACGGCAGATGGCGCGTTGTCGACATACAAATATCCGGTGTAAGCCAGCTGGCGCTCACACGGGCGCAATTTTCCGATGTCCTGAAATCAAAAGGCTTCACCGCATTAATTACGATGCTGAAGGAAAAAACCGCTGAATTTGCAAAACCCAAAAAACTGTAACATGACTGCGTTTTTTTTTAAAAACAACAGCGTGCAAAAAACAATCAGGCTGTCATTCATCGTCAGTCTTGTCTTTCTGCTTTTTGCCTGTGCTTCCGGCAAACACACGCAGCCAGACCTGCAGGAACCGGCAAAAAATGAGACCCCTGCACGACCACAGGCCCCCGCCGCCGAACAACAGGCCGCACAGGATACAATCCCGGGTTTTGACGACATGGAAGACGAGCCCGTGGCAGACCCGCTTGAACCCTGGAACAGGGCGATGTTCACCTTCAACGACAAAGTATATTTCTGGGCCATGAAACCAGTAATAAAAGGCTATAATTGGGTCGTTCCGGAAGTGGCCCGTAAATCAATTCATAATTTCTTTGTTAATATTGAAATGCCCAGCCGATTCATAAGCTCGTTGCTGCAGTTGCAGCTTAAAGCGGCCGGGGTGGAACTCGCCCGATTTGCCATTAATTCCACCATCGGCATAGCGGGACTTTTCGATGTTGCCATGAGCACATTCAAGCTCGAACGCCAGATAAAAGACCTCGGCCAGACCCTTGGTAAATACGGCATTGGTGAAGGTTTTTATATTATCTGGCCATTTGTCGGCCCTTCTTCTGCACGGGACACCATAGGAATCGCCGGCGAAATATACTTGTCGCCATGGGCGCACGTCAATCCCGCTGCTGCTGCAGCCGGGATCGGCGGCTTCGGATATTTTAACAAAGCATCCCTTGAATCGCATGAATATGAAGAATTGGTAAGCACCGCAGTGGAGCCCTATTCTGCTCTCAAAAATGCTTTTATTCAATATCGAAGAGACATTGTAAAAAATAAGTAACCCCCTTCGCACACGTCACTCAGAAGTTTTCTTCACCGCTTTCCCCTGCCCTTTCCAGAACAGATCCTGCAATAATCCCCGCGTCAAGAACAGTACCGTATCGAATTTTCAAAAAAAACCAGACTCATTTCGTGATGAATTGCAATCATGTCAAGAACATCGTATAATCAAACAAAAGGAGTGTCATGCCCCGAAAAAAAATCATACGGCTATTGCTGATAGGATCTGTAGGATTCTTCCTCGCGGCAATCATCACTCTGACAATTGCCGGATCCTGGTATGTCAACTCCGACCGGTTTCAAAACAATGTTCGATCAATCGTAACGGAAAAGCTCGGCAATCATGTGCAGTTCCAGCGGGTAAGTCTTTCTCTTTTGTTTCGTCCGCACCTGACTTTTTACAATGTCAATGTCTCTGTGCCGGAAACAACAACCGGCACCGTACAGGCAATACATATCTATCCCAAACTCTGTCCCCTTCTGACCGGCACGTTTCAGATAGCAAAATTCCGGGCAACAGCACCTGATTTTTCAATAAAACTTCCCGCCGAAACGGAACAGTCGAAGCGGGAAGGTATTTCCTTTTTAGACGTCAAGGAAGATATTGCATCCGTACTCAGTGTTCTGCGGTCTATCGATCCCGATCTGATTATTGAAGTAAAAAACGGAAATTTGCTCGTGTCGCACACAGAGGGCCCTACTGTCTTTGCCGCACATGATATCCGGGGACGCCTCGGTCTGCTGCCGCAGGGATTTGATCTCAGCGTGTGGGGAAATCCCCAGCGTCTCGGACCTACTTCCATACACGGACGGTTTGCCGTCGCTGGAAATCGCGTTGCCGCCGACAATGTCAAAATTGCCGTATTAGACTCGACAATCGTATCGTCGGGGGAGGTTGTCCACTCCATCGGTAATATCCATCTGCTGGATATATCAATGGACGGAACGCTCGGTAAAAAAACGGTGCAATTGATATCAAGTTTCTTCAACCTGCCGCCAGAACAGACCGTACGCGCGCCTCTTGCGCTTTCCCAGGCCCGCTTGATCTGGAAACCAGGTCCAGAGGCCTCGTTGAGTGGTACCTTCGCTCTTACAAAAGGCCCCACGATTTCACTGCAAGGAAGCATGAATCCAAAAGAGCTGTCTGTTTCCCGGCTCGTCATTCAAGACACTGAATCCAGCGCCTCCCTGTCTTTTAAACATACGAAAAAAGACATAGACATTGCCTTCAAAGGAAGTCTGAACGAAAAAACCCTCGAGAAACTTTTCGAACGTACTTCCTTCCACCACGGATGGATACGGGGAAACTTCACTGCCCATATTCAGCCGGATAATCCCTGGAAATCGTCTGCCAGCGGCACTATTGAGGGTTCCAACATCATTCTTCCACTCGGGCCTGCCAACCCCCTCAAAATAGCCGCTATCGCACTGAAAGCGGACAACAAAACAGCAACATTGCAAAAAGGTGCATTCAGTTGGGAAGATGCAACCTTTACGCTCGCAGGAACTCTTCAGGCATCATCAGCAGGTTTCCATCTCAATATGGCCCTGTTCTCTGATGCAATAAAGATAGAAACCATTCAACGGGCATTAGCTCTGGAAAACAGGGACACCAGCGTGCAGGAACAGGAAGAAGAAACAGAATATTTTCCTCTTTTCGGGACCGTCCACCTCAACGCAAACAGCATTTCATACGGACGATTTTCCACCTCCCCGGTTCAGGCAGACATCATCCTGGACCAGCGCGGCATCCACGTTGCATTTCTTAAAGCATCACTATGCGGAATCTCTCTTCCCGGCACCATGACCATGTCTGACGAAAAATTTTTTCTTGATTTTAAGCCTGATTCCGTTCAACAACCTTTTGAATCCACGCTCCTGTGCCTGACAGGTTCGGACAACACCAAGATTACCGGGACCCTTGATCTGCAGAGCCATCTGTATACACAAGGCAAAAGCGATGACCTGATCCGTTCGCTGCAGGGACGAGTGACGTTCACGGCAAAAGAGGGAGAAATTTATCGGTATCCGCTTCTCGCACGAATCTTTGCAGCGATAAACATTACCGACATGATGCGGGGGAAATTCCCCGATTTAAGCCGTACGGGATTTGCCTATAATGCAATTACCGTCAAGGGCGTCATGAAAAACGGGAAGCTCATGCTGCACGAGGCAACCATCGACGGCGTCACGGCAAACCTTGCTGCTCAAGGAGAGATAGACATTGGGGATGGCATTATCGATATTACGGTACTGGTCGCCCCTTTTAAAACAGTGGATTTTATTGTCAAAAACATCCCGCTGGTGGGCGATGTGCTCGGCAATACTCTGATAACAATCCCGGTAAAAGTGCAAGGAAAGATCAATGATCCAACAGTCACCATTCTTTCTCCTACCGCGATAGGAGAAGGTCTTATCGGCATCATGAAACGCACATTACAGCTTCCTTTTAAAGTGATACAGCCGATACTTCCCGACAAAAAACAGGGCCAACCGCACCAGTAAGACATCGTTTCTGAAACCGGAAAGAACCAGAAGAATAGAATGACAAAGAGAGTCAGGTACGTCGGTGAGAAGTCCGGAGAGAAAAGAATTTTCCCGCGGAATGGGGCGGAGAGACCTCGAACCACGTGTTTATTTTTCTATTTTGAACTTTAAAAAACCGGCAAAGAACCCTGCCGCCGCACCGACAGCATAGAGCGCGTCGGTCCTCATCGTCACGCCCAGCAAGTTGAGCCCTTCCACGATCCACGATCCGATAACAGTAAGCGAAAGCAGCCAGGAAGTAAATGCGCCGACAATTACTCCCATGATAATATTCGTAAACAGAAAAACAGTAAAAATGCTCATCGTTGTGAGCCACATACTGAAAAAATTACGCCAGCGGTGTTTTGTCAGCATTTCGGCAACTCCGGGGGAAAAAGCAATTGGGCACGCCATCTGCCGTTTCATTGGTTGATTTTCTTGTGAAATCGTTATGCCGTCTCAATAAAAAATATCTTATAGGACACCGGTCGTCTTGTCAAGCCGTCATCAGTTCTGCCTACAGCGCATTCTGCCGGGACCATACAGTTGTACGGCCTAAAAACGACAGGCCGATAAACCCTCTCAATTCCAGTTTTTGAGGTGACACAAGGCGAATTTTCCCCTTGTAATTCTTGCCATTATCAGAATTATAAATAGTCCCGCCGTTCCACACATTATTGTCCGTGAATTCGAAATCCGAAAAAATCTGAAGCCCTAAGAGAGGGCGTTTTCTCAGCTCCGGATTCGGATTGTTATGGTCAAGCATGGGTGTACCTGGGCTCCCGTCTTTTGCATCCGCTGGATATACCGGTTGCTCAAGCCAGACAATGTACGCACAGTACTTCGAACCGCATTTATCGATTTTTACTTTTGCATCATGATCTTCAGTTGTCCAGACGCCAAGGATATCGTCCGGACTGGCCAAGCAGCATGTTGCGATAATCAAAAAAAGAGCTATAAGTAAAAAAAGGGTGGCAACCTTCATACATCCTCTATCATTCTTTCAGCCTCATCAAGAAAGCGCCTGGTTCCCCCTGTAAAGCAACAGGATCATTTCAAAACCAGAGAATAGTGCAACAGGACTCAGTGCAGCCTGTTCGATGGCCTTCCACCTTCTGAATGAGGTGCCCTGATTGCAGAGCTCGATTCTTCCTTTAACAATGTGTCGGTAATATAATCGCAAACATCTTCGACAAAATATGCGCCATATTTTGTCAGTCGGATTGCATCGTCTTCATGTTGGACGCAGGAATATCCGCTCAACTTCTTCAGAAGGGAAGCAAAAACAACTAAAGGGTCGGCATGAAATCTTTCCTGAAACTGTCGTATCTCAAGTCCCTTTTTAAACTGAAGATTCAGAAAAAGCGAACGGTACATCTGCTCCCGTTCCGACAGAAAAACATATCTGCCGATCGGCAATTGGCCTTTTTTGATCATGCTCGAATACGTCGACAGTTCTTCATGCTTGTCATGCAAAATAGTTTTTGTATAAGACCGGGCGCGGGAGCCAAATGCAATGATGGGCATTTCCTTTAACCAGTAATAGCGATATCCCCACTGTTTGTCATTCGTAAACCGGCCGTTCTGTTCGTATCCATTGGCACTCATCCACTCCTGCGTAAGATAGACCATGTCAAAAAGCGTGTCGTTACTCACAACAAGACCGGGATTCTCCTTATAGAGTCTGATAATGAGTGGGTTGACAATTTCATGTCTGATATACTCTACCGCATCCGGCCGAATCGATTCCAGTATAGCAAGGTCTTTTTTGACGCCGTCGATCGTCTGTCCGGGCAGCCCCGTCATCATATCAATATTGATCGCTATGCCGGCATCCTGTGCCGCTTTCACAATCCGGCCAATCTGCATTTCGCTGTTTTTCCGGTTGCAGAGCGACAGCACCTGCTGATCGAATGTCTGGCAGCCGACGCTCAACCTAGTTATTCCAATCTGTGCCAACTCCTGAATCCTTTTTTTGTCGGCAAGGGTATCAGGATGCGCTTCAGTCGTTATATTATGGCCGTCAGCCATAGCAATGCAGGACTGGAGTGCATGGATAATGCGCTGGATGTCATGATTCGAAAAGGAGGTCGGCGTGCCGCCGCCAAAGTAGATGCCCTTTGCCCTTCTGCCCGTGAAAAAACCGCGCGCGGCGAAAAGCTCGATCTCCTTCAGAATATTTTCCAGATATTCTTCCTGGACTTTTTTGTTTACATTGTGAGGATATGAGTTGCAAAAATAGCATTCTGAAAAGCAAAAAGGGAGATGCACGTAAAGCAGCACTTCCGGTTCATCAGCAAGACTTTCTTTTACTTTTTCGATAAAGGAATCTGTCTGGGATGGCGCTAGTATTTTATAGCGATGCGGCAGATAAAGATCAGGCTGGTTCTTTGTATAATCCGCGGAACCATAGAATAAATTATTCCGTATGATATTGAGCGAGTCTTTTTCTTCCATATTGATAAGTATGCACCCCGCACGCTATGCGGGTCAAGTTAAGCCAGATTCTCGAATGATCTTACGCGTTGTACTAATGTAAACGATGCAGTTGTCAGCGAGACTGCGCCAAAAAGCCGTTAGTCACCCTCGTTGCTGAAATAGCAAGAGATTATACACGCAATGATGTCAAAATTCCAGTAAATTAACAAAACCTTGAGGCTTTGTGAACCTGCCATCAATGCCCCTGCTGTGCATTTCACTGAAAAAACCGTTTTTCCGCCGCATCAAATTACATTGACGCAGTGCTCCTCTTGGTACGCAAAACAGGACACGATTCGGAATAAAAGGCGGGAAAGTATAATAAGTAACAGGGTCGAGGAGAGCGTTCGGCTCGGAAAAGAGTGACTAATAAAATTATTTCTTGAAATCTGGATACAATTTTTTCTGGCAATCAGGGCAGATGCCATGGCTGAAATCTGCATCTGAATGCCTTTGGATATACGTCTCTATTGGGTGCCAATTCCCGGTGTCATCACAGATTTTTTTACAGTTTGCACAAATGCGCAATATGCCTTCCAATTGTTTGACTCTTGTCAAGGTGGCTTGCAGTTCCGCAATCAAGCGCTCCCGCTCCGCCTCTGCCTGTTTACGTTTGTCTATGTTCCGTGTTATGCCGTTGAAGCCGACAATTGTTCCCGCATCGTCATAAATGGGTGTCGTGGCAATTTCTGTCCAAAACGTGCTTCCGTCTTTCCGGATTTGCGGAGCTTCGAAGATAATGGTTTTATGGCCTTCGCCTCTTCCTTCCATTTCTCTGCGGCAAGTAAAAACTTGACGAACAATCTCCCTGCCTTCCGCCGTAAAGAAATCAAGTGAGCTGCGTCCAAGGATTTCTTGTATGGAATAACCGCTAAAATTCGCAGCGGCATCATTGAGATAGGTAAAACGCATCTTGGCGTCCTGCTGCCAGACCACATCAGAAGTGTTCTCAGAAAGAAACCGGTATAAGCGTTCATTCTTGCGCAACGCTTCTTCCTTCAGTTTTGGTTCCGTTATATCTCTGGAAATGCCGACCATGGACACTGATTCGCCATAGGGATTAATTACAGGGGTGCCGGTTCCGAAATGCCAATGCCATGTACCGTCTGAATGCTTCACCCGATATTCAGGACTATGCAATACTTCACGGGAAGTAATCACGTTCTGGAGATACTGGAGACAAGCCGTGACGTCATCAGGATGGACCAGCGGCACGAACGATGTCCCGACTAGGGATGTTGGTTCGTAACCGGTGACTCTCTTCCAAGATTTTGAGAGATCAAGGAAAATGCCGTTAGGGTTCATGTTCCAGATTAGATCTGAGCAGTAATCGACAAGCAATCTGTACTGAGCGTCTTTTGGGCTTGTGTGCATGCTACCCAGATCAGAATCGGCATTTGTGTGGCCTGATTGACTCATTCTCTCTTCACCTTACAAGGAATTAATATGATTTTATGATTAATTCGAATATAAAAACTTTAGCACATATTTATATAAGAAACGAAGAGTGCTTTTTTAGCATACTTATTACATTTTGTCAAATTTTTTTGGTTATATAATTTTTCCCGCCCGCTCCCGGATAAAAATAAAAAGAAGGCTGGATAGTTTATCCAGCCTTCTTTCGGCAATCACCTCTCTTAACGTTATTCCAAATAAACCGTAAAAAACCAGGTTATTATCCGGCAGTATCGCTCTGTCGATGGAGGTGTGCATTCAACCACGCATCGGCAGATTCACGGTCCGTGAATATTTCAGGATGAAATCCTGTTTCATTTGTATACGCCTGCCACATTCTGCTCATGCCATATTGGACAGGCGTTGTTGAAATAAGAAGAACAACGATATGAGGATTAATTTTTGCGGCCGCTTTGTCCTGATTCGCAATGGCCAAGACGTCTTCTGAAGTTACCCTGTAGTCCGTACAAGCTGTTCTATCAATGATTTTGTATTTTAATCGGGCGAGACTATTTCGGGTATAAATTTTCTTGTTCGTTTCTATAATTTCATCTCCTGTCACAATTCCTTCAGAGATGAATTCAACTCTCGTTCCGTCTTTTGAAAAATTAACGAAGATAGGCATATCAGGAGATTCCTGCTCAAAAAATACCGGCAAATAAAATGCTATCCAGCAGTCCGACGTAAATGATCTTCTGATGCGTCAAACCTCCGGTTTGATGCCATGCACTCAAAAAAAATTCTCCGCCATCTGTCCAAGTTCTTAACGAACTATTATAAAATTACAATAGACTGTCAGCCAAATCTGTCGATATCATCCTGCGCAATAAATGTACAGATTGTAGTGTCATCGGAGTTCCGATATTATTTGTGTCGCAAATTTTTTAACATCGGTTAAATCATGCTCATCCGGATGGCCCGAGGCACTTTGAGCTTCTTCAGCCCACGCTTTATGCTCAAGCCCCTTTATCAGAGCATCAATCAGCTCTGATTTAACCTGCCCGCGACAGCCAAAATGACCCAGGATATTTGCTTTTACGGCAAGGCTGGCTGCATGCTCGAATGCCTGCTTCGGCAACATACCGCCGCGCTGAGAACCGTGAGTGGAGAAAAAAGCCACCTTTTGGCCTTGAGGCAGACGAGTTATAAAATTCATCGCCTTTACCGGCACACTGTGGGCATGAACCGGAAAACCGTAAAAAACAAGACTGTATCCGTCGGTATTTTTTACTTCCTCAACAGGTTTAATTTCCTTGTCAACAACGAGGCTGTCATATATCGCCTGGGCAAGTTTTTTTGTATTGCCTGTTTCTGAATAATACGCTACCAAAACCTTCATTTTTTCCTCCCTAAAATATCTGCCCGCAACTTACGATATTCCTCTCCCGACAGGCGTCGGAGAATTCTCTGTTACAGGGATTGAATTTGACTCTTGGTTACATGAGCTGCCGTATAATCATATAAAAGCATGGATCAGGCTCGTATCTTGAATGCAAGTTAAAGAAAATTTTAGCTGCGCCAAAAAAACACAATATTTTTAAATGCACCAAACAGTAACATAATAAATGATTATCAGGTAATTTGAAATCTACATCGATAAATTAAGGCTGAAACATCGCTGTTTGCGTTTTAAATTATACTCTCGTGCTGCAAGTCATATCCATTTTTAAGGCAATATAACGGACCAGCAGCCTTAGGTTGCCTCCACTTCTAATAAAATCTCTACAAACCCTGATATTTTTCGTATTCTTTAACACGCTCGATTAATTTGTCAAGCAACAGCCTGTCCAGTTCTGTAAGTTCCGGGAATTCCACTCCGATATCATAATGAGCAGGCATCATATCCTGAACCAATCGACATGAAACAATTTTTCCCATAAGGCTTACCGCACCATACGCAGAAAGTGACAACTCTATAAGAACCATGCTGTCTATATTCAATTTGTGATCCGTTTGAATAATAACGCCGCTTTTGCTGATTTCCTTGACACCGAATTGCTCAGGCAGCTTCAAAACTTTCTCGCCGGGGGTTGTGATATGAAAGCTGATATCGCGATAGAACCAACCTTCATCTTCCGGCACATATATTTTTTTATTGTCTTCGATTGAATCAAGAAAAGCATTGATCGTGCCTGTTGGTTCATCTTTAAACGATATTGCCAACGAGTAAATAGTTGTTTGTTCTCCGTCTGCTCGTTCTTCCATGCGGCTTAATTCAGAACGCACCACAACGCCTTTTACATTGACATGTTTTTCTTCATGCCCTAATATCAGCAAACACTCTTTCCCAATATTGAGTGTCCTATCAACCGTTAATTTCACTCCAGCCGGACTGATATCAACAATATTCACTTCCCCAACCAAGCTTAATCTGCTGCGCAGATCGATTAAATCCAGTTTGAATCTTTTGTATTTTCTCATATCCCGCATGACATGGCCTCACTTGGTACCCTTATGATATATGCTGAACGATCTTACTGTTTAAATTTATAGTTGTGCACTACTCTCACAGCATATTTACTTTTTCGAGAACCTGGGAAACAGCCATATACGACTATAGTGTAATGTTTTTACGATGCAGAGTCAACTATATGCATAAAAGAATATTAAAAATGCGATCTGCAACAGGAAGGTGTGTTACTGAAATTAATGGTGCCCCTGGGGTGACTCGAACACCCGGCACGCGGTTTAGGAAATGTGTTTATACTTATAACTATTTGAAATTATTAAGTGACAACATCAATAAAACTCAAAAAACATGGCTAATCGGAGCACTTTTACTGATCATTTCCTGTACACAACTTGACAACTTGCTAGCCATATCTCACAAAACAATACTCAAATAAGAGCATATTATTATAATCATATAAAAAACAGAAAGATGCTTATAGACGATTTTTTTTAAATATATTTTCAAGTTTTCCAATTAACAGTTTATGTGTTATAGAATCAGTAGGGGTCGAAATATAATAAACTCTATCATTTATATTCGTTCCCATGCGTGGCTCAATAACCAATTGCTTCCAACTAATACCAACTTTTTTGTCTACAAGAGATTTATCCAAATCGCTATAATTAACACTAAACGCAAATGATTTTGGAATTATTTCAACTTTGGCTTTATTATCGACTGCTGAAGCACAAATTTTTGTTATATCATCTGACAAAAAATTAGAAAACTTCTCTGAGATAAGCGCATTAAAGTTAAAATCTAAAGTAGCTGAACTAGTTGTTTGCGTAGTTTTAACTATATAGCTATCTTCTTTGAATTTTCCTTGTGTTGAAAATTCATCCAGGAAACGGGCAACTTCGAGATAAAATTTACTTGCAATATCTGATTCTGCAAAAATAGTAAAAGAAATAGATCGTGAATCAATGACTAAATGATCAACAGGATAAACTTTATTCTCAAATTTGAATTCTCCTGTCTTCATTTTTACCATAGATACATTGTGATTAGTATCTTCTGCCATTTCGACTTCTTTAAAAATAAATACGTCGTCAATCTTTTTGATATTTGTAGCAGTAATGAGTTCCCTAAAAGGAATAATATCTTGTTCAAATAATCTTCTCTCTAAAACTGAGAGTTGTGTAATATCATGCATTATCTTCCTCCTATTAAACTACGGCTAGCGACTGGAGCCATTTCTTCATTGGCAACAGGTATATTCTCAGATGGCAATGCAGCACCAAAAAGTTCTTCTGAAGAAAATCCCGTATTAGCAATCTGCGAACGCTGCACAAGACCTTTCCATGTTTTTCCAGAAAATGAGCCAGACACCAATACCATGTGTGCCTGAGGTCTTGGACCGCTCTGTTGTAACATACTGATGCGGTTGTCAAGTTCGCTTATTTTTTGATCTATTCGCGACTCAAATGAAGAACGCTCTAGTCCTTGTGCCAAGTAAGTTTGAATCAACTGATTCAGACTAACTCCTTCTTGGTCGGCTCGTTCATTAAGCCTATTATGTAATGATTTAAGAGCTCTCACGGTTATTCGACCACTCGTCTGAGGCTGTGTTGTTGGCTCGGGAATAGTCCACCCAGTTTCTAGAGCGACCTCAAGCCATTCATCTTTTACCTTAAGAGCATTGGTCACCGCTTCTTCCGGCGAACTACCATCCGCCATACAACCAGGTAATTCTGGAAATTTAACAAAATAAGCATTCTCTTCTTGAACATATTCAACAAGCATGCGATATTTTAGATTTTTATAAAAATTTATATCCTTATTCATTTCATTCTCCCAGATTCTCTTGCTCTAACGCATCTTGAGCAAGAAGAAGTTCTATTGCTTCAACACAATCGTCTATATAAGGCTTTTTAACTTTTCTTTCTCCTCCATGGGGGATAGCCGCTCTTGGTAATTTTTTTCCAACCAGTCGTTCGTGATAAAAATAATAACTATCACTGGTCCTACGTTCAGAAAAGCCAAACCCACACATCACAGTTAATAAATCATCAATAGTTACAGATTTTGGCCCATCTTTCATCTTCTGGTATTTTTTATTAAGCTGTGACATTATTATATCATAAACGACATCACATATGATGTCAATATCTTTTATATAAGATTATAATGTATTTTCTTTATATATTATTATGAGTTACGTGCTACGGTTGCCTAAACCGCAGCCACACCTCTTAACTATATAATTTAAAAGAATTTTTACTTGTCATTTTTTAGTTGTCCAGTAAATACTGTACAAAAACTGTACACAAAAAAAGCCGGTCTAAAAAAAGACCAGCTAAGTGCTTGATTTAATGGTGCCCCTGGGGTGACTCGAACACCCGGCACGCGGTTTAGGAAACCGCTGCTCTATCCACCTGAGCTACAGGGGCATATGTGAAAGGAAGTTTCTACAGAAGATTTAACGTTTACAACATTCCCTCAAGATCTATTTTTTTCCGTTTGGTAATGACCCGCAGCTTATTAAGGGCCTGCGTCTCAATCTGGCGGACTCGCTCTCGGGTAATTCCAAACTCCTTGCCGATTGCATCAAGGGTCTTGGGCTCGCCGTCCGACAAGCCGAACCTCAATTCGATGACTTTCTTCTCGCTTACCGAAAGCTGCTGAAGCCAATCATCAATATGCTCCCGTCTCCGGATCTCATCGGAGAAACTCGCCGGAGACACTGCGTTGTTGTCCTGAAGAATGTCTTTAAGGGTGTCCTCTTCCTGATCTCCGATGAGCATGTCCAGCGAATAGGTCTCGCGGACCACCTGGGAGACGCTCCGCACTTTGTCCACCGTGACCTTCATTTTTTTTGCGATTTCTTCCAGCGAAGGTTCACGTCCCAACGTTTGCGTAAGCTGTCGCATTGTACGCAGGTAAGCATTCACGATTTCCGCGATGTGCACAGGAAGGCGGATGGTCCTCGTCTGATTGACGATTGCCCGCTCAATGGATTGCTTGATCCACCATGAAGCGTACGTGCTGAACTTAAAGCCTCTCTGATACTGGAACTTTTCGACGGCCCTGATCAGCCCCAGATTTCCTTCCTCTATGATGTCGGAAAATTGCAGGCCGCGGTTGATATATTTTTTCCCAATGGCCACAACAAGGCGCAGGTTCGCTTCGATCATTTTAGCGCGTGCTTCTTGATCGCCTTGTTCAATCCGTTTTGCTAATTCCTGTTCTTGTTCGAAAGTAAGAAGTGGGGTCTTGCGGATTTCTTTCAGGTAATATTTGATCGCGTCAAGGCCTTTTTGGGGAGAGTCGCCTTCGGAAACGCGCTCGGAAGGTCCTTCCTCAGAGTCTCTTCCCTTTTCCGCCTCGTCTTTTTCTTCGTCCCTGTCTTGAAACGTCCCGGTATTCATCAGGTCATCAACCGGTTGCTGTTTCTCGCTCATTAATGCCTCTTGGTGAATAAAAATAAGGGCCGTTTATGTACGCTTGTTTTTTTGTAGCGGCAACTATCCTTCTTCCTGCTCCATGCAACCCTGCTGCTCGAGAACGACAATGAATCCTGGGGGGCAACCATTACCCTATGCAGCATATGAGATATAAAAGGCTTTTTATTGCAACGGACACCTGAATTTTTAAATGGTCGGGGCGAGAGGATTTGAACCTCCGACCCCTTGGTCCCGAACCAAGTGCGCTACCAAGCTGCGCTACGCCCCGACGAGTTTGTATAATATCCGAACTTTATCTTTCTGTCAACGAAGATTCTTTCCTTTTTGCAAATAAGCGGTGCTCTTTAGTTTGAAGAACGCAGTTTCCTGCCGGTGGCGATGATAAAATTATCGAAGGCCTCTTTATAATAATCTTTCTTCCGCCTGATAATGGAAGGGACCCTTTTTTCGTACAGTTCCCGGCCCTCTTGAATGTCATTTTTCAACAGTTCAAAAAACGTACCGTCCTGGATTCCTCTAGCCACCGCTTCCTGGTTGTACAGGGCAATATCGGAGACAATAATTCGTGCAAACCGTTTTGCCTTCTCCACGGCGTCCGGATCCACTTCTTCGACCTGCGGCATTTCATATTCATCTTTTTGGAAGATTGATGCTTCCAGACTGAACGATTCTGGTGTCAACGGAACGACATCCCTCTGTTTCCGCGCTGAAGCAGAAGGATTATGCTCTGCCGTTTCACGGCCTGCCTGTTGAGAATTGTCTGCCGGAAGCAACGATGGGGTAAATTCCCGTTCCGGCGGCCGGGACATTTCCGGAAGTCCATAGTGAAGCGGCAACGCGTGTTTTGGCGGTTCTGCAGGATGCTGATCGGGAAAGAGAAGTTTTTTCAACTTGGCAGGCAGATCATGGATATGATGCTTTTCTATATAATCATCCGCACCGTAAAGGCTCTCCGGCGTCCTTTTATAGCGCCGGTTGTCGAATACCGAGGAAACAAGGACTATTTTTATTGCTCTGGTATGGGGGTTATTTTTTAACCGTGAGCATAATTCAAAGCCGTATATCCCCGGCAGCCCCACGTCCAGAACCAGGGCGTTCGGTTTCCCTTCAAGCGCTCTTTTCAGCGCGTCGACGCCGTCAGAAGCAGTGTCCACCCTGAAATTTGACTCAACAAGTATGCTGGTGATCATATCCCGAACCACGTCGCTCTCATACGCGACGAGAACCAACGGCGCTGAAGACGCTGTATGGGAGCTGGTTCTGGGCCCTGGAGATTCGCGCCGGGGAACTGCTGTCCTCTGGGCGGTCACGACCATGCCGCAACGAGGACATCGTACCTTGACTCCTTTCTCAGGTATTTTGATGTCGTCAACTTTCAGTTTTGCACCGCACTCGCAGGGAATAATCATGGATAACGCAATCTCCCTCTTATGTTCCCGAATGGTACGTCTCGCTTTTTGAATAATCCAACCAGAAGCAGTCCGGTGACAAAACCGGCTATGTGGGCATGCCAGGCGACGCCCCCAATGGTTGTATCTGCAACCAGTACATTTAGAAACTGCAGCAAAAACCAAAGCCCAAGCACGGTCATCGCAGGAATGGAAACCGTGCGAATATAGAAAAAGAATATAAAGAGCGTCACTACCCGTGCACGGGGGAACAGCAGCAGATAGGCGCCAAGCACTCCTGAAACAGCACCACTCGCCCCGATCATGGGAACCGGAGATGAATCATGGAAGAAGGCATACGCATAGGCGGCGGCACAACCGCACAAGAGATAAAACATAAAGAACCGCAGCTTTCCCATGACGTCTTCCACGTTATTGCCGAATATCCAGAGATACAGCATATTGGTGCCAAGATGCAGCAATCCCCCGTGCAGGAACATGGATGTAACAAGGGTGGCAGAGGCCGGCAGCCAGCTGACGGAGGAAGGTTCCGAAGAAAAAAAATGCCGGGGAATCACCGCAAAAGACTGGAGAAAACGTGATTCTCCTTCCTGCCCGAGTGTCAGCTGGTAAATAAAAACAGCGATATTCACAACGATCAGCAGAGCGGTAACTACTGAAAATCGTTCCGTTGGATTAATATCTCGAATTGGAATCACTGCTGAATTCTACCCCGCCGCGTCTGATTCTGTCATGCCGTTCTGGTCTGCCTGAAGCGAACACCCTGCCTCAAAAAGATTCCCCCTGGCTGCTTCGCCGTAACAGCGTCATTCTCGCAAAAAAACTGCTGGACAGCGAAAAACCGCAAGAACAGTCAACCTATTTTTTCACATAAGGCTCATACTCCAGATAGAGTTTTCTCAGAGCAAATACGTATTTAAAACCCCTGCTGATAATGGTGAACATTTCCTTGAAGGGGTACCGTACTCTCTTGAGCCGGAGAGGATTGGCCCGGAAGGCAATGCCGTACAGCTCTGAGAACCGCTGATAAAACTTCCGGATAGGAAGCCGTGTCGGAAGAATCGTGTGCATGCAGTCGTAATAGACGTAGGGATCCTTGATGTAATCATTTTTATGCTTTTCCCACAACTCCGTGCCCGGCGACGGGGAAAACACGGTGAACGTCACTTCTGCGGGGCACACTTTTTTTACCTCTTCTTTCAGATTTGCAAATTCTTCCTCACCGAAATCCGGATCGAGCATAAAGCTCGCGTGCAACGTCAAATCCAGCTCCCGAAGAATTTCTACCGCTCTTCTGTTTTTATCGACTGTCGTGCGTTTGTTCAACTTCTGCAATCGCTCCCCGGTCATGGCTTCAAGCCCGACATACACCATGCTGAGTCCTGCCTGCTTCCATATTTTAAAAACTTCCGGGTTCCGTACAATGCTGTCGCTTCGTGCCCAGCTGATGAATTTCTTTTTTATTCCCCGGTCGATAAGCAACTGGGCTATCTTGGTCATGCGGTCGGCGTTAATAAAGTTTTCGTCGTCCACAAAGTAGATGTGATCTTCCTGCAATTTTGCTATTTCATCGACGACGTCTTCCGGGGTCCTTTGGAGATACTGGCCCCGCATGATGTGATGGACCACACAAAATGAACAGTTAAACGGGCAGCCGTTCGACGTGCGGATGGTCGCCGTTCGGGGGAAAATAGTCTTCACCTTCTTTTCGTCGCTCGCCGTCCAGACGCAAAAATATTTAGACCGGTCGACAAGCTCCCGCCTCGGGAGTGGAATGTCCTCTATCTGAGGATATTTGGGCGGCAGTGCTTTCGCCTTTTCGGCGAAATCAAGGTCTTTGGGAGATAATATCGCATCACCGGTACTGAGAGGAAGCCCTTGTGCAAACCGATTTACGATCTCTTTGAAAGCGGTGCCGCCTTCTCCTCGCACAATGATATCGATGGCATCAATTCCGAAATCCCCCGGGAGGACGGTGGCGTGTATACCGCCCACAACGTTGACGACGGAAGGTGCATGTTTCTTTGCAAATCCGGCAAGCTCCCGTACAAGCGCGGCCTGGCTGCTGAACCCGGTATATCCAACGATATCGGGCTTCATGGCCAGCAGTCTTTTTTTGAAAGCATCGAAAGGGTCCTGTTCGAAGCTCAGGTCCATGATGGTAACTTCATGCTCGCGGGGAATGCCGCCGGCCACAATTTCGAGCTCAAGGGGTTCCAGGTGCATGAAATAGTCCATTAAAAATTTGGACAAGGCCAGGGGCGGATACGGTTTAATCAGTAAGATACGCATTGAATACCTCCAAAATTCCTTTCATTATTCAGAAGCGGCCGATGTCTGTCGAGCCGCCCGGTGTTCAAGTCTGGATGGTTTACGTTATCAGCGGGAGCGCTTTATTTTTCCGCTTGGTGTTTTTTCCAGACAGTCTACTAAAGAAAAATCTTTCGGCACCTTATACGGTGCTAGGTGATGGTAACAGAAACGCTTCAGATCGTCAACTAAAGCATCAGAACGGGCAATGTCTTTTACAACAACATCAGCAGCCGGAAGTTGTCCGTAATGGGGATGCGGCACGCCATAGACAAAAGACTCCTTTACCTGCGGATGCTGATTGATGACCGCTTCCACTTCCTGTGCAAAAATTTTCATCCCGGCAAAATTGATAATATCTTTCTGCCTCCCCACAATGAAGAGAAAACCATCCGGATCCATTCGGCCGAGATCTCCTGTTTTAAACCAGCCGTCGGCAAGAATGTCTTCTCTGGGCTGCCAGGGCGAATAGTAGGCGTCAAGCATCCCTTTGCCTTTGATGCGAATTTCACCGATACCATTTGCATCTTTGTTATCGAGGGCGATCTGGTAATCCGGCAACGGCTTGCCCACTGAACCGCGTTTGTTTTTTCCACCGCCAAGGCGAATAAACGGCAAACCTACTTCTATGATGCCGTAGGCTTCGGACAACTCCAGACCGAATTTCGCCGTAAAGTCCTCGGCAACCGCATCGGGCAGCTTCATGGTCGTGGATATTGCTAGGCGGATACGGCTCAAGGTTTTCGATGCAAGCTGGTCTGTTTTTGACAAAAGGTTGTAGTGAACAGGCGATGCATAGATCAGGGTGCCCTGGTGACTGGTGATCCCTTCGATAAATGGTTCCGGAAAAAGATGGCCGCAGAGCACCAGCGTGGCACCGCGCCGCAGGAACAAAAGGATCGTGACGACAAAATGATAACTCATGGAAAGGACCCAGAGAATGACGTCCGCTGAAGATATGCACAATCCCTTGTCTGCGGCATCAGTCCGTTCGAGGATCGCCTCATGTGACAGCACGACACCCTTGCTTATGCCCGTGGTACCGGAGGTAAAGCGGATGAACGCGGGATTGAGTCTGAAATATTCCGGTTTCGGGCGCTCTCGTATGGACCTTTTTACAATAATAAGCTGCTTTTTTCTGAGACCGGGTGAGGCAAGGACATCGCGATATCCCCCGGTCCGCAATTTCGGTTCCGCGATAAGAAAATCCACGTCGATTCTGTCGACGACCGTTTCAATCTCTTCCGGTGTTTGCTCCGGAGAAACGGGCACCAGGACAGCCGAGAGCGACAAAACAGCCAGACTGGTGATGATATAATCAATGCTGTCTTCACACAGAAAACCGACTCGGTGAAGACGGGCAATTCCCTTTCGCCGCATGGATTCCGCAGTCTGCTCCACGGCGGTGATGAGTTGCCCGTAGCTTATCCGTTCTTCACCCTCGATGACCGCGGTCTTGTCAAGCCGTGATTCCACTTCTATTTTTATACTGTCGAAAATATTCATAAATGTTTTCTGTATTGCCGAAGCAACGGTGTCAAGCGTTCAGCGTGTAGACACCGGATATCTGCCGTTTTTGCTGAAATACGCCGCCGCCGTTCCCGCCTGTTCACCGAGCGCAATACAGGTACCCATGACCCGGGTGGAGCCGAGCGCTGCATGCGAAACGGATATACAGCGTCCGGCGCACAGCAAATTTTTGAATCCTTTGACCGTCAGGCAGCGAAATGGAATCTCATAATAATCGCCCTGCGGTACATACCGGTATGCCGTGCCGCGCTCGCTGGTCCATTCTTCGATGGGCCAGGCATTCTTGACGACGCCGTCCGTAAACTTTTTCGCCGTCAGCACGTCCTCTTCGGTGAGGATATAGTCCCCCTGAATCCGCCTTCCTTCCCGTTCTAAAATTTTGGGCGATGTTTCAGCAATGCTGGCATTTTTGAATGGCGGAAGGACGCTCGCCAAATACGCAATCAGAGCAGAAGCTTCCTTCTTCGCCCATTCGGTCCGCTCCGAGTCTCCTCCGCTCTCCAGGCTCAGTTTGCAATAGCCTTCCTCGGGAGTCGTGCCGAGGGTAAAAACCGTGAATCGTGAAAATGGCGACAGTTTTTTTTGCTGAACGGCTTGTGCAAGATGGTACGGCACTTTTACCGACAGTGTTTCATCCGCGTTTTTCAGTCCTTTAATATGGATCACAAAACCGGCCAGCTGCCGCTCGCGCGGAGGAGCCAGTTCAAAATCCGCGCCGGCAACAGCAGCAATGGTTCCCTCGCCGGTACAATCAACAACGGCCCGCGCGTTCACAACCATCGTCCGGTCACTGCCGCGCACGGTGACTGCCTTGATTCTTTGATCGTCGGCATTCACCTCCACAGCGGCGTGCTGCAATAAGAGGATGATTCTCTTCTCCGCCGCGCACAGCCCTGCAAGACTGTTTGAAAGTGTTTTGCTCGAATACGGCAGAACAAACACCTGGCCGATTTTCCGCACGGAAGGAACTGGTGCGCTTTTTTTTAAAAGCGTTTCCAGTTCACGAACGAACCCTGTGTTTAACGTTTCCAGAGGGAAATCTTTTCCATTCAAATACAGCCCGCAGATATATTGAAACATGCCTGCGCATCCGATGCCGCCAAGGTATGATTCAGACTCAACAAGTATCGTATCCGCACCTGAACGGGCTGCAGCTATTGCAGCGGCGGTTCCCGCGACGCCACCGCCGGCCACCAGCACGTCACAGGACAGGTCGTTCATGACGGGGACGCTCCAAGTTCCAATCGTATGCCTGCTTCCAGCGCAGAGATCTCATCGTCGGTCAGCAGACCCTCGAGATACGAAATCGTCAGATTCAGCCGGCCATTGTAGTAATTACTGAAAAATCCGATGCCGGGGGGCACTGGAACGCGCGGCATGTGAAAAAAATTACTGATGTGTCTGCCCATAAATTCATCCGACAGATAAGCGCTTTTTCCCAGATGTGAGAAGGCAAACGTTGCCATTCTGCCTTTCATCGGAAGATACAGCAGTTTCGCGAGCACCGGCAGCGGTGCTATGCGGGTCAGCAAACTGGCTTCAGATAAATCCTTTGGGAAATCGGATTTCACCTGGTCATACATTTGCTGTTTGAACGCCGTCAGAAGGGCATTTCTATCTGCGGCATCCCCAAGCGGAATCTGATAAAACAGAAATGAAATATGGTTAAAAAAAATCTCTTGAAGCGGTTCTTTGCCCGACCTCAAGTCCGTCGACACCGGGATTACATAACTGGTTCCATCATTGGACTTCGATGAGAAAAGTCCGTGGATGGTGCGGGTTATAGCCGCAAGAAAAAACGGGGACTCCATGAGGTATCCGGCCTCACGATATGCCCGGGCATATATTTCCGATGTTTCCTGCTCGGTGAAAACAAGCAGCCGGTATGTAAAACCGCGTCCTCGCCCTTCTGGAAACGGAAAAGCCTTCGGAGTGGATTTTGACAACGCAATAATCCTGCGGTTTACGCTTCTGCCGGCCAGAAATTTATTCTTCCATTGTGTCAATGCCATCGAAGAAGTAAAGCGTATATCACCGGACAGATCGTGGTTGTCCAGGTTTTGCTGAAGCAGATTGAGGAATGCTTCGGCTCCACGGGCGTCAAACAGCCGATGATCGAAAGTCATGGCAAGGGCACTTTGCGTAACTCCTCCGGTAAAAAGATGGAACGCGATATGCTCCTTGTCATCCCTGAATCTGCTGTTGGCGTTTTCCTGCAGACGGGAGAATACGGCATCCAGAGAAAAATCGCCTTCGATCCGGGTCACTTTTAACGTTACATCACGCTTTGCCGAAGAAGGTATTCTCCAATAAGGGGTAAGTTTGAAGTCCCGGGCAACAGTTCCCTCCAGTACGGGGAACCGTTTAAAAAAACGGTTCAAACGGCCGCGCAGGTTGGCCTCGTCGAGATGTCCGTCCAGGACAAGAACGATCTGGGACATGTTCCCCGAACTGGTCAGGGACTTCATCAGATAGTCGAGCGTGTTGATTGCCCAGTCATGACCGGATAAATAGCGCTTGCGATTAGATACCAGCATAATAAATCAGCGTTACAGCATTCTCTTGATGAAAGATGCCAGGCTGTGAATGGTTTCGAAATCCTTTTTTGTCAGATCTGAAGTGATTAATTGAAGTTTGAATGTTTTTTCCACAAACACAAGAATCTCGACAAACCCCAAAGAATCAATTCCCAATTCATGAAACGGCTTGTCCGGCCTGATCGCAGACTCCTCTTTTCCGGTAATCAGCGAAATGCCTTTGATCAATTTGTCTTCAATTTCCTGTATTGTCATATGACTTGCCCTCTTGGTTATGATAAAGTCCGACTGCGCCGCACCCGTGAATCAGTACAAGACGAATCATGGTTTTTTCAAGTACACTGTTGCTTTATCACCCGAGCAGTTGCATCCTATGCACCGGATCGATTCAATCAAGGCGGTGCCGGATTCGGTCAAAAGATTGAGCTTTAAAGGGTTATCCAGCACCGGCAACGGATAATAAACTTGTTTTTTTAGCATCAGAGCGCCGGCCGCAATATTGAAAGCGCTGCCGGTCATGATGCTGCCGAAAAGCGGAGCGTATGCAGCAGCCGGAGTGTCTGGTGACAGTAAGGGTCGATACGCCGATTCATCCTGCATCATGCCGTCGGCATCTATGATAATAAGGTCATCAGGGTCCTGCTGTCCGGAGTCGTCGTGAAGCCGCAGTGCATCGACAGAACAATACCTGTTCTGCGTTTGTAGTTCGCTCGCCAGCAGAAAAACAGCCCCTTCCCCCGGAACCTGACAGGTCGGATTGAAAACAAATGGTTTTATTTTGCCGTCCGGCGCATTATGCAGTTTTTGTTCGGACACATATCCCAGAACGTCTCCGTACTGGTCGACACCGCCCACAAGGACGTAATCGCAACGTTTTTGAAGAAGCCATGTCTGGGCAAGCTGAAGGGCCGACTGAAACGAAAAGCGGAATTGCGTTACGGTCAGGGTCGGCCCCTGAATGTCCAGGGATGATGCTATATAGGAAGCTGCGGCATTATGCACGGAGTTTGAAAACGTGGTCGGCGACACCGTTGCATCGCCGAAGTCCAGGATGCCGTCAAGAAAATCGAACGTCGTTACGTGAGCGCCAAAAGCCGTCGCCAGGATAATGCCCAGTTTCTTTCCGGCACAATCAATTCCGCTGTCGGATATCGCGTCTGCCGCTGCAAGGACAGCCATCTTGCTCAGCTTGTCGGCTCGCCTGATTTTCTTCAACAGGGTTTTGTCCGGGACATCATCGAAGCTGACCAGATAGGCATGTCGTTTCCGGTCGGCATGCGAAGGCACGGGTATTTCCAGAGGAGGCAGCCAGCCTGTTTGCAGGGCATTCTCAAACCGGGCAATACCCAAACCCCTGGAAAAAATCATGCCTATCCCCGCTATGTTCATGCGCCCCCCCTTCTGCCGATTACAATGGCTGCATTGTTGCCGCCGAAAGCAAGAGAGGTTGATACAGCATAGGTCCCGCTGATCAGTGTTTTTGTTTTGATAGGAGCGATCGGTATTGCCTCGTCACGGTTCTGAAAACCGGCGCTGGCAGGCAACCATCCATTCCTGAGGCCGGCTGCAGTAAACACCGCTTCTACTCCCCCTGCCGCACCGAGGGTGTGTCCGGTGAACCCTTTTGTTGAAAGCATTGCGAGGTCCCCACCGAAAATGTCAGCGAGGACTTTTCCTTCAACAAGGTCATTGTCCTGCGTCCCGGTGCCGTGCGCATTTACAAAAGCAACTTCAGGCGGTGTTACGCCGGCCTCCTCCAATGCCATGCGGATTGATGCTCTCAGACCTGTCCCCTCAGGACTCGGCGCCGTAAGATGATACGCGTCTCCAAAAGATCCATATCCCGCAAGGAAAAGCTCGGATGTGTTCCTTCTTTTTTTCATTATGGATTCTTTTTCGAGAACCATGACTCCAGCGCCTTCGCCCAGATTAAGCCCTTTCCGATCTCGGTCAAAAGGGGCACATAAATTCATATTGAGAATACCGAGAGAGCCGAAGCCGCAGTATGGAATATGGCTCAACTCGTCCGCGCCTCCGGCAATGGCAATGTCACACAGATCGTTTTTGATCCACGACAATGCCACGCCGATGGCATCCGTTCCTGATGAACATGCATTTACAACCGTAAGGTTCGGGCCTTTTGCTCCTAATTTTCTTGCAATGGAATCCGACAGGTTTCCTTTCAGAAAGCGGTCCACTGCCATGAGAGGCGCAGTGCCTTTCGAGCGGTATGTGGTATAGAACTGCAGATCGTTTAGCTGACTTGCAACGGTCGTGCCCATGCAGACCCCAACCCGATACGGTGTGAGATCGGCTAAACTTGCTTCCCGAAGCGCCTGATCCACGGCAATCAACGCCAAGCTGAGGGTCCTTTGGCCTTCACGATAATACGCTTGAGGAATGTCCGGAACTTCAAACACAGGATATTGTAGTACGGACGGGAAAAGAGTTACCGGTCCTGCGTTTCTTCGTCCGAACTCAAAAGAATCAAGCGTATCGCGGACATCCTTCCCTGCTGCCGATATCACTCCGAGACCGGTTATGCGTATGTCAGTCTTGGTCATAATTCACTTTTCCGGATAAAACCTGATAATAAAAACTCTAATTACCCAAAGACGTCTTTTTCATATAGGACGCTTGATCAGGAGCACCTAATAAATCCAGTCCCTGATCGATGGTCACGATTCGCATCGATGGGTAGTTCGTGTGTATATACCGTATCATTTCGGCAAGCTGGGTCAATTCATTGTACATCACATAATCGACCCGGGCAGTGGCCCCGCTCACCTCGCCGCGGATCAGGTCACCCGGCTGGGGCGTTCCTGAAAAGGGAACAAGATACAGTGAAAAGCCGTACACGGGAAACCAGTGCACGGTCACATACCGGGCGACGGTGCCAGAAGGACTAAGTCTGAGCGTCTCTCCTTTGATAAAGCTGCCCTGTTTGTCCTTCAGTTTAACCTGCGCGTCTATTTCATGCTGGTAAAAAATCAGCCAGTTCTTGTTTGCAAATGCGGCGTCTATGTGCTCTTTCATGCGGGCGACATCATGTTTCATGGAAAACGACTTCAGAAAATATGGATCTGGCACGTCCGCATTCAGTGAATTCGTACCTCCCCGTGCCGACCGGTAATACTTTTTCGCGATTGATCTGACTATTTTATTGTTTTTGTTGAATGGATAAACAAGGTTCTTCACCGGCAATCCCAGACGATCCAGTTCCGCTTTGGATGCCGACAACTCGGCTTCAATTTTTTCCGGCGACAGAGAATTCAAGTTTGGATGGGAAACCGTATGGCTCAGAATTTCCCAGCCCGCATCACGAAGATCGCGAATTTGTGCCGGAGTCATGTGGTCCTGCGTATTGATCCATTCGGTGGTAATCGCCGAGCACGCAACGACACCATGGTCGGAAAAAATTTTTCTTCCCACAAGATAGTCGGTGTCGTCTCCGTCGTCGAAAACAAATGTCACCAAAGGAAGCCCCTTTCCGGCAAAAGACTGCACGCCGGAAGAAACGGTTCTCCCGCACGAGCACAACAGGAAAAAGACCGACGCAATCAAAAAAAACCATTTTATGACCGCAGCGTTGCGATCAGGATGTTTTTTTCCTGTTCTCATAAACGTAATTTGCAATGGTATTGATGGAATAAAAAATCTCTTTGCCCTGGTCCATATTTTTTACTTCCAGGCCGAAATTGCGCTGGAGCAAAACGACGATTTCCACGGCGTCAAGTGAGTCCAGGCCGAGTCCTTCACCAAAAAGCACCTCATCATCCTTAATGTCTTCAGGCTTGACGTCCTCGAGAGACAGATCCTTCACGATCATTTCCTTCAGACTTTTTCGGATTGCTGCAAGCTCTTGTTCTTTGTTTTCCATACTATGCTCCTTTAGGATAGCAATGATATATCAGGTATTGGATTTCCAGATGTCGCGAAAAACAAACCATTGAAACGGATATTGCCTTACATACTCCTCGAGAACGCGGCTGTATTCACGGACTGCCGCCTGTATCGCATTTTTTTTTGCTTCGCCTCTGCCCGTGGGGGGCAAAATCACGTGAGAAACGTCGACAATATATTTTTTCGGTCCTGTTTTAGCCGACAACAGGACTACGACAGGGCATTCAGCTGCGGCGGCAATGCTGAATGCTCCATAGGGAAACTGCACGCTTTCACCAAGAAATGACGCTTCGACGGCACTGTATCCGTACGTCCGGTCTCCCATGATCGAAACCAGATTGCCCTGATGAATGGCCTGGATCGCTTCAACCACTCCTCCGAGGGCGGTATCGGTAAAAATAATTTTAACAAGTTCTCGTTCGTTGTCGATATGAAGAGCATTCTTGACTGCGTCATTGTCCTCCGGCCTCATCATCAGATAGACGGTTCGTTCAAACTTCCTCAGCGCCGTCATGGTGACCTGCCAGTTTCCGACATGCGCAGTCAGAACAATAAAACCTTTGTTTTGCCTGGCCAGTAGGTCGCGAATTTTGTCATGTCCCAGCAGCTCTATCTCGATATCGCCGCATCCCAGCGACAAGGCATATCGATCAATCAGATTTTTTCCCTGACTGACAAACAACCGGTACACCGAAAACAGCTGCCTCCCTGCCCCATAATCGGGAAATCGTCTCTGAACATACGCACGAGTGGCTAAAACCACGGGACGATCAACAACAAGATAATACAGGGCGACAAAGTAGAGAAAACCGTACGCCCCCCGCAGTCCGAATATTCTTACTGCCAGATGAAAAAACCAAAAACCCAGACGATTGCCGCGTTTCCGCTCAACAGCGCTTTTTTGTGGAGACATGAGAATACCTTATTTTTTTGATCGCCGCGGCAGTCAGGTATACAATGGCCCCCATCAACACCGCGGCCAGCGGCGCAACAAACAGGGAACCGAGAAACCATTCGAAGATGCGGGATGAAAACTCCCTGAAGACCGTCTCGTACGACAAATCCGTCAGCCAGCTGCCATGCCGCAAATAATACCCCACTTCGATGCACAACGCCGGCATAAAGGGCGGCACCGCCAAATGCTGGACATTCAGCGCCACGATTTTGTTCAGATTGAACCGCAGGGAGACGTAAAAAATGACGATTGAATGCATGAACAAAATCGGGAGCACCGCAATAAACAACCCCACCGCCGCGGACAGTGCCAGGCCTTCCGGGGTTGCGCTTTCCTGCAGGAGCATTTTCAACACTTTTGCAGGATGCCGCAGGAGCGAAACATCAAAAGCCGACGCATTCTGAACGAGCTTCTTGTGCCTGACCGGCAGAAGACGCCTTCCGACGAGCATCGTATGAATACGAGCAAGGCGTAAATTATCCAGAATTGGTTTGAAGCTTGAAACCCGTTCTTCCGGCTTCGGGTACACAACGTCGATGTCAACCGTTTTAATCGGTATTCCCGCCCAAGCAGCCTTTGCCAGCACTTCTGCTTCAAAATCGTATCGAAGCCCCTTGAAAGGCAGCTGATTGAGGTAGGGTAGCGGATACGCCCGGAAACCGCTCTGGCAATCCGGTACAACCTGTCCGGTCTCAACCAGAAGCCAGAAGTTCGCAAACGATCTTCCGAACCGGCTTGAAAAAGGGACGTTTTCCGTAGCAAAATTTCTGGTTCCGACAAGAAGGCACGGGTCATCCTTGCGCAAATACGGAAAAAATTTTTTCATGTCCTGAGGGCAGTGTTGTCCGTCAGCATCGATGGTAATCATAGAGAGAGCGCCTTGTTTCTCGCAGTAATGAGACGCCGTCAATATGGCCTGGCCTTTGCCCAGGTTTTTTCCATGTTTTAGCACAACCACATCAAGGTCCGACACAAGCGCTGCGACATCCACGTCAGTGCTGCCGTCATCCACTACGACCACGTGAGGAAGAACAGCGCAGCATTCCTGCACGATCCGTCGGAGGGTGTTCCCGTTATTATAAACCGGAACGGCACACCAGACGACGTCCAGAGTGAGCGGTTCATGCTGCTCCATGTGTCTTTCTCTCCCTCTTTTTTTTACCAGGAAGCAGCAGGTCCCACATGGGCCCTGTATATCCCAGCTTATGCAGCACTTGAAGGCTGCTGTCATAGCTGTCAGGAGGAAACACACAGTGACGTATGCCTTCAAAAGCTTTTGTCAGTGTTTCCTCAAGCCAGGTTCTGTCTACAGCCGGAGAAAGATAATACACGGGATGCAGCATTCCCGTTTCCGGTGAAATCACCTTTTCCTTGAGGGCTATGCGTTCCAGCGGAGTATTCGGCAAAATACGGATGCCCATGAAAATGAAAATCACGCTTTTTTTGAGGCTGAGAATATTCCGGATTCCTTCGTGCACCGTGTCTTGTGTCTCTCCCGGGCCTCCGAACATGACAAAATGCGATATTGCAATATCGTGCCGCGCAAACATATCATTGGTCTCTGCGACGTCAGCAAACGTAAAACTTTTGCCCATCGCTTTGAGTGTGGTGTCGGACGTTGCGTCAGACCCGATTTCGGCGGCAGCGAACCCGGTTTTTTTCATCCGTTCCACAATCTCGTCGGTCATGCCTTTCGGCTTGAAATATCCGGTCCACGGAAGAAAAACATTGCGCCGCAGCATTTCGTCAACTATTTCGAGATATGCGCCTTCGTCGTCATTAAACACCGAATCAACGAAAAAAATATACTTCGCCTTGAATTTGTCCCGGAGAAGTTCGATATCGTCAACTACCGCGCCGGGCTCCCGTCTGCGAATCTGCGAACCTTCGAGCAAGGGATAGGTACAGTACACGCATTTATAGGCGCACCCGCGCTTCGTCTGGACGGAAGCAATATTGCCGTTATGCAGATAGAACTCGATCAGCTTTTCATCGTACCATGCAGAGAAAATCTGATTGCCGGCAAGTTTCGGCGCGGAGGTCAGGATGGATTCCGAAGGATATACTCCACGCGCGGCATTATTTACAAATTCAACGATCAGCTCTTCCCCTTCCCCGACGATGCCGTAGTCAGCTCCGGTTTTTTGTAAAATACCCTCGGGAATAAGTGAGAAACCGGCCCCACCGAGCAGTATTCTGGCATCCGTGGCCGTTCTGACGCTGTCTACAATATCTTTGACATTTTGAATGTAATATCGTTCATTCATAAAGTTCACATTGTCGATATTTCGCACGGATATGCCGACAAGATCAGGTTGCAACCGGAGCACTTCATTGCGAACGGCATCAAGCGAATTGCCCTGGTGAAGAAAATCGACCTGGTGAACCTCATGGCCGGCTTTGACAAGAGCAGCCGCAATCATACTCAAACCAAGCGGATACACGGGATACGGAGAAATAGTCGTATTTGCGGAAATAAGCATGACCTTCATCGCGCCATCTCCGCTTTTTTCTGCGTTCTGCGCCTGAGGCTGGCATGGCGGTACGTTCCATCAAGCTTTTCTTTCTCAATTACCTTCAGGAACAGCTTCGCCATTTTCAGGTTCTGGCTGCTGTCGCTGTAAAAACGGTCCCAGGCATAGTAATAAAGCTCCTGAAGCCTTTCAGTCGTCATTCTTGCCGGTTGATACACTACTTCCCCACCGGTATACCGTCTCCAGTCGTTCGTCAGCACGCGTCCTTCCTTGAGCAAGCGTTCACGGATGGGCGTATGAGGAAACGGGGTCAGAATAGTAAACTCCGCGAGTTCCAGATTGATTTCGAGCAAAAAATCGACCAGCCGCTTAATATAGTCTTCATCCTGCTCGTCCGTGCCCAGGATAATGGTTCCTTCGACACCGATGCCGCGTTCATGCAGACGCCGGACCCTGCTTCTGATATGGTCGGATGTATCAAAAATCGCCTGGTATACATACCAGCAGCCTGCTTCAGCGGCCAGGTCCAGAATTTCGTCGTCGTCCTTGATAGGATGACATACCCATTTCTTTTTTAAGGGAGTCAGCGCCTTGAAAAGGTCCTTTTCCCATTGGTCGTTCTGGGCCAATGAGTTATCCACAAAGAACAACCGGTTGTTGTCGATGTTTTCGATTTCATGGATCACGTCATCAATAGGACGCGGCCTGAACTCCCGTCCGCCGAGATACGGCGTGCAGCAGGGGAAGCAGTTAAATTTGCAGCCTCGTGACGCGTGTATCAAATCCACCATCTGCACACCGCGATAGTTATAAAGTTTGCGTTTCAGGATGTCCCGTCTCGCGGGGCCTACCAGGGCGATGTCCGGAAGATTTTTTTGATAGTCATAGACTTTTTTGAGCTGACCGTTCCTGAAATCAGCAATGACGCGGTCAAAGCGTCCTTCCGTCTCTCCCAGAAAGACTGAATCAGCATGCAGGGTGGTCTCTTCCGCATGAAGCATGGTCCCGATGCCGCCGAAGATTACGGGAATTTTCCGAGCACGGTACTTATCCGCGATTTCCCATCCCCGGGGAATCTGGCACGTCAGCATGCAGGAAATCGCGACAAGATCGACCTGTTCATCAAAATCGATTTCTTCGACATTTTCATCGGTAAACGCCAGTTCAATATCAGGCGGTACTGTTGCGGCAAAGCACACGGGACCGTGCGGCGGCAGATGAAACTCCGTCTGACGGTCCAGCTTCGGCCACTTTGGGTAAAGGAGCTTTATTTTCACGCTGCACCTTTCTTATTGTTCAAAAGTAATAATGCCTGCACCAAGTGGGGAATATCCGGTTTTTGTTCCAGAAGAGATTTGATCGTGTCCGCTTCACAGAGATCTTCATCGGTTTTAACAGGGCTGAATAGAAAATATACGGCCTCATTTTCTTCCGCCTGCCCTCCCAGCATCATCGAAGCTTCCCGGGCCGCAAACATATCCCCGACCATATCCATTATCATTGCAAGCGCACTGCCTGCTGCCGAAGCATAGAGAAGCGGGCCGGTAAAACCAAAATGGATGGCGGCTTCACCCAAAGGGCTTGAAGGAAGTGTATAGATAAACAAATTTGCACGGGATAAAGTCCGCCCGCCCTGGATATAATCCTTGAAATATGCCATGTCCGACCGGAGCGAACCCTCGCTGTTTGTTCCGATAATACCGATATCCAGTTTTTTTGAAGGCGCGTATTCGATGCCCGCATCCC
Organism: uncultured Nitrospiraceae bacterium; assembly: GCA_964586075.1. Classification (GTDB taxonomy): domain Bacteria; phylum Nitrospirota; class UBA9217; order UBA9217; family UBA9217; genus JBAZLV01. The sequence continues at coordinate 36,107 of CAZPGZ010000006.1, read as the reverse complement.
GAAGCGCGAGTGAGGCGGCACATGCGGTCATCCGGGATATCCGATCCAGACGCCCGAAATTTTTGAACGGGTAAGCAAATATGTCCTCTTTACCAAGGGACCTGCCCCCTTGATCATCGGAAAGCGGATGCTGTATCTTTGTTTTTATGCAGCCATAACCTGACTTTGTGATCCAGCCTATGCCGCGCACATACATTGTCATAAGATTTTTTCACCTGTACAAAAAAGGTGAACCGTTGAAAACGGATTACAGCAGTCAAAATACCCATTTGCGGCAGGGTCGTCATTCGTCGTGCAGGCAGCGGCGTTTTTTAGGGAGGCGGATCCGCTTTCAGTGCACGAAAAAAAATGGAAATTCAGGCCAGAACCAGCGCGGTATTCACACCGCTGAATCCGGCATTCGTTATGAGTGCCCTGGTGCCCTGGATCGGTTGTTGTTCACCGGATACCCATCCTGCGGCATCGTCGTCAGGATGCTGCAAATTGACCGTGGGCGGTGCAAGTTTCTGCTGCAGCGCCCGTTGAGCGATGATCATTTCTACCAGACCTGCCGCTCCCATCGTATGGCCGATTCCGCCTTTCAGAGAGTAGACCGGCAGCTTGCGGCCTTGAAATACCGACCGAAAAGCCCGCATCTCCATGGCATCGTTATATTGGGTGCCGGTACCATGTGCCGCAATTAACCCCACCTCTTCCGGCGAAATTTTTGCGGCGTGAAGGGCTTTGTTTATGGCCGCGATCAATCCTTCGCTTTCGCGGGAGGGCCCGGTCATATGGTTGGCATCATCGCTCAGTCCCCATCCGGCAAGCTCACCCAGTACGGTTCTGGTCTCTTTTCTGGCGCGTTCTTCACTCATGACGAGCGCAAATGCCGCAGCTTCACCGACATTCAACCCCGCTCTGTTCTTGTCGAAAGGACGCGCCGGAACAGCGTCCAGCGCCATCAGTGAAGAAAAACCAGAAAAAATAAACTCCGTCACGCTGTCGCATGCAACGACAAGCACACAATCAGCACGACCATCCCGGATCATGGCCGCAGCGCGCGCGGCAGCAGCGGATGATGATGTGCAGGCTGCCGAAATGATCGCGCCTTCCCCTTTTAGCCCGGCAAGAACAGCAATTTTTTCAAAAAGACGCTCCAGCCTGCTCTCCGCAGGATCGCCGGTGTTCTCCAGAATACTTCTTTCCAGAAAGTCTACTTCGCCTTTGGTCGTCGCTAGCAGCAGCCGGGAATCATCCGGAATGGATGCATGCCGCTGTTGAAAAAGCAGCGTAAGCATCTGCATTACCAAGGAGGTGTTTCCATGATAAACCAATCCTGGTATTGTACCCGCATACGGGGATTGAAATGCAGTAGCCCTGAACCTGGTCACCGGGGTCAGCGCTGTCCGGCCGGCCATAATGCCGTTCCAGCAGGCATCAATACCCATCCCGTACGGTGTTATCATATCTAATGCGACAATGACAGCTTTCATGAACGACGATGGAACTCTCCTGTCCTCCACCTGTTTCTGCACCGTTCAAGCATTCCCGGTGAGAGAACCGCGGGTTTACCGGTTTTATGGTCCGTAAAAAGCTGGACGGTATATCCACTTGTGGCCAGTGTTCCGTCTTGCTTTATTACCTGGAATTCCGTATTCAGTCTTGCGCCCTCGTGCCAGACGAGTGATGCCCTTACGGTAAACTCTTCATCAAGAAAAAGCGGCTGAAAATAATCAATATGGAGTTCCACAATGGGGGCGCGCAGCCCGGCTTCAAAAAAATCCTTATACGACATGCCGCATCGCCTGCCGAGTTCTTCCGAGGCTTCCTCGAACAAGAGCGGATATCTTCCATGCCACATGATCGCCATGGGATCCGCTTCATTAAAATGAACACGGTGCCTGACCTCAACACTAACGGGTTCAGGAGAGCCCGGTATCCGCTCAAAATACTGTTTTTGTCTTCTTCTCATGGGAGTCGTTGTTTTTTCTTTCCGCTTTTGAAAACAATCCGCAGCTTCAGTTCGGCAACTTTTGCATCGGCTTTCGTAATAGCCGCTTTGAAAGTGGCCTCACCGCCGTCCTCACCGCTACTGATGAGCTGGCAGGTTATTTCCTCTTCGGGAAACACGGGGGTCAGGTATTTTGCAAGAATAACCCCTTTGAGACCGACTGTTTTCCCGAATGCTTTTTCGAGCGTTGCGACGGCACATTGAATCTGACAGGCGCCAGGCAAAACTTTTTTTGCAGGGAAATGCCCCTGAAAGCCTATGAACTCCTGCGGGAAAATAAACCGTGAAGTAACCGACCGGTCGTCTTTTGTCAAACCGATCATATGCCGTTCGACCTCGGCTTTGATCTTACTCACTAATTGAGCTCCTTATGATGTACGGTCAACGTGTAGCCGTATTGGTAGTTGATCAGAGTGATATCCTGCGGAAAATGCTTTCCCTTGAAATCCCGATATCCATTGTAAACGATTTGCCAGGCAATTATATGGTTTTCATCGTAATAGCGTTTTTCAACAAGATCACCCTGCTGTCTTGAAAAAATATATTCTATGAATCCTGCATCCCAAACCTGTCTGTAGTGAAACTGATATTTCCTTTTCCATATCGATGCTTCAGATGAGGGAAGAAGATTAAAATAGATGCGCCTGATATCAGTGCTTACAGCTGCAGCGATGTCGCCGTATTGGAGAAGAGCCCCTATGGCGTACTGGGTCGTTACCGTGCGTTCATTCCCGGAGAGTTCGAACAGCTTCACGCCCATTGGATTCAGGCACGCGACCCTAAAAAGATGCTTGTTTGTATCGATTTCCAGGGTGCCGAGACCGAGAAATTTTTGTCCATTATACTCAAAAACAACTGTGTTAAGCAATTGAAAAATTTCCGGAATTGATAAACGGAACCTTTCCACGACGGTTTGCGGACCAGCAGATTCCACAGAAACTGAGGTTGTCCCTTGGATCGGAACATGAGTACACCCGTAAAAAAGTGCTAGCAGTATGAATAGTAAATGAAATCGCTTCATTCTTGTGCATCTTTCCGGTTTTTCGTCTCCATGATACCGCAAAGAGACGGAATCACAACCACGGCAGAAATATACCCTGTTACCATGCAGATGACCATGGCTACAGCTGTCGAGTAAAGCGCCGGATGCTGAGCAAACAGAAGGGCTCCTGCTCCGATGATATTCGTCGCAGCTGATAACGTAACCGCCATAACCGTGCCGAACCGCAAATCGTGCCGATATTCATAGGTAATCCCCAAACCATAATCCACAATTACGCCTGTCGTGATGATTCCAGCGATAATGTTGACAACATTCAGCGGCATTTTAAAAAGAGACATAAGTCCGACGAGCCAGATAACACCGGTGATAAGCGGAACAAGTGAAATAAATGTTTCTTTCCAGTTTCTGAAAAAAAGCCAGGCCAAAATAACATTGAATAAGAATGCCAATGGAGCAAGAACTTTAATTTCCCGTGCGGTAAAATGAGAAATAGACGAGGAGAGAGCCTTTCCCGATACGATAAACGTCCCGGGATGTTTTCTTGATATTGCAGTCAGGGCATCAATATGTTGTTGCTCATCAGGGAAAAATGACATGATGCGGTATTCTTCATTCTTTTTTACGACAAAGCGTTCCTGCAGCCGAGAGATAAGACCGTCCGGCCGCGCAACGTCAGTCCCGTGTGCATAAAGTCCGTCAAAAAAAGGTGAAAAAGCCTGGTCGGAGAAACCATATGCCGACGATGTTTCCCTGATCAGCTTTTTTAACCGCTGTTCCTTTCCCTGTTTCCAAAAAATGTCCCATCGTTTGCCATTTTCAGACCGCAGTTTTTCGGATGGCCAGAACAATGCGAGACTGGTGAAGTTATCATTCCCGACGAGCTTGACCGCCTCAAGAAATACCGTATCATTTAGCTGCATTGCTTCTTCAAGGCTGGCTCCGGTCACGACAAAAATCGCCTGCCCTGCTTTTCCTCCCCAAACTTCCCGGAATGTCTGCTCTGCCCGCAACACGTCAGATCCGCTGCCATCGAGTTTTTTCACGTCGCTGTCAAACTGGACGGAAAACGACAGAATAAGAAACGCTGCTGTGGTGAGCAACCAAACGGCCACGGTGAGTTTTTTGGGCCAGCGAATTTTTTTCAGACTTTCATCAAGCACGTTATCGGTAAGAAGCTTATCCCGTTTCCAGGAAAGCGTCAAAGGGAGAACAAAGAGTGAAAAAATGAGGCAAATAACCAGGCAAAGAATCGAAAACAACGCAAGTTGATGGTAGCCCTGTATCAGTGAAAAATACAGGACGACAAAACTGAATATGGTGGTGACCGCATCAATGCATACCAGTTTGGCGAGTTTCACCGAATGTGCCGGGTCAGTGCCCTGCTTCATGGCTATGTATACGATCAGTCCATAGTCTGAAATGCCGACAATCGCCGTGCCGAAGCCGATGACCAGATAGGAAAGCTTGTTTTCTATGAATGCGGTGAGAACAACGGCCCATATGACGGCAAGAAACGGAAAGAGAAAGACAAAGACTGCGCGTACATCGCGAAAAACGAGCACAAAAAGCAGAAGAAAAGCGACAGAAGCGATTATGGAAGCAATGGTGATGTCACGGATAATTACCTGCTCATTTTTTACCGTGTGCACATGTGCGCCTATAACGTCTGCTGAAACAAATCCGGGCAGTTCTTTGAGGTGATCCTGGAGTGCTGCAAGCATTTCCTGGCTGCGCTGGCTGTCCATCATCGGGACAGTGGTTTGGATTATCAGCATCGTGTGTCGCCCGTCACGGCTGATAAAATGCCCGTCTTCCAGGGCCACGTCGTATCCCATAGAAGCTGGAAGGGCCCGCAATTTGTCCATCAGAAGCAGCTTGATCCCGATAGGGTCAGTCCTTGACAGGGATGACGTGAAAATGCTCTCTGGCCGAAGCGACTGCCGGTAGATGGACCTCATTTTTTGAGACACCGCTTCTGCATTAAGCTGGCTGTCTATTACCGAAAGATCCCGTTCACCCAGAACCTGCGGTGCATACTGAAGCATGGAAAACTCCTCCATAACATCAGCAGCAGAAAACCCGAAAATGACTTTTGTAAAAAAAGGCGGTTTGATCGATGCAGCAAGCTGGTCCGCTGCCAGAAAAAGATCTTTTTTTGTTTTCAGAGGATCATTCAGGGACAAGGAAATGACTATTTTGTCGGACAGGTTCGAATCGCGCAAAAAATCCATGCTGCGCCTGATGTCTTTATCCGGCGGCAGCATCAAATCGATATTGCCGTCATATCCTATAAAAAACAGACCGACGCTGCAGGCAATTGTAACCAGAGCTACAGCGCCAAGAACCAGTTTTTTGTTTTTTTGGAGAACCTGGAAAAAAAGCAGGAAATACCTGTCAAACATGCCCTTTCACCTCAAAGCTGCGGGTGCTCAGCGGGACATTCAACAGGGTGTTGGTAAAATGGATGGTCGTAATATCGCCGTTCAGTTCTTTAATCCGTATCTGGCGCAGGTATTTTTGGTCTTCCCGGAATGTAATCGTTATATTTTTGATGATTTTTTTTGCGATATTTTTTTCGCTCGGGGTAAATTCAAGGACCAGGGGTTCACGGGTCACCAGACGCACGGTATTTATGTCGAGAAGCGTGTCATATTCGCCGGAGAACCATACGGTCAATTGGCTCAGCACATTCTGAAAGATTGGGTTCTTTTTGAGCGATATCTCCTGCACCTGGTTCGTGTCCTCGTCCCATTGACGGATGATTTTATCCGTGATAAGGACGGAGTAGCGCAGAGGTGAGTCAACGTGCCATGCGATTTTATCCGGTTTTTGGAGATAAATCCGGCCTTTTAAAATCAGTTTGTCTTTGAACATGGCCATTTCTTTTTCCTGGGTGAAGGCAGTGCTGAGTGTTTTAAAATCAGAGACTTTTTTTCCGAGGGTGTTCAGAAATTGGGAAAGATCGGCGCGTTCCGTCTGCAGATCTCCGGACGGTTCCGCAGAAAAAGCAGGACAAACCGGGAGCAGAAGACAAAACATCATGAGACAGGTAACAAAACTGGAACAAATGTATTGTATCATTATGCCGCCGCCTTGCCGTCGCGCCAGACCTTCAATTCGCCGCGCGCAATGAGTGTGTTTTCCTTTTTTATCTCTCCGCGAATAATGCCGAAATCCCCCAATTTCGCGACTTTATAAATCGTGATCCGAAGGATATCTCCGACCCGAGCGCTGCCGAGAATTTCAAATTTTTTTATTCCGAGCAGATATCCTTCCTGCTGCGGATTGCGGCTGCCGACTTCGCGAAAACCTTCCATGGCGGCAAGTGCCTGTGAAATAATTTCAGGATAAGACGCCTCATCAAGCTTTCCGTTTTCCGATACAAAAACCATATCCTGCCGAACGGTCATCTCCGAGATTGACTCCCGCTCCCGCAGTTCAAGCAGGCGGTCGATAAGAAGCATGGGAGATTTATGGGGGACGACCCGTGCGGCATCAATAGGCAGAAACATAATATCATCCCTGCGGTCAAGATTCTTCCAGCAGAGAGGGTCTGACGCCAGGTAATCGCCCGTCAGCTGATAGGCCGCACCCCGGCAACCGTAGCACTCGTCTATCTTGGCACATTCTCCGCATGGTCCTTTTATCAGTTCTTTGTATCGTTTCAGATCCTGCACAACCTCACTGTCGTGCAGAATGTCTTTCAACCGTTGTTTTCTAACGTTTCCGATGGGAAAAGTAATCCCCACGCAGGGTTGCACGTACCCTTCTGAATTTACCACGCACGAAAACTGATGACGGAGGCATTCACCTCCCACCAAAGGCGGCTTGGGATCCCAATGATAGCCGTATTTCGTTCTATCAATCTCCGATATGCGATTAAAGAATTCCTGCACAGTCCGTGAATCGACTTCCAGCATATTGTGCTCCAGGGCTCCGCCCTGGGGGGTCATCATCTCAAAATATGGCATGATATGCTGGTCTCGAAGCCATTCCCACATGCGGGCCAATTCATCTATATTCTGCTGGCAGATGATCGTACTGATCCCCATGGGATGTTCCGGCGAAGGATATCCCACGCTCTTTAAGTTTTTCAGCGCTTCCTGTATCTGGGTATAAGCGCCTTTTCGGCCGGAAAGTGTGTCCTGGAGGCTTTCGTCGAAGGTGTTCATTTTCAAGATTACCCGGACATTGTTTTCATATAAAAATTGCGCCATCGCAGGAGTAAGGCTCGTTCCGTTGGTAAATAGCTCAATATCCATGCCCAGGCCCCTGATAAAGCGGATCATTTCCATAATATGGGGATACAGCATGGGTTCGCCGCCGAGAATGATGATTTTGCGCGCAGACAGTTCTTTTGCCTGTGTAATGACGTCTTCGAATTCTTCTTTGGTCAATTCGTCGCGCCGGCGGGCAGTATCCGACGCATAGCAATAGATGCAGCGGAAATTGCAGCTCTGATTAAACTCAATTTCCATCGAAAGGAGCCTGCCGTCACGCACGGCATCCGCAATCTCCTGTTGAGAGAACTCAGCACTATAGATTCTGCTTTGACAACTAGTCATATGCTCTTTCTGTTGTCCACAAAACGGACTAACTTACGGGAATTACCTGAAAAAACCTGGTTTCTGATGTTTTCTTCGCTGGTAAGTATCACTTCCGGCCTCACCCGCAAATGGCTTTGCAATTTATTCCTAATTATTTCCGCGGTACAATTGTCATCCTGAACGGAAACAAAGACCTGTATAACATCCGAAAGGTTGTAATCGCTTGAAGCAACGATATAATAACCGCTTACTTCCGGCAGAGAATCAAGGACATCGTAGAAAGAATTTGGATACAGTGTCGTACCGCGGAATTTCAGCATTTGTCTGTTTCTTCCCAAAATGGGGCCAAGCCGCGGTGAGTTTCTTCCGCAGGAGCACGGTTCGTCTATCAGAAAACTGATGTCTCCTGTTCTGAACCTCAATAGCGGCATCCCTTCAATGGCCAGAGGAGTGATCACCACCTCGCCGATTTCCCCCGGAGGGAGAACTTTTCCCTGTTCACTAACGATCTCGACAATGGCAAGATCGGGATGAAGATGGCCTCCCTGCTGTGCAGTGCATTCACAGAAAGAGGTAATGCATTCTGAAGAAGCATAGGTTGAATAAATTTTTGCACTCCAGACCTCTTCAAGGGTCATCCCGATTCTGAGAAAAGAAAGATCGCGGTCGCGGATCGGCTCACCGATACAGATCAGTTTGTTCACCCCTGCCGACGCAGGATCGACATTCTGGGACTGTAAAAAACGTCCCAGTTTGAGCAAGAAAGTCGGGACTCCAACGATTACCGTAGGTTTCAATCGTTGAATAATTTCAAGATGGCTCTCTACGCTGCTCAAACCATTTCTAATGGCGGCAGCTCCCAAGCTTCTGGCTCCTGCATAGTAAGCAAGCCCCGCGATAAAACAGCGGTCAAGAGTGCACGTCAGCAGCACGACATCGTCCTGCGTCATCCCACAGCCGGTGAAGGAAATTACCTCATTATATGCCAGACGCTGGAGATCATTTTCAGTGAACATAATCGGGGTCGGCCTACCCGTGGTCCCTGAAGAAAGAACAATATCCACAATTTCAGATTGAGGAACTGCACGAAAATCATTATTTTGGCTTCCGAAGGTAGCTTTCTCGGTAAGCGGAAAGCTGTCAAGAGAAGGAATGTTTTTACCTGAGGCATCTATTCCCTGCTCGCGGAATATTTTGCGATAATACGGAGAAGAAGATGAGAGATACCGAAGGTGTGTGTGCAAAAGCGATTCCTGCACCTTTTTGATCTCTTCGGGTTTTGAAAATTCCAGATTGCGATTGTGATCAAATGCTGTCATACCCTATTCTCCATCTTAGACAGTTCGCCGTCAAGAATTTTCCACACTCTGTTTTTTAATGCGAACGCGGTCAAATCTTTATAGTCATTCCAGGGAATTGCCGCAAGCTGGCGTATCCGGACTGTTCCCGGTCGCAGCAGGGAAGATCCCTTTGGAAAAATTTTTTCCGTCCCTGAGATGCAGAGTGGAACAACGGGCGTCTTTGTCTCAAGAGCCAGCCGGAACGCCGCGCCGTGAAAGCTTCCCATTTTTTTCGAGGTTGAACGCGTTCCCTCCGGAAAAAAAATGATGGAAACTCCTTCCGACAGCAATCGTGTGGCTTTTTGCATAAACTGGTCGCGGGGCATCATGCGTATGTTAAGATATCCTGAGAACCTGGCATAAATTCCCAGAACGGGTATCCTGAACGGCCATACATTTACGATCTGGACGACTTCATGGGGCAGAACTCCGATAAGAAAAGCGTCCGCCGCAGATCGGTGATTGCACACAAAAATATACGGCTCCTGCGGCCCGTTCTGAGCAGGCCGTTCATACCGAATTCTGATAAAAGGAAACGGCAAGGCCATTATCGTCTTTCCATAAAAAGCAATGGAGCGACGAAAATATTTTAGTGTTTTACGCGGCGGCAGAAAAAACAGCCCTAACAAAGTAACTGCGACCGTCAGCACGGAAATCACTATTGCCGAGAACAGAAAAAACAGCACGTAAAAATACAGATTAAAGAGACACAGTCCTAAACGATATGGCATCGTTCTCAACTCTTCTTGATGTCCTCATTTTTGATCGAGGCAATAAACTGATAGATGTCCTGCAACGTTCTGATGTCCCGGATCCCTTCTTCATTTCTGATCTTGACGCCGAAACTGTTTTGGAGCGCGACCACAAGGTCCACGATATCGAGGCTGTCAAGCCCGAGATCCGTAAAGATATGGGCCTGAGGGACCAAACGCTCCTTTTCTATTTCGAAAGATTCTTCAAACACCTTGTTTGTTTTTTCTATAATTTCCTGTTCAGTCATACAATCCTCCACCGTAGCTGCCGCAGATATGTCAGATTTTTTTACAAACCAGTGCCGCATTGATGCCGCCAAAGGCAAAACCGTTTTTGAGGACGGTCGTTATCTGCTTTTTGAGCGGCTGCATTACATGTTGAATTCCTTCACAATCAGCACTCACATGTTCCAAATGCAGCGTTGGATAAATCATTCCGTGTTCCATCATCTTGAGAGAAGCCGCGAGTTCGATTGCTCCCGATGCGCCCAGTGTATGGCCGATGTAGCCCTTTAATCCGCTCACGGGGACGGAAGCACCGAAAATGTCTCTGATCGACTCCGCTTCTTCCTGGTCTCCCTGGATTGTCGCCGTGGCATGTGCGTTGATATAATCAATGTCGCGCGGCTGCAAACCAGCGTCCTCAATCGCCTGCTTCATGCACATGACCATGGATTCCTTGTTGGACTGGCTGACATGGAGCCCGTTTGCGGTTGTGCTGTATCCGACGACTTCGGCGTAAATTTTAGCGTTCCTTCTGCGAGCACGGTCATAATCCTCAAGGATCACGATTCCGCTTCCTTCACCGCACACAAGCCCATCGCGGTCTCTGTCAAAAGGCCGCGGGGTCTTCTGCGGTGTATCATTGTACTTTGTTGACGTGGCAAAAAGAATATCGAATGATCCCGTTACCGTAGGATGCAGTTCTTCCGCTCCCCCGCAAAGAAGAAGGTCCTGCCTCCCGAGCCTGATAAGATCGTACCCGGTGCCGATGGCATGGAGTGCGGACGCGCAAGCGGCCGCCGGGGCGATGATCGAACCGTTTAACCCCAGATATTGGGCGACATTCACGGCCGCTGTGTGCGACATGCACTGGAAAAACATTGTGGAATTCAGCTGGCCGAGATCCTTGTTTGGCAGTATGATTTCAAAAGCATCGTTGATGCTTTTTGCGCTGCCCATCGTCGAACCGATAACGCAGCCGGTCCGCCACAAGTCTTCATCGGCAAGGGAGATACCCGCATCAGACAATGCCTCGTCCGCTGCCTGGGCGGCAAAAATACTCATTCGGCCCATGGAACGGCGTTTTTGACGAGGAATGCGTTTCTCATCGCGTATTTCAGCCGGCGCACCCACCAGGCTTTGCAGGCCGATGTAACGGTCCCATCCTTCCATCCGCTGCACGGCGCTCTGTCCTTCCTCTATCCCCTTCATGAGCGCCGACACGCCGTTGCCGAAGGGAGAGACTACTCCCAGGCCTGTTATGACAACTCGTTTCAAAGTCATACTGTCTGTTTTAACAGTTTTCCGTACTGTCCCTTTCCCATTACTGCCCGACCGACAATGAGTGATGACATCATTGCACCAATTATACCTGGCAGCAGAGCACTTTGGCCGGCCGCAAACAGGTTGTGAAGCGGAAGCTTTCCGATAAGATTGAACTGTCCCATTTTTTGTTTAACGCCGTAAGCACTTCCATCCGGACTATTAAGATACTCTTTAAACGTCAGCATGGACGCTGAATCGAGAATCTCAAAGCTTTCACCGTATGCAGGAAAAACCCTCCGAAGATGTTCACGAATTGCATCGGTACGCTGCTGTTTGTAGTCAAGGTATTCCTGGGGCCTTCTTCCTCTCCTGGATTCCTGCCAGCGCGCTACCTCGTCGGGAAAGGAAGGCTCCAGAATACAGATTCCCTGTTTATCATTTTCCTGAACCGGCATTTTAATAATGACCATGGCAGGGTCGCCCTGATAGGATGGATCAAGAAGAAAATTTACATCATCCACCGGAAAGATGGATGAAATCCCGGCGTCCGGATACGGGTCGCGCATCCCCTGTTTCAGCATGGCAAAAGCAGTAAAAATGCCTACAGATGATTCGAACGATGCAATACGGTTGGCGAATGCTTTTGAGTACTGTTTTTGCGGCAAAATAGGCAATATTTCCTTTGGATGGATGGTAAACACGCAGGAATCCGCCATAATCTCTTCTCCGGTGGACAGGACAAAACGACCTACTTTGTTTTCATGGATGTCCGTCAGTTCCCGGATACTGGTCCCGCAGCGAATCTCGACGTCATAGGCGTCAAGTTTGGTGCGAAAAGCATTAATAAAGGCGTCTCCACCGTTTTTTACATAGGCAAGGGATTCATAGAAGCTGAGTATCATTCTGCAGTGGTTGGCAAATGATATTTCATCCGGTCTTACGCCGTAACACATGACGTAACCGGAGAGCAGCCCTCGGAGAAGAACATTGGAGGTAAAATCCTTCAGAACAGCATCAAGCGAGATATAATCCTCTTCCAGATTGGGAGGAGTGATGATATTGTTGTGAATATTGAGCGCCGGGGTCCGCTGGCAGACCGACTGCACCTTTTCAAAATAGCGGTCGATAGTGCTCGCCTCACCGGGAAAGTATTCTTTGAATTGTTTCTTTACATTCTCAATCCCGCTGGGATGCTCGAACTGCCGGCCCGAAGCTTCGAAAATGAATCTGTTCTTATACAAGTCTCCCACGAAAACAGGTTCTATATAATCACGGATATCAAAGAGCGTCAAAATGTCGGAAAGAATTCCTCCGGCATGAAGCCCACCGGTAAAGTGAAAACCGGTATCGAAGGCAATGCCTTTTCTGGTAAATCTGGACAAAGAACCGCCGATACGCTGACTCTTCTCGATCAGCAGCACCTTATGTCCATTCATGGCAAGCAGCAACGACATCGTCAAGCCGCTGATGCCGCTTCCCACCACAATATCGTTATATTTTTTCATTATCACCAGTTGATGACGGCAGCAACAATCATTCGAAATCGAAAAAAACAGTCGTACTACATCGCCAGTCCGCCGTTGACGCCGATAACCTGACCATGGATATACATATTTTCTTCGGTACAGAGAAAATGAACAACAGATGCGATATCGTCGACCTTGCCAACGCGGTTAAGGGGAATCAAAGGGAGAACCTGCTCTTTTGGAATGTCTTTGGTCATTTCCGTTTCAATAAAACCGGGGGCAACTACGTTTACAAAGATATTTTTTTTGCCGACTTCGCGGGCCAGAGCCTTTGCCGCTCCAATTAATCCGGCTTTGGATGCGGAATAGTTAACCTGTCCTGCCTGGCCGACCTGGCCTGATACGGAAGAAATCACTACGATTCTTCCTCGTTTTGCCTTGAGCATGGAAAACACCACGGCACGGGTGGTGTTAAAAAAGCCATTGAGGTTAGTTGTGACCACCGAATCCCATTCTTCTTTTGACATCCACATCAGGAGATTATCACGGGAAATGCCCGAATTGTACACAAAAACATCAGGTGACGTGGTTTCCAACCGGGCGCCTAACGCGGCCTCAGTTTCTTCAAAACTGGACACATCAAAAGAAAAAAGCTCACAGGCGGCACCTGTCGATTCTATCTCCGCTTTAACAGAACGGGCCGCTTCATGATTGCTTTTATACGTAAGCCAAATTGAAAAACCGGCTTTAGCCAGCTTCACCGCAATGGCCCGCCCTATCCCGCGGCTGCCGCCTATTATCAATGCAATTTTCATTGACTGGGTTTTCATATCGGAAGAAGAAAAGCCGCCTTTCTGCGCAGATGTTGCAAAATGCTGCAAAACACGCGTGCATTTAACCTTTTAATTTTTCAAGGTATTTTTGCTAATCCTGTAAATTTTGCATACTACACTAACATTTTTTGGCTGTCAAGAGTTTTCCTTTCCGGCAAGCCATAGCGTCATAATACGGGAGTAGTATGAGAGAAAAAAGACCGGACGCCTGTGACCGCAAAAAAAGATTATCTGGTTTTACAGGAAAGAAGGAGCGCGCACGATTACAATTTATCAAGTACGCTGAGAAGAACGTTCAGGCTGATTTCAAAGGCAGCGCACGGCATGGTGATTTGAGTACGGTCTAATACTGCCGGATTCAATTCACCAAGGAACCCAATAGCAACTCCGTTTGTAATAATTCTACCGCACCGTCCCTGAATAAAAAGTGGATGTTCTGCAGGTTGCAGCGTGTATTCTATTCCTAGGTAGAACAACAGGACATCAAGAGAAGCATGCAATTCTGAGAAATTAGCTGCCGGATGAGAGATAACGGCACCAAGATTCAATTCAGTTCTTGATCCCATATTTTCATGTTGATCGTATACCGCAACATCGCCGACCTCAAATATCTTATGTGGATAGAATGCCTTGGAACTTGCAGCCTCAACAGTCAAAAGAGATGGAATAATGCGGTTTCTGAGGACCGAGTAGGCCTGGGACATTACATTATCTACTTCTATGAGCCGTTCTTCTTGAGACATGGCATATTCGACATCTTCACGCGAGCAAAGAATGTTCGATATTATCTCCTGGAAACCGGCCCCGATCATGTATCCCCTGATTGTATCAGCAAGCAGTTCTATCTTTGACAAAGAACCAACGGTCGATTCCTGAGGCATGACCGGTTTGAACGTATCATAACCCTTGCTGATGGCATAATCTTCAACCAAATCAACGGAATGCATAATATCATCCCGATACGGCGGTACAACGACAGATATGGTTCCACGGACACCTGAAACAATATGTCCGTACGCATTCAGGTATTTTTTGACATCAACCGGGGTAACATCTTCTCCAAGTCCTGCTGAAAAACGTTCAAGCGGCAGCGTAAACGTTATGGAAGAGTCATGGGGGAAAACAACGCGTTTTCCCAGCTCTGTCATATAGGGATATGTCACCAGTATCGGCTCAATATCTGCGCCACGATCCGAAAAACTTGCGGCAAGAATATTGAGGGCGAGGTTCGTCATCCTGAGATCGGTCCCTGTCACTTCTATCAGTACATTACGGGTGTTTGTCTTCACTTCGCCGATTTCACGGCTGTTGATTATCGGAGGAAACGAGAGCACACGCCCCATGCTGTCGATCAGAACCGGATACTGGGGAAAAGGTTTCACGATATTCCCGTATTCGATGCCCTTGGGATGGCGCACAAGAATTTCAGCGAGAGTAAGTTTTTCCTCCATGCCGAGCGGAGTAAATGAAATCGATTCCGGATTGGCAAGTCTGTAGTGTACAGGGAAAACAATTCTGTCGAGTTCATAAATGCCGATGGAAAGCGTGGTCCGTTTTCTGCCGAATATTTCTGCCAGCTTTTCCTGACTCTGGATCATCTGTGCAAGCACGTCATTATTCATAGGCACGCCGCTCGCGGTGCATGCCGCAAGATAGGGCCGGACAGATCTCATGGATTTCGAGGCGCGGATTTCGCGTGTTGCTTTCTTGCCGTGTTTGAAAAAAGAGTACGGCGCGGCTTTGCCGGAAAGATAAAGGCGGATTTGACGGGCAACTCCTTCTGCCGACCAGAGGTCAGGCCTGTTGCTGTCAGACAGCTCAATCTTCAGATCATCGGTCTCCGCGTTATAATCTTTGAGCTCCGCTTTCGCGAGCATGAGGTGCTTTTCAAACGTACGGAGTGACAACGTTCTGCCGATAAGAGAATCTATGTCTTTCTTTTTAACATCTATCGTAGGCATAAAAAAATCCTAAAACCATAATTGCATAGTGATTCGGGAAAAATCACGGGTCTTCTTACCGTATCATTCCTACTTGTCCAAACGAATTTTTTTTGTCCTTATGAAATCCAAATCGCGGGAGAATAAATCGCGTATGTCCTGAATCTCCAGCGCGATCATGGCCATGCGGTCAAGTCCAAGACCCCAAGCAATCACCGGCACGTCAACGCCAAGCGGCAGCGTGACTTCCGGACGGAAAATTCCAGCCCCCCCAAGTTCCATCCAGCCGAGTTTCGGATGTTTTACGTGTAATTCCACCGAGGGCTCGGTAAATGGGAAATAAGCAGGCCGGAACTGGAACTCTGCCGCTTTTGCGATCTCCTGTCCAAACAGTTTTAACAGTCCAAGAAGCGTTTTGAAATTGATATCCTTGCCGAGAACAATGCCCTCAACCTGATAGAAATCAGGAGCATGCGTTGCATCAACAGCATCGTAGCGGAAACAACGGGCAATAGAAAAATATTTGCCGGGAATTTTGGGACCTGATGCCAGGGTGCGGGCAGAAACCGCAGTTCCCTGGCTTCTGAGTATGAGCCGTTTTGCCCGTTCAAGATCAAAAGAATACTTCCAGCCTGTTGAGCCGGTTTTGCCGCCGTTCTTGTGGGCAGCAGCGACCTGTCTGCCAAAGGGCGCTTCAATCTGCTTGGCTGCAGCGGGATCTTTTACAAAGTAAACATCATGGATGTTGCGGGCCGGATGAAATTGCGGCATGAACAATGCGTCCATGTCCCAAAACTCGTTTTCCACGAGCGGCCCGCGCATTTCTTCAAATCCCATGCCGATAAACTTATATTTAACAAAATCGAGAAATTCTTTATAAGGATGCTTCCTGCCGATGCTTTGCCGGGGCGGATTCAGGGCGATGTTATACGCACGGAATTTTTTGCCTTTCCACGTGCCCTGTCTCAGCATTTCCTGAGTGAGGATTGAAGCCTCTTCCACGGCTACTCCGCGATTTTTCATCAGCCCTAGTAATTCTCTGCCGTCAGGAGTAAGCGTGTAAGCGCGATTCTTTTTTTCTGTTATACGGAAAATACCTTTTGACTTTCCCCGTTTATGAAAGTTATCGCGGATGATGGACTGTTCCTGTTCAGGAAAATCGGACAATAACAGCGAATCGTCCCCTGTTTTCTGAATTATTGATTGGAGCAGTTCATTCTGGCTGGATTTTTCCGGCTGGTCGAATTCAAGGACACCGCCCTGAACAATACGAATGATGCTGTTTGATTTCAGAAGGCCTGTAGCGGAACTGATCTCGGAAGGGTCCATGTTCCAGGACTGGATCATATCCTTGACGGTAAATTGTTTCCCTTCGCGAAGCGCCGTAATAATGCGCATTTCCGGAGTGCCTTTTTGGCAGTAGTCCCTGCCTGCTTCTGTAAGGGAGACGAGAGACGTGACCGATTCGTCTTTTACATCCAAAAAACCCTTGGACTGGAGCCATCCTGATGCCATATCCAGACGGGATTCATCGAGTCCTGATATCTGCAGAATTTCAGAGGCAGGAAGGGAATCTTTGTCAATGAAACAAAACAGTACTTTGTTTTCGAGTGGATGGAGGCTTCCTATTATTTTTTCTCTATCTGTCGGTGCCATAATACGATGCGGCCTAGATTACGTCGATTGGATGAAATTGTCAAGAAAAAACAGACTCATGCAGAGAACCATCCGTCTACTCCATCACAACGATGACCGTAAATCCTTCCTTTGCCTTGATTTCTTTCTGAAGTTTTTCTGCAGCTGCTTTGCTGGAAAAACTACCGATTCTTACACGGTGCCACGTACCCTTTCCGGGAACATCTGCGGACACGATGAATGCAGCATAGCCGCGTTGCTTCAGTTTTTTCACATCGGCATCCGCGAGTTCTTTTTCCTGATATGATGCAAGCTGAAGCGTATATTTGATTCTCACAGATGAAGACGAGGGTTGAGCTGCTTCTTTTTTAGCCTGGATCTGGGAGGGCTTGTTCGCCGCCTGATTCTGTTGTTTTGCCGGTGGTTCGGCAACAGGTTGTTTTTTTTCAGTTTTAGTTTCATCGTGTGACAGGGCGGGCTTTAGATTAATTGAAACGGTTTTGTCATTTTTGTCGGTCAACGTTTTATAAAAGGTGAATTCTTCCTTTGCGGGTAGATTTTTTGAAACGATGTCCGGGAGAGGCGGAAGAATTTCATTCTGAGCACCGGTTTTACTCTGGTATTTACCGACATAATATCCCAGAAAAAAGAATCCGGCCATTAATGCCACAATAATCGGCAGCATAAAAAGCTTGAATATGATTCCCCCTCGTTCATTACCCATTACGATTTTCCTTTCATAAGACTGTATGGCTTCATCAGAAAATAAACATCGCATCGCCATAGCTGTAAAAGCGGTATTGTTCTTTCACGGCGGTCCTGTATGCGGAGAGAATCTTCTCCCTGCCAGCAAACGCTGAAACGAGCATAAGAAGGGTCGATTTCGGCAAATGAAAGTTGGTAATTAACCCATTGATTATTTGAAAACGATAACCTGGATAAATAAAAAGCACTGATTGCCCTTCTCCATGACATACCGTTCCATTTTCCAAGGCGGCAGTTTCCAGGGTCCGGACACAAGTGGTGCCTACCGCAATCACGCGTCTTCCTTCCCGACGCGCGTTGTTTATGCAATCCGCAGCATTCTGTGAAATAGTATAATATTCGGGAAGCATCTGGTGCTGCGATATTTCTTCAACCCGAACTGGTTGAAACGTGCCGGGGCCGACATGAAGAGTAATGGTAATAATCTCAACGCCGCGCAGACTGAGTTGACTGAGCAGTTTCTGAGTAAAATGCAATCCCGCAGTGGGGGCCGCTATAGCCCCCTCTTGAGAAGCATAGACAGTCTGATAGCGGTCACGGTCTTCTTCAGTTGGATCGCGCTTTATATAGGGAGGCAGAGGAACTTTGCCGATAGAGTGCAGTTCGTTATTGATATCATAAACACCGGAAAAGCGAACAACCCACGTATCATCAGTTTTCTTTTCTACAACTTCTGCTTCTATTCCTGCATCAAGGTGCAGTCTTCTTCCAATCCTTACTCCGCCTTTTACGAGTGCGCTCCAAAGATTCCGTTCTCGTTCAGCAATCAGAAAGATTTCAGCCTTGCCGCCGCCTGTTTTTTTTGCCGGCAATCTGCACGGGAATACTTTTGTATCGTTCAATACCAGTACATCGCCCGGAACAAGATAATCTCTAATATCCGAGAAGAACGTATGTCTTACTTCTTCCGTCTTGTGATTAAAGAGCATAAGACGGGAACGATCACGGCGTAAAGAAGGTTTCTGCGCAATCAATGATTCGGGAAGGTGAAAAACAAAATCCGACAATTTCAACTGTTCTGTCATCGGTACGGTCACGGCTGGATATTACCACATCGGAGTGTTGCGATAAAGAAAAAAGAGGCCTGCGAGTGAAGAGTCCTGCAGCTATCGATTCAATGAGCAAGAAACAGAGGCATCATTCGAGAGATAGTTTCCAGCCTTTTTGAAATTCATCATAGGGGCGCATGGTGGCCGTGTTTATCGCAGACCCGATATCGGCACCGCGGCCAAGTTCCTCCAGCACCGTTTTCACACGATAAAGCCCGTATGCGTCAACCATATAACTGACTGCGGAAAGGCTGTATAAATAGGCAAATTTCGCCTGATTGGTTTCCATCCCCATAAAGGATCCTTCGAGATAAAAAAGAGGGGGAAGTTTCCCCATTTGGGCAATCCTTTTCAAGAGCGCCTTCTGTTGTGCGGTAATCTCTCTTCCTTCAAAGTATTGAGCTAAACCCTCGTTCAACCATGTTGGCACCCGGGTTGTAATGGTGCGTATGACTGCGTGCGTGTATTCATGATACAGAATCTTCCTGAGTCCAGGCGTTTCTTGCTCTATGCCGCCGATCGGAATTCGTATTTTACCGTCGAATAAGGCACCTGCCCAGCCGGGTGCATCTGTTACTTCCAGAAACTGTTCGTTGGAGTACAGAATCACCTGGACGTCTTTATTCGGATAATAAGAAAGGCCCCTGCCCACTTCTCCGTAAGCATCCTCGAGAATTCTGACGACGATTTTTCCGGCTTCAATCTTTTCCCTGCCTTCGTACTTTACCAGAAAGTGGCTCGTGACATCACGGTTGAAATCCTTTTCTGTTTTATGTTCTCTCTGAATGCGTTCTAGTCTCGCGCGCAAGGCAGTAGCGGCAGGATTCAATTCGACGGCTTTTCCCCAGTATTCAACGGCTTTTTCGAAGTCGTCTTTCCGGTAATATATTTCTCCAAGAAGCGAGTATGCGTCCGAGGATTTTGGATTCAGTTCGATGACATTTTTCATCTCTCGTTCTGCATTTTCATCTTCCCGCAGAAAAAAGAAGGCTGTTCCAAAACCGAGATGAGCCTCAAAAGATGAATTATTTTGCCGGACCGCCTGATCGAAGATATCCCGTGCGGCTTGATAGTCCCCTGTTTTTAGTCTGTCCTTTCCTGTTTTCAAGAGTTGTGCATATGCATTTTGATCAGGGGTTTGCGCAAAAGCCGTCATGCCCACAACAGTAAGAATTAGCGGCACAAGGAAAGTCAGCCTTAATCTTCGGAAGCGCATGGCATTATCTCCTGTTATACCAAGATATAAAGCGGTCGAATGACCGATCGAATGTTCTCTCTACCTCCGGAGGGAACGCGCACGCAGGAAGTTCCTGGGACTGAAGGTGGTATTGAAGACACGCACAACAATTCCCTTTGCGTGAGCATGGTTCGTACGTACAAGTACATTTCTTTTTGTTTTCAACCGTTTTACACTGCATAAAACCTCCGGGGAAGATCAGTTAATCTCGGACTACTTTAACAAGGATGCTGCGGTCACGGGGCCCGTCGAATTCACAAAAAAAGACGGCTTGCCATGTACCGAGAGCAAGTTTTCCATCTTCAACCATAAGCATCACGGATGCGCCGATGATGCTTGATTTTATGTGTGCTGCGGAATTTCCTTCAAAATGAGTATACTTGTCATCAAAAGGAATGACTGTATTCAATTCCTTAACAATATCATGCGGCACATTTCTGTCGGAGTTCTCATTGATGGTGACAGCAGCTGTTGTATGAGGAACAAACAGGGAACAGAGCCCAGAGCGAACACCAGTTTCTAAAAGTGCCTTTTCAATCATCTGGGTAATATCAATGAATTCAGTTCTTGAATTCGTCTTCACCCGCAACTGTGCAATCATTGCTGACGCCCTCCGGTCGTATATCCATCTTGTGCGTCAATTCCCATATCTTCCCTTCCCCGAACCCTTTTTTCTTCAGTGATCGGGTAAATGATGTGCGTAATAAGGGAATTAATGCGTCCAAGATGCCCAATAAGGTCAAGGTGAATGTGGCTTGTTTCGATTGACTCCCGAAAGCCCTTCCTGAGCCGGTCAAGATGCGCCTGGACCAGTTCCCGTCCCATATCACCCAAATCTTCTTTATTTCTGAGAACACGGTCTGCAAGATCACGATCGTTGGTGGCAAATGCCGAAATGGCAGTGTCGAAATTTTCCAAAATTTTGGTATGAAACCGGATAATTTCCTCCATTCCCTCTTTCGAAAAAACAAGTCCTTTATCAATACGTTTGAGCGCCAGGTGCATAATATTCCTGTCGATAATATCTCCGATAATTTCAAGATTCCTGGAAATTTCCAGGACGACGACAGCCCGTCTCGACTGTGAATCGGTAAGGTTTGAGGAGGAAAGCCGTGTCAAATAAAGCCGGATATGACGGTCGAGAATATCAACAAGATTGTCTTTATTTTTTATTCCGGTTATGAGGGATTGGTCGTCGTTTTGAAAAACCTTCACTGAATCAACGAGCATCTCCCGCACGATATCCGATGCGCGGAGAGCTTCACGAGTGGCCTGTCCCAGGGCGAGTGAAGGTGTTCCGAGTACATGATCATCCAGATAAAGAGGCCCAAATTTTTTTTCTTCAGCATTTTCTGGAACGAGTTTAATGACAAGGGAAGCGAAAAAACCGGTAAGCGGCAAAAAAATCAACGCCATGATGGCGTTAAAAAAAGTATGAACGTTCGCGATCTGGCGGGAGGCATCCGGCGTCGTGGCAAGGACCATGTCTTGAAACATGCCGAGAAAGGGAAGAAACAGCAGCACTGCGGAGATTTTAAAAGCAACGTGCACCCAGGCGACGCGACGGGCTTCTACGGGCGAGCGCAGGCTCGCAAGTAGCGCCGTTGCGCAGGTACCTATATTGGCACCGAAAACAATATAGACCGAAGTATGAAACGGTATCAGACCGCTTTCTGCAAGCACCAGCGCCAGGCCGATGGTGGCAGCGCTGCTGTGAATCAGGGCGGTTAATATAACAGAAAGCGCAATGGCGAGAAATGGAGTGGCTGTAAGGACGATAAACACCTGCTGAAATAACGTATTATTATTAAGCGGTGTCATCGCATCGATCATGATTTTGAGCGAAAGGAAAACGAAACCAAAACCGAGGACGCTTTGTCCAATGTTTTTAAAAAGAATTCTTTTGGCGAACAAAAAAAGTGTTAAACCGATTCCAATAAAAAGCACGGCATAGTCATAAACGTGAAAAGCGATGAGCTGAACCGTGAGGGTGGCGCCAATATCTGCTCCGAGAATAACCGGCAGCGTTTGTCGGAACGTCATAAGACCGGCGCTCACAAAACCGATGAGCATGACCGATGTTGCACTGCTTGATTGAACGAGTCCGGTGATAAAAGCACCACCGCCGACAGCAAGAAGTTTGTTGCTGGTAAGAGAGCGAAGAAGAGAGCGGATTTTCGAGCCGGCCACATACTGAAGACCGTCATTGAGAAGCTTGATACCATAAAGCAGAAGAAGCAGGCCGCCGAAAAGGCTGATAAGTATCATGTACTACTATGCCCATTTTCCGGGCATTCGTCAACGAAAAATTTCATAAGTCAAAGAAAACAAAAAGGGCCCGTTTGGTAACCGATGGCCCTTGCATTGCGGTATCATGAAATTATCACGTATTTGTGGTTGTTCTTTCCTGTATCCAGTGTATGAATGCCTGCACACCGTCTCCCGTTCTGCAGGATAATTCAAAAACAGGAGCTTTTTGATTCACTGCCCGCACCCCTTTATAGAAGCTGTCCTTATCAAAATCTATATAGGGCATTAAGTCTGATTTATTCAGGACTATAACATCCGCCACCATAAACATAGTGGTGTATTTATAAGGTTTATCATGCCCCTCGGGAACACTTGCAATCACCAGCTTAAGCGACTCTCCCAGGTCAAATGTGGAAGGACACACAAGGTTCCCGACATTCTCAATAAGTAAAATTGAGTTGCTTTTTAAATTGAGATTTTTAACGACTGTCTTGATCATATTTGCATCAAGATGGCATCCGCCGCTCGTATTAATCTGCTGCACCGGGATCCCCAGTTTGTCGATTGTTTCTGCGTCTATACTGGACGCGATATCTCCTTCGATAACGCCAAAGCCGATTTTCGATCCTAACGCTTTAATCAGCTGGAGAATAACGCTGGTTTTCCCTGAACCAGGCGAAGCCATTACGTTAATCGCCGTAATCCCGTGTTTTTTGAAATATGTTCTATTTTCATCAGCAAGCTTGTCATTTGCTTGCATGATATTCTTCATAACTTTTATTTCCATGGTGAGCATGCCCCTTGTGACTTTTATCAGCAAGTCTTTTATTCAATGTCAATACTTTCAATATAAAATTCTTTTCCGACACCCGTAGGAAGGCCGAACCCTCCGCATAGCGGACAATCAAATCCCCGCGGCGGTTTCTCGAATTCATGCCCACAGTTCTTGCACAAAAATCTGGAGGCGATTCTTCTAAAAGTTAGTTTGGCACCTTGTGTAATAGTGCCTTCACTCATAATATCGAAGTACATCTGGACCGATTCGTCAAGAATCGTGGATAAATCACCGATTACCAATCTGATCTCAGTCACTTTCTTCGCACCGGCCTTGTTCGCTTCCTGCAAAACCAGTTCGATCAAACCTTGTGTAACTGCGTACTCATGCATAATAAACGATCCTTTAGAGCCTTGTCAGCAGCATTGTTCCCGAAAAAGTCTTGCAAAGTAACAGGACAATAGTAGGTGTGAAATTTAAAGCGCTGGTGAATAGCTCCCCATAAACATACAGGCGAGGATAAATACCCTCGCCTGTATGCAAGTTGGAACAGTGTTTCCGAAACAGCTATTCTGCAGGTTTTGCAGGTGCTGCCGGTTTGGGAGGACCGATGCGTTTTATCTTCTCCCGGGTAAAGAGCCCTGGCAGGTGTGCCTCGTCCATCTTCAAGCAGTCTTTCGGACAGGCTTCAACGCACACGTTACAGACAATGCATTTCAGACGGTTGAGCTCCCATGATCGCTCAACTTTATTGACCGTAATCGCATTTGCAGGACATCTTTTTTCGCATATACTGCAGAAAATGCAGGTATTGATATTGATCTCGCCGAGCGCTCCCCGTGTGTCTTTCATGGGGGGCCTTTTTTCATACGGATACATCCTTGTCGCCGGCTTTGAGGCAACATTTTTTAATACGTTTCCCAAGAAATCAAACATGTTATTCTCCTACCTTTCCGTGCAGCTTATGCAAGGATCAATCGTTAATAGCAGCACCGGGACATCTGCGAGATAACTGCCAGGAATCATTTTTAAAAGCGTCGGGATGTTTGCGAATGTCGGAGTTCTTACCCGCAACCTGTCCAGATTCTTCGTGCCATTGCCTTTAATGTAGTAGAGAACTTCTCCACGGGGCTGTTCGACGCGGGATATGACCTCTCCCGTCGGATTTCCCTTCACCGGAACCGCAAAGTCACCTGAAGGGATTTTTTGAATGGCAACCTTGATGAGACGGATGCACTCAAAGACTTCCTTGAAACGCACGGCAGTTCTGGCCCAGCTGTCGCCGTCCTTCTCAACGACCATCTGGAAATCAAGGTCGCCGTAGGCTGCGTAGCCCAGCGTCCTGAGGTCTTGTGCAATTCCGCTTGCGCGGCCCATCGGACCAACTGCTCCGAGGGCGTATGCCTCTGCGGTGCTTAACGTGCCTACACCGCACAGTCTGTGCTTGACAGTGTAATCGTTCAGGAAGGCGCCTTCCATGACCTTCATATCGGCATACACATCATCAACGACCTTGACGATTTTAGCCATCTGCTCTGCCGTCAAGTCTCTCCGCGTTCCGCCGACGGTATTAATGGAGATAACAACGCGCGCTCCGGCAGTCTCCTCCATGATATCCATGACCTTCTCGCGGTCGCGCCAGCACTGCATGAACAGGCTTTCAAAACCAAACGCGTCAGCAAGAAGACCAAGCCACAAAAGGTGGCTGTGGATGCGATGAAGCTCCGCCCAGATGACTCTGAGATACTTCGCCCGTTTGGGAACTTCGACATTCATCAAGGCTTCTATGCCCTGGACATAGGCCTGTGCATGCATGACGCTGCAGATGCCGCAGATTCTTTCTACCAGAAATGTGTTCTGCGTAAAATCCTTTACTTCAGCAAGTTTTTCCAGTCCGCGGTGAACGTATCCGAGGGCCGGAATTGCCTCTACCACCTTTTCGTCCTCCATCACGAGCTTGAGATGAAGGGGTTCCGGCAAAACTGGGTGCTGCGGTCCGAATGGTATAGTAGTTTTGTTGTTCATTTTATTTTTCACCCTTCTGTACAATGGAGATCTTGGACTGAGGATTCTTCAGTTCCTCGGGCGTCAGAAGAAAATGTCCGCCGTAATCAATGGCCATACCGGTAACGTTCAGGCCGAATAATTCTTTCATTTCATTTTCAATGAGCACCGCACACAAATACACCGATGAGATGCTGGGGATATCCTCTCCCCGTTGTGCCTTGATGCGGAGATTCTTGAGTTGCGTATCCTTGTCAAAGTGATACAGTACGTCGAGATTCCCCTCTCCCAGGTCGACACAGGTCGCCGTTACAAGCCGATAATTCTGGCTGAGCATTTTTTGTGTCTCGCTGAGAAGCTGGGCTTTGGAAATTTCCGTTACATTGTCTATCATACCGCCTCCTTAAATTATGCGCTGGCCTTTGCTTCTCAAGCGATAGCTGCTTTGCGTTCTTTAATTTTTTTCTTCATTTGCTGGGCTTTTTCTTCCATTTTTCCCAGTGCTGCAACCACTCCGTCGATAAGAGCTTCCGGTCTCGGAGGGCAGCCCGGAACATAAGCATCAACCGGCACGACCTTATCTACGCCGCCTACCACATTATAACATTCTGCAAAAATACCGCCCGTACCGCCGCAGGCGCCGATGGCAACGACAGCCTTCGGCTCCGGCATCTGATCATACAGGTTTTTTATGATTCTCGCGGTCCTGTTGTTTACCGAACCCGTCACCAGCATCACGTCTGCATGCTTGGGATTTCCTACGTTCACAATTCCAAAACGCTCCAGGTCGTATACAGGAGTCAAAGCGGCTACCACCTCAATGTCGCATCCGTTACATGCGGTGCAATTGACATGTATGACCCAGGGAGATTTAATTCTTGATTTGCTTATAATTCCCATTTTTCGTCACCGTCCTTATGCTTTCAGATAGAGCCAAATGATATTAACTCCGGCAGACCCGATGCCCACCAAATAGGTTGCCTTCACCATCCACTGCCATGTCATGCGGGCGCAGATATTGTCGATGACAAGCTCGATGAAATACGCACCCAGCGCGATCAGGATTCCCACCCACAGGGGATTTGCGAAAAACAACGCAATGATACCCAGCAGAATGACCAGATCATACCAGTGTGTCAACTCGATGAGGGCCAGCTGGGGTCCTGAGAATTCGGTGGTCAGTCCCTTGATCAATTCCTGATGCCCGTGATGCGAAGTCGAAAAATCGAACGGAGACTTGCGCAACTTGATGGTCAGGACATACAGGAAGGCAAAAAATACAAGCGGCAGGCTGAACAGCAATGGTGTATTGAGCGTGAACACACTCTCAATCATGAAGCTCTTCGTGATCATATAGATGCCGATGACCATGAGCAGGAGCACCGGCTCATACGAAAGCATCTGAATGATCTCTCTCTGAGCACCGACCTTGCTATAAGGCGAACGCACGCTCATGGCGCCGATAATGAGAGATATCGTGGAGAAAGCGAGCACGAAAATCAGCACCAGCAGATCCTGTTTCAGCACCAGCAGTACGAGGCTGGCAATGGCAAACAGGAGATGCGCCCATACATAAACGATCTGTGTCTGGTTTACCGCAATGCTCTCTTTGCCCAACAGTTTGAAAAAATCATAAAACGGCTGCAGGATCGGTGGTCCGAACCGGTTTTGGAACCGGGCAGTCAATCTCCGGTCGATACCGGACAGCAACCCACCAATAATCGGTGCAGCAACGATAGCTATAACGGCAATAAGTATATTGTTTGTCATCTCAGCACCACCCCGAACATTAACAGAATTATTGCAAGTGCAGTCAGGTTCATTACGAGGGTAAGCTTATCTTCCCCGAAATATCCCTGGAAATAGTAATTGCGGACGATTACATCTGCAGGTTTTTCACCAGGGCCGGTGAATTGGAGACCCCGTATGTCCGCATCGACATTTTCACCGCACAGGTACGGCGTTCTCACTTCATCCAGGCGCACTCTTCTCAGATAGTACAGTATTGCGACAAGCAGCACACCGAGAATGACAAAGACCGACAGGACGGCAAAACCGCCGACGATATTGCCGTTCCAAGCCTGGAGCCAAATACCGCCGTCTTGGCCGCCAAGGAGAATGACTTTATCGGCAAGATGAAATGCTTTCAACTGCGGGTCGATCAGCATGTTGTACATGGGGGCAATGCCGATGCAAACGACGAAGACTCCGATCAAAAGCAGTGCCAAGGAAATCGAAATTGATTTCGCAATTTTTTCCATTTTGTAGCTGGGCTTATACGACATGGTAAGCACGATCCCGATCCACTTGACCCAGAACACGACGGTAAATGCAGCCCCGAGGACGATCAGGAACAGAACGAGGGGAAGATTAACTGCCGCTTCAATTGCAAGCCATTTGGTGATCATGACGCCGAACGGCGGAAGCAGCATGGAGACCGCACCGATGACCATGATGATGGTCGTGTACGGCATTTTCTTCATGACGCCCTGCATGTCTTCAATGTTCCGGCTCCCGATCCCCTGCTCAACAGTACCGACGCAGAGGAACAGCAGACCTTTGGATACGCCGTGGAAGATTATCAAAAGGATTGCGGCACCAAGAGCAATATAGTTGCCGATCCCGGCACAGCAGATGATCAGACCGAGGTTCGCGATGGTCGAATACGCAAGCACCCGCTTGGCGTTGCTCTGGCTGATGGCGATTGCCGAGCCGGCCATGAAGGTGAAGGCCCCTGCTATTGCCACGATATTGCCGAGCATGGTTCCAATATATGCCGGAGCAAAGCGAACGACGAGATAGACGCCGGCTTTGACCATGGTGCTGGAGTGGAGCAACGCGGAAACCGGGGTGGGAGCAACCATTGCGCCGAGCAGCCAGCTCTGGAATGGGAACTGAGCCGACTTCGTAAAGCCAGCAAAGCACAACAGGCCGATTGCCACCGGGAACAGCCCTACGAACTCACCCGCGACAGGCGCCTTGGCAAGGTCTTCCACGGACAGGGTCCCCTTGGTATAGTAGATGATGATAATGGCAGCAATGAAAGCCACACCGCCCGTCAAGTTCATCCAAACTGCCCGGATGGCGTTCTTGATGGAGATTTCATTTTCATCATGCATGATCAGGAGGAACGAACACAGGGTGGTTATTTCCCAGAAGAAGTACATCCAGGAAAGATTGTTCGTCATGACAAGAGCGTTCATCGCTCCGAGGAAGCCGACAAGAACCATGAAGAACCTCGGTTGCTTTGTCTTTTCCAAATGAAGATGATGTTCGTGCTCTTTCATGTAGCCAATGGCAAACACGCTGATGATTGGTCCAACGATTGAAATGAGCAGGATCAAAACGAGAGATAAGTAGTCGATCAAAAATGCGGTTGCCGGTTCTGCAGGATGCATAAAAAACTCAAAAATAATAACCGGAATCAACTGCAGCGTCGTAAGCGTTATGATAAGCGGTTTTTTCAGCTTAAAGCCGTAATAACCGATAACGCCCAAAAGCAACACATCCAAATACTTGATGATTTCGCCGACATTAAAAGGCAAGGCATGTTCATCAATTCTGATGCTTCCATTGGAAGCCATCAAGAGCCTCGTAAATTCCCAGGCGACATAAAACAGCACCAGGGTATTTACTACAACGACAAAGTTGCGCACGGCACTATTACGTATCACGTAACAGATCGCAGCGCTGAAAGCCGGCAACAGCGTGGCTAATGCCAATAGAACCAATACATAACTGTCCACTTTCTGCTCCTTTCAAACAACCGAATTCTAAATTTCTGAAAAAAATTTAGGTAATTTAATAATGCGGATAACGCCAAGTCATGGTACCGCCCTGCTCAAAACTCGATAACATCACCTCCCCCTCGGTGAAACCCGCAAGACTCTCTTTTTATTTGAACAAATCGACGTATAATATGAAATTCCACAAAGGTTGTCAAGAATAAAAACCCCATCCAGACCACGCCGCTGAACATTCGGAAGGCGTCGAGCGTTTCTCCAGATAAAATAGACTTTTTTCCCGCATTATCGTCTTTGCAATGTAATATGTAATGAATGAAATTAAAAAAGTATTTATCAAAATTCTAGGCCAGCAAGGAGTGTGCCAGTGTAAAAAAAAAATTTATAGTACTTGATTTACAAGATATTTATGCAAAGGGTGAGACACATGTGCGTATAACAAAAATTATAACTATAACTTTTCAGTATAAATTTTGTCCGATTCATATGGCGTGCGTTTGGTGAAGAGAATACCGGCAGATCTGCGGCCAAATCATAATAGTAAAGTTTCAGTCAGGCAAGCTAGTTAAGAGTGTCTGGATAGATCGTATATAATAAAAAAATTTTAATTCTCGTGCCCCGTTTTTCTTCTTACAAAATCCACTTCTTCTTCCCGGTTCTTAATAAGCCCGTCCAGTTTTGCATCCAGCAGTTCTGAAAGCAATTTTTTATAACGAGGCCCGGGTGGAATTCCCATTGCTTTCAGACTGTCCCCGGTAAGTTCAATGCTGACACTGCGAAGGCGCGTAAGATACAGAGAAATATACTTCTTAGCCTGCTCCTGGGTCGCCTTGGCCATCATCAGAAGAATTGTTTCAGGGTCCAGAGGTAATAGAAGGTCGTAGACCCGGCTCGGCGGAATATCCGGGTCTTTATAAAAAAGGTAGAGCACTTCACGATAGAGTTTTTTCGATCTTTTTGCTCTAGCCCGTATTTTTGCAGGAATGGAGAGCCGTTCGAGGACTTCTTCCGCCATCGGGTCCTTCATGGGGTCAAGAAAACCGAGAAAATACACGAACCACGCCTCAACTTTCACGTCAAGATAGAGAAGCTTGAACCAGGTAAGAGTGTCTTTGATATTCGCAAAAAGCTGCTCAGTCCCTGTAATTGTTTTCAGGTTTGCGTGAATGAACTTCAGGAGATCGAGGTCTTTCATGCGCTTTAACATTTTCGAAGGATCCGCCTCTGAAAGCATGAGGACCAGTTCCGTGTAGAACCGTTCACCGGTCAGCCGATTAAAGAGCTTCATATTCACCGCGGTTTTGATCAGGTTCAGTGTATGCTTGCTGATCCGAAAATCAAACCGCTGCTCGAAACGAATCGCACGAAGCACGCGAGTCGGGTCCTCCACAAAGGAGAGATTGTGCAGCACCCGGATCGTCCGTTCTTTAATGTCGCGCAGGCCGCCGAAGAAATCGATAAGTTCACCATAGTTTTTGCGGTTTAATCTTACTGCGAGCGTGTTGACCGTGAAATCCCTCCGGTAGAGGTCTTTCTTGATCGATGAAAGTTCTACGGTTGGAAGGGCCGCGGGCGCTTCATAATATTCAAGCCGCGCTGTCGCAATGTCAAGTTTGAGTCCGTCCGGCAAAACGACAATTGCAGTGCCGAACTTCTGGTGGCTCTTCATGCGGCCCCCGATTTTTTTTACCAGCATTCCCGCGAACGTGATGCCGTCTCCTTCCACGACAATATCAATATCCAGGTTCGGCACACGCAGGATCAGGTCCCGTACGATCCCTCCCACCAGATAGACGGGAAAACCGACTTCGTCAGCGATATCCGCGACCGCCGCGAGAGCATTATTCACTGCAGGCGGCAGGCGTTCTTCAATAAGCACCTTAATATGCCTGACAGATTTGAGGGCGGCGTCCTCCGCGTCGGGAACATATTCCAGCCTCTGCTCATGAAGAGACCGCAGAAGATCGGTCCGTGTTATAGCGCCCACAAGGGTGCCGGTATGATCAAGCACCGGTATAAATCGCTGATGTTCCTCAATCATGATTCGTTCAACCTGCCCCATCGGCATTTCAGGCGATGCAACCGGACCCCCGCTGGTCATGAATTCGCCGACTTTTTTCTTTCCCAAACCATGAAACAACGCCTTTTGAACTACTTCCCGCGTTATGATTCCTTCAAATTTATCTCCGTTCAAAACCGGCAATACGTTCACGCTGAAGCGAGTCATTTCTTCACCGGCTTCAATAATCGTACTGATGAAAGGAACGGTCTTGACCGGCGACGTCATGATTTCTTTTGCGAGTTTGCCCGGTTTGATCTGGCGCTTGAGAACATCAATAAGCCGTTCTTTTGCCTGCAGATAGGTCATGTCTTTTACGACTGCTGATGCCGCCATGGCATGCCCTCCGCCGCCGAATTCTGCAAGGATTTTCCCGGCGTTCACCTGCGGCGTCCTGCAGCGGCCGATCAGATACGTCTTGTCCGTCATCTGGACCACGAGAAAGAGCACATCCAGGTTTTCGATATCCATCATTTTTTGCGCCAGGTTAGCCAAATCCGGCACAAAATACTGGGTATCTGCCGCCGCGAGTACTACGCGCACACCGCCGATGTCGTAACTCGTCGCGGCCGCGACCAGATTGTTCAGAATTGAAATCTGCTCCGGCGTGAGCTCGCGGGAGACAAAATCCGAAACGATATTCAGCATGGCGCCTTGCGCAATGAGGTAGGCCGCGGCACGGGCGTCGCGCTCCGTCGTTGACAAATAGGTAAGAGAGCCTGTTTCTTCATAGATGCCGAGAGCAAAAATCGTGGCTTCCAGCGGACTGATAGGGATATTTTTTTCCTGCAGGAGCTCGACCATGATGGTGGTAGTCGCGCCGACCTCGCGCACAACTTCAAAATCTCCCGTGATGTCTCCTGCCGTAGCGGGATGATGGTCATAAATGTGCACCGAAATATCCGGCCGGTCCAAGACATCAATGAGTTTCCCCAGTCTCGCAGGAGTGCGGTTATCGACGATAATAAGACGGGAGACGTTGTTTACGTCGACATTTCTGAGGCGTTCAATTTCCATTGCATAAAAGGCCGATTCGAGAAAGAAATCCCGCATGCTTTTTTCCTGGGACCCGGGGAACACCAGCTTGGCGTCAGGATAAAGCTTCTTTGCCGCAACCATGGAGGCAAGGGCGTCAAAATCGGCGTTGGTATGGCTCGTGATAATTTCCATAATTTATTTTGACCGTGCTTTTACGATCCGGTGTGAACAGCAGTATTATCCCCGCGGATGATATTTTTCATGTATCTGTTTTAACCGCTCCCGTGAAACATGAGTGTATATCTGTGTCGTGGAAATGTCAGCGTGTCCAAGCATGGCTTGCACTGCGCGCAAATCCGCGCCGTTGTCAAGCAAATGCGTCGCGAACGAATGACGAAGAGTATGGGGACTAATGCGTTTTCCGATTCCCGCTTTATCCGCATAGAATCGTATCCGTTCCCAAAACATCTGCCTGGTTATTCCCCGTCGCATGGAACTGATGAAGAGATGTTCGGAAATTCTTCCCCGCAGCAGCGCCGGACGTCCCTGCGCCAAATACTGTTTGACCGCTGCAGCAGCGGTTTCCCCCAACGGCACGCCCCGTTCCTTCGACCCTTTGCCCAGAACAATGAGATATCCCCGTTCAAGGTTGATGTCCTTGATCGTGAGCCCTACCAGTTCGCTTACCCGGAGGCCGGTGGCATACAAAAGTTCGAGCATCGCCTTATCTCGCAAACCGATAGGAGTTGCCGAATCAGGCTGATCCAAAAGCACATCCACGTCCGCGGAGGAAAGTGATTTCGGCAGACGGACCCAACCCCGCGGTGCTTCTATATTCACGGTAGGATCCGTGTTCGCCAGTTTATCCAGCAGCAGAAACCTGTGAAAGCCCCTGACCGCCGAGAGGCAACGCGCTGCAGACGGCGTGGCAAGTCCCTCCGAGGCCAAGTGAGCCAGAAAAGAACCTATATCGCGAGGCGTGATATCGTCCGGTTTTTTTGTTCTCATAAATACAAAGTATCTCTGCAAATCGCGTTTATAGGAATCCACGCTGTTACGCGCAAGTCCCTTCTCAACGGACAGGTATTCAAGATATTTTTTTAACAGAGTTTCTTCCATAACAGAGGCACGGCCGTCAATACCGCCTGATTTGTACATTTAATTAATTGTATGTTATTATTTAAAAAAAAGCAAGAAAATCAAAGAGAAAGAGAGATCGAGGGTTCAATGAAAAAATCTTCAGAAATTATAAAACTTTATTACCAATACCGGTTCACATCATAACTGAAACAAAATTGCATTATAAAAAATACATCCTGCCCTGGCAAATAAGAGAAAATTTTGTATACTTATAAACAAGATTACAAATTATTCTGAATTTAAAAGTCTGCTTCTGATCAACAACAAGGTGATTGGTTTACCCGTGGACTCATAAATCGTTATTTAGAGGAGAACCTCATGCGAAAAACCATCACCATACAAATACTGATTATTGCCATTTGCATCCTGGCACTTGTGGAATGCGGAAAAACACCAAAAAATGTCGAAGAGCTGTCAAACAAAATCCGGGCGGTCAGCTATTTTTCCGCGGGCGAATCAACAATTGCAAAAATAGAGCTCGATGGAGTTTTTGGCTATAACGAGGCCGTATATTTTTTCAGGGCGTCGCAGGAAATGTCAAAGATATTAAAAAAAATGGCTGTGTATTTTCCGCACGACCAGGAGCAAGTGCTTTTTGTATTGAAGGCACAATTTGAAAATCAATCCGGAAAACCGGGGGAAAAAGTCGTGCTGGAAATCCCCTTCTCCATGTCCGAGGTTAAAAAAGTAAAGTTTTACCAGAACAGCAGCTGGGATTTTCTGAACATATCCGACCAAATTAAATATACTCACCCGGTTGGCCGGAACATCATTCGTTCCTTTTGCAATGAAGAAAAAAATGGAAAATACGCACACCATTTTTGTCTGTCATCCCTGTAAAGCCTGCACAAGAAAATCGGGATAATCCGAGTGGAGTCCCCTCCGGTAGAAGCCTTAAGCTCCCTCGGTAGACAGGGCTTGAACAAATACAAGAGCTGATTGTTGCACATGTCGTACCCGTTTTTCCCCTCATGCTTTCCTCTTTGTATAATATACTCTTGCTATCTGTAAGGCCCTGTTGTATCATCAGCGACACACGAAAGGGATTTTTTTGCCGCTAAAAAAGAAAATACTCCTCATCCATCCTCTGGGAGAAAACGCGACGCCGGGCGCACAAAACATCACCCGTGTCGTAAACATCATGCCTCCTCTGGGTCTGCTGTCGCTTGCAGCCTGGCTGGATCAATACGGTCATCAGGCCCATATTCATGACTGCTATGCATTTCCCGGTCTGGATGAGAAAATCTTTTCCTACCTGAAAGAACAGCAGCCCGAGTTTGCCGGATTTTCTACGACTACGTCCAGTTTTCTGGACGGCGTCCGCCTGGCGAAAAAAATCAAAGAAATTCTCCCCGACATAAAAGTTATCTTCGGCGGTGTTCATATGTCAGCGCTGCGCGAACAACTGCTCCGCGATTTTCCCGTCATTGATTATGGAGTGGTCGGAGAAGGTGAAGAGACCCTTCGGGAACTTGTAGAAGCAAATTCCGAAAAGCTAGGCACAATTGAAGGACTCATTTACCGTAAAGACAGCGATGTCATCTTTACGGGATACCGTAAAAAGCTCCTCGTCATGGACACCTTGCCGTTTCCGGCGTATGAAAAGCTGCACGGTTTTCCAAGCAACTATCTTCTGCCCATATTCAGCTATCCAAAGTCGCCGAATACGACGGTCATCACGAGTCGCGGCTGTCCCTACACCTGCTCCTACTGCGACCGTTCAGTGTTTCGTCGCACCTACCGGTATAATTCACCGGAATACATGGTGAAGTATCTGTTGCATCTGCAGGAGCGTTTCAACATAAAGCATGTCAATATTTATGATGATACCTTCACTTTAAATCGAGACCGCGTAATGAAGTTCTGCGAACTCAAAATCAAATCTGGCCTTAAAAAAATGACCTTCAATTGCGCCGCCCGAACAGAGCAGCTTGATTTCGAGATGCTCACCATGATGAAAAAGGCAGGTTGCTGGATGATCAGCCTCGGCATTGAGACCGGAGACCCTGAACTGCTCAAAAAACACCGTTCGTACCTGCCCTCCAGCAGGTTGGAACATCCCCTCGAAAATATCAGGGAGATGGTCTCGCTCATTAAAAAGGCAGGCATCCGTGTCAAAGGATTGTTCATGCTGGGTCTGCCGGGAGAGACCGAAGAAAGCGTCAAAAAGAGCATGGAATATGTCTTCAGTCTTCCTCTGGATGACTTTAACCTCTCGAAACTGACTCCCTTTCCCGGCGCGCCTTTGTATTGTGATATCGGAGAATATGGAACTTTTAACGAGGACTGGGAACAGATGAACGCCTTGAATTTTATGTTTGTGCCGAAGGGATTTACCAGAGAACGCATGGAAGTTCTGCACCGGGAGTTCTATCGCCGATATTTCTGCAGACCCCAAACGCTGTTGAACTATATAAAGATGGCATGGAAGTCTCCGGACAGCTGGAAGCGTTTTTGGCTGAATTTGCCGACCTTCGTGCGTTTCGCGCAGGGACGGGGGAAATAGCTTCATGCCGTTTAGCAGTTCGGCACATCAAAATTTCGGTTCAATTCAGAAAGAAAGCGCCCCCAGCCCTGTACTGGGAGCGCCGAGGATAACCCTACCTTCCGCGAATTTCAGCTATTTTATCACTCGTCAATCCTAACCATTCTAAAAAGCTTTGGTGCCCTTCCGGGTTCTCCTTTTCGAATAGCTGATGCCATTTCACCATCGCCGCATCATCAAGCCCGATCGTGCGGAACCGCTTAACCCATTCTTCTACCGTTACTCTATTTTTCATCTTCCCCTCTCTTTCTTCTTCTTTGCATTGTTGTCATGGCCATGACAACAATACAATAAAGTATGAAGGAGTAGACGAGTCAAGAGAAAATTCAAAATCGGCAGAAAAAAATCATAGCTTTTTTGCGTTCTGCATTTCAATTCTTTTGATTATTTGAAAGAAGAATTTAAGGGCATATATAACGGTCTAAAATTTCAAAAGCTGCTTATTGTCGTGTTAAACCGTGAAATCACTTCTGTTCCATGGCTTCACGCACCTTGACGGCAAGGTCATGCCTTGAAAATGGTTTTTGAAGAAATAGAATATCCGCATCCAATACTCCGTGGTGCG
>CAZPGZ010000005.1:0-147196 GCA_964586075.1 uncultured Nitrospiraceae bacterium | reverse complement strand
CAATCCGAAGACCCTCTCCCAAATTCAATGCCTCCCCTCCCTGGGGAAAGAGAAACACTATAATAAATAGAAAAGAAAGAAATAGCTGCGGCATAAAGAGCCCTCGTTAATACTAAAATGTAAGTAAGTACTATACTACACTAAAACAAGGAAAAAAAGTGAAGGTTCCATTAAAAATCATCACCCACCTATACTCTATGTATTTTTTCGTTTCACTCATCCGGCCGGGTGGTTTATAGTATCCTGGAAGAGGTTGTGTAACGTGAAAAACATGCCGCACGTAATTTCCGCCAGCAGAAGAACTGATATTCCGGCGTTTTATGCAGACTGGTTTGTAAACCGGCTGAAAGCTGGACGCGTTTTTGTTCTGAACCCTTACACGCGCAAGCCGTTTTTGGTCTCGCTGCATCCTGAAGACGTCAACGCAATCGTCTTCTGGTC
The DNA here is from genome assembly GCA_964586075.1 of uncultured Nitrospiraceae bacterium. Taxonomy (GTDB): domain Bacteria; phylum Nitrospirota; class UBA9217; order UBA9217; family UBA9217; genus JBAZLV01. The sequence continues at coordinate 146,755 of CAZPGZ010000005.1, read as the reverse complement.
AAAACACTATTCTCCTCTCCTGAATAAGCTGGAGGCTGTGGAACAGACGACAAAAAATCTGTTGTTTCATTTTAGCATAACCGCAAACAAAGAGCTGGAATCCGGCACTCCTGATATAAAAGACGCAGTGCGGGACTACCTGTTTCTTGCCAGGCGATACTCTCCGGAACAGGTCATCTGGCGGTATGATCCGGTCTGCATAACTGATAAGCTGCCTTTTGCGGCATTTCAGGAACAGTTTGTTCACTGCGCTGAACTGCTGAAAGGATATGCAAATAAATGTTTCGTAAGCTTTGCCCATCCTTATAAGAAAGTCATCAGGAATCTGCATCAGCATTCCAAACAGACATTGGTCGATTTGTCCCAGGATAAAAAAAGGGAATATGCATTCCTCCTGGCAGAAACGGCACAAAAGTACGGCATCCAACTTTTTGCCTGCTGCAATGATTATCTGGTTGACGGCTCCATACAAAAAGCCCGCTGCATAGACGGGCAGTATCTGTCCACGCTCTTCCGGACTGCCGTTGATACGCGGCCAGCTCATTCACGAAAAGAATGCGCCTGTACAAGGAGCATGGATATCGGCGCATACGACACGTGCGCTCACGGATGTTCGTACTGCTACGCGACTACGAATCACAAAAAAGCGGTTGATGCGCTTCACCGACATGATCCGGAATGGAATTCGCTCACGCGCCAGATCGACGAATCCGAACTGCCGGCAGCTGGAAAACAGATTATTTTGGACCTCTAATTTGCTCGGCAGCATCTCAACACCGCGCAACACGACGCATCTGCGCCGGAAAACCATCGGGCATTTGAAGGGAACTGCGCGATTTATCTCCGGAGATTCGTTTATTTATAAGCAGATAACTGCCTTCTCCAGTTGACAAGTTCCCCGGAATATCCTAAATTATTAACGAGTATCAGCTGCGGCTCCTGTAAAAACAAAAAAAATGGTTTTTTTATCAAGAGCACCGCGCAAAGAAGCGGCATGCGCTTTTTTACTCCATCAATAGCCATGCCGCCAGGGTGGAGGAATCCTATAACATGCAGGACAAAAGACGACACAAACGCTTCAAAGTTGACCTGATGGAAATAAACGGCAAAATGAGCCTGGCGAACAGCGTGAAAATCATCGACATCAGCTATGGCGGCATCGCCATTAAAGCGGACAGAAGGCTGAACATTTCCAAGGAAGTCGTCATCAAGCTCGGTGAAAAAGCAAAATCCATCGATGTTCGCGGTATTGTGGTCCGCTCCGAACTGACCGGAATGGAGCCTCGGTCTGATGGAGAAAAGGTCTTGTTTTATACGGCAGGCATCATGTTCAAGGAAGGCCAGGCGAACATTATCGAGGATTTCCTCGGTTCGATTGAACAGCACAAGCATACAGCCGTGCCGATCATGGTCGACCGCAGGTTGAGCATCCGGTTTCGCATCACCGATTCACACCAGAATATTTTAAGCTATCCCGCGCAGTTCAAGGTGACGGAAGTCAGTCTGAGCGGCATGCGTATCCAGTCCGAGCAACCCCTGGACAAAGAAAGCCTGATCCCCATGGAACTGTCCCTGAATGCAGACAGTTCCGTAACATTTATCGGCCGGGTCGCCTCCTGCACGAGGATCGACAAAGAAGGGCAGACGTACTACGAAACTGGTGTGGAATACAAGAATCTGACCGAGGAAGACACAGAAACGCTCAAAGTATTTATTGATTACCTGGCAGGTCAAGCAGCAAGCATCGGAAGCCAGTAAAAACAACATGTAGCGCTTCGCGACCAACCGGCCATTCAACGCGCATCCGCTTCAATATCCCGGGCAACCCCGTATGAAAAAATTCTTTTTTGCAGTTATACTGCTTTTCCTGCTCATTTCCTGCGCTCCGAAACCGCTGCCGGTAACAGACCCTCGGGACGCGCTCACGCCTGTCTCATGGTGGCATGCGGCAGAACCCGGCGACGATATGGCATTCGAGGGTATGGCCGCCGCCATACGCCAAAACCTCGAGTTTGTAAAAAAGCTCCCTCCCAACACGACTCTACAGACTGGACAGGAGACGTCCACGGCACTTGAACTGGCAGTGACGCTTCAGAACTTTCTTCTGATCATTGAAAACGATTCTCTTACCTACGACCAGAAGATCGAACAAATCAAGAAAAATTTTACACCATATCAAGCAACAGGCAGGGACGGTCGTGGAACGATGCAGTTTACCGGCTATTACGAACCGGTGATTTCCTGCAGGCTGAAGTCGGACGAGACGTTCCGGTATCCTCTGTACAAAAAACCTGATGACATCATCGAAGTGGACCTCTCTCTCTTCGGCAACGGCTTCCCTCAGAATAAACTGTTGGGCAGACTGGAAAACAAAAAAATCGTTCCCTATTACTCCCGCGACGACATCGACCAAAAGAAAGCGCTCTCCGGGAAGGACCTCGAACTGCTCTGGTGCTCGGACCTCGCTGATATTTTTGTGTTGCAGGTCCAGGGGTCGGGTAGGGCCGATTTGGGAAACGGCACGGTCATCAGCGTGCTGTACGACGGACAAAACGGCAGGCCGTACAAGAGCATCGGCAAATACCTGATAGATTCCGGCGCTATCAGCAAAGAGAAGATGTCGATGCAGGCGATCCGCGCATATCTGCGCGACCATCCGGATGAACTGACCTCGATCCTTGGCCGGAATCCCAGTTATGTTTTTTTCCGGACGGACGCAGGACCGTCAATCGGCAGCATCGGCGTACCGCTCACCCCCGGGCGATCCATCGCGACGGACAGCAGGCTTTTTCCGAAAGGCACTCTCGGTTTTCTGGTTTCGCAGAAGCCGGTCATTGAAAACGGGGCGATCATATCCTGGGCGCCGTTTACCCGGTTTGTGCTGAACCAGGACACCGGCGGTGCGATCAAGGGCGCAGGACGAGCGGACCTGTTCTGGGGACAAGGACAGGAAGCGGAACTCGGCGCGGGATCAATGCAGCATGAGGGAACGTTGTATTTTTTGATGCGAAAAAAATAATACAAATATTAGCTCATCCAGAGAGCACTTTTGTTCACGTTTCTGCAATAAAGCATCTTGCTCCCGGCATATTCAAGCCATATAAATGTGCAATGTCTATTGCGTCTTCCTCTGAAGTCGTTTTGTGCTTCGACTTTATGCTGCGCTCTCATGAGATTCCCCCGCTTCGGTCTTAAATTTCTTGACATGTTCTCCCATACCTTTCTATAATGATCCGGCGGACAACGAAACGCTCGCCGTCATAAATCAATCCAAAGGGGGATTGCATGAAAAAATCAGTGTTGTTCATTATGGTGTCTGTTCTCGTTTTTGGTTTATCAGGTACGGTTTTTTCGGCGGATTATAAACCTGAATATAAAATGAGCATCGTCGTCGGGCCGACAGGTCCCTGGGGAGAATCAGCCGCACGGTTTGCCGATGAAGTGAGAAAAGCCACGAACGGCAGAATCAACATAAAACCGTATTACAGCGGGCAGCTTTTTGCCGGCAAACAGACGAATGAGTTTCTTCTGATGAAACAGGGGGTCATCGATTTTGCCGTGGGCTCCACGATCAACTGGTCTCCGACAATAAAAGAGTTGAACCTGTTCTCGCTGCCTTTTTTCTTTCCCAATTATAAGGCCCTTGATGCGGTGGAAAATGGAGAGGTCGGCAAGCGTCTTTTTAAAATTATGGAGGAAAAGGGAGTGCTCGGTCTGGGATGGGCGGAAAACGGCTTCCGTCAGATTACGAACGGCAAAAAGCCTGTCGTGAAACCTGCAGACCTCGAAGGACTAAAATTCCGGGTCGTCGGCTCGCCTATTTTCATTGATATTTTCAAAGCCATGGGGGCAAACCCCGTATCCATGAACTGGGGCGAAGCTCTGTCGGCATTTCAGCAGGGAACGGTTGACGGACAGGAAAACCCCGTCATATCCGTCACCATTCCGAACAAGCTGTGGCAGGTGCACAAATACATGACGGCGTGGAATTGCACCATCGATCCCATCATTCTTGGCGTGAGTAAAAAAGTCTGGGATACCTTTGACCCGAAAGACAAGGAGATAATCAGAAAAGTTGCACGGGATGTCGTGAAGTGGCAGAAAAAAGGCGCACGGGAAGGTCTGGAAGGAAGCACCGTTGCCTTTGATAACCTCCGAAAAAACGGGATGGAAGTAACAGTTCTTACGCCTGCGCAGACAAAAGCTTTCAAGGATAAAACCAAACCTGTGTATGACAAATGGGTGAAAGAAATAGGCCCTGAGCTGGTAAAAATTGCGGAAAAAGACATCCAAAAAGCGGCAAAGGCAAAATAACGATGTTGAAGAAAATACAGCAAAACCTGGAAGAAGTGGCGGCCGTTGTTTTGCTCGGCATCATGGCGGCATTCGCCTTTCTGAACGTAATCACCCGCTACTTCATCCAGTATTCTTTCGCCTCCACTGAAGAAATAGAAGTGGCCTGCCTTGTCTGGCTTACCATGCTGGGGGCCGCCGCGGGATTCAGAAGGGGCATTCATTTAGGATTCAACCTGCTGGAGCTCCGCGTCCCGCGCCTGAGGCGGATCCTCTTTCCTCTCGCCTCAATTCTCACCATGGTAACGGTCGCGATCATCGTTTACATCAGCTACTTCCAGATTCAAGATGAATTGGCCCTGAATATAACCTCCGAAGCGCTCGATATCCCACAGTGGCTGTATACTCTGGCCATCCCTGTCGGCGGGATCCTGATAATACTTCGCGTAGCGGAAGCGTGGTATACGGAAGCCAAAAGAAAGCAGGCTTAATGGAATCAATTATTCTCTTTTTTGCCGTTTTTCTCGTTCTTCTGCTCCTCGGCGTTCCTGTTGCCACGACGCTCGGCTTTACCTCGCTTCTTCTTATCTGGAAATACAATCTGGGAATAGAGGTAATCGGCCCCAATTTCTACGCCAGTGTGGCCAAGTTTCAACTCCTTGCTCTGCCTTTCTTTATTCTTGCAGGCCTTATCCTCGAGCGGTGCGGCATTTCAAAACGTCTCATCCACCTGGTCAGCCTGTTGGTGGGGCCCATCCCAGGCGGCCTCGCTGTGGTGACTATTATTGTGGGGGTTATTTTCGCCGGAATATCAGGTTCGGGACCAGCGGATACTGCCGCTCTGGGAGTCATCCTGTATCCTGCCATGATTACCTTAGGGTACAATAAAGGCTTTACTTCGGCGCTCATAGCAAGCAGCGGATCACTCGCCATTGTCATTCCCCCGAGCATCGCTTTCATAATCTATGGGGTCATAACAGCAACGTCCGTGCCTGCTCTTTTTGCGGCAGGGGTCATACCCGGAATCCTGACCGCGCTTCTTCTCATTGTTCCTTCCTGCTACATTGCACAAAAACATGGCTGGAAAGGCGAAAGCTGGGGCACGGGAAAAGAAATATGGCAGGCGTTCAAAGAGGCTATCTGGGGGCTGCTCGCGCCGGTCGTGATCCTGAGCGGAATATACGGGGGCATCTTTACCGCGACAGAAGCTGCGGTGATCGCGGTGTTTTACGGACTGTTTATCGGTTTTGTTGTGTATCGCAGTCTCACCCTGGAGATGCTGTACGGGATATTCAGGGACTCTGTCCTTTCCTCGGCAGTGATCATGTTTATTGTCGCTTTTGCGGGACTCTTTTCGTGGACGGGATCGACGCTCGGCGTCATGGACAAAACCGCGTCGTATCTGTTGTCTCTCTCCACAGACCCCATCGTCATCCTTATTCTCGTAAATGTCATTCTCTTCATCGCGGGCATGCTTATGGACGCGATCTCCATTTACTATGTGTTTCTCCCCATCCTGATTCCCATCATGCTGCATTTCCACTGGGACCCCATCTGGTTCGGGGTGGTCATGACGCTTAATCTTGCCATCGGGCAGATAACACCGCCCGTGGCCGTAAACCTTTACGTCATCGCGAATGTAGCCGGCCTTCCCCTGGAGACGATTTCCCGTTCGGTTCTGCCTTTCATCGCAATCATGTTATTGGCTCTTCTGATAACCATGTTTTTTCCATCGTTATCGCTGTATCTGCCAACTGTGTTCGGTTTGAGATAACTGCGAAAGATTGTACGCATAATGACGTTGCTGCATCGCACTCCCCTTACTCAGCCCGATATGCACACCGACACAGCCCGGGATCCATAATATCCTCAACTTCCCTGCACAGCGGTGTACGGAGCAGTTCTGCCGGTGTCCCCTGCTGAAGAACCCTCCCGTGCGCGTACACAATTACTGTATCTGCCAGCGTAGATGCCTCGATAAGATCGTGGGTCACCAGCACGACGGGGATATTGAATGATCGCTGGACGTCCAGAAGAAATTTTCTCATTTCAATCCGGATATGGTTGTCAAGAGCGCTGAACGGTTCGTCCAGCAGCAATGCACCCGGTTTTCTGATCAGTGCGCGCGCAAGCGCCACACGCTGTTTTTGTCCTCCGGATATTTCGCCGGGCATTGCGTTCTCAAGGCCCGACAAACGAAATCGTTCGATCATCGCACGAGCACGTTGATCCCGTTCCTCTCTGTGCAGCCCATGGGCTCCGTACAAAATATTGGCCATCACCGTCATATGCGGAAACAAGGCGAGGTCCTGAAATACATACCCGAAAGACCGTTCCTGAGGAGAGCAATTAACGGAAGAAGCGCTGTCAAAGAGTGTGCGGCCATCCATCAGGATAGCCCCCGCATCCGGCTTGAGCAATCCAGCCAGAAGCTGGAGCGTCATCGATTTTCCCGATCCGGAATGGCCGAACAGAACTGCAAGCTCGTTTCTGATTTTCCACCGGATATCAAGCGCGAAGCCGCGGATATTTTTTTGCAAGGTGACGGCAAGACTCATTCAGATCACCCGCCTGCTCAGTTTATTTGCAACATACAGAAAAATTCCAGAAATCAACGTAAACACAATGACCATAATCGTTGCGTGAGAATATTCTCCGCTGGCAGTCGCGGAATAAATGGCCAAAGGCATTGTATTCGTTTTGCCGGGAATGTTCCCCGCAATCATCAGCGTCGCGCCGAACTCACCCATAGCCCTCGCAAATGAAAGAATGATTCCGGCAATGATACCTTTCTTTGCCAACGGAAGAATAACCTTGATCGCAGTCCAGTATTCGGAATGCCCGAGCGTGTAAGAGGCACGAATCAGGTTTTCATCCACGGATTCGATAGCCGCGCGCGATGTTTTGACCATGAGCGGGAGAGCAACCACAAATGAGGCAAGAACTGCTGCATACCAGGTAAACATGATGCTCCAACCGGTCCAGGCGTATATATACTGGCCGAGGAAACCATTCCGACCGAACAAAACAATGAGATAATAACCCGTGACTGTGGGCGGCAGCACAAGCGGCAGGGTAAGAACAATGTCGAACAGTTCTTTGCCGCAGAAATCCTTGCGGGAGAGAACATACGCCGCAGAAAGTCCGGCAATTACGACAAAAAGAGTCGCAACCGCCGCTACCTGCACGGAAAGTCTCAGAGAGAACAACAGGGAATCTTCCATTCTCATGCTCCTGTCTCTCCGCGCAACAGATAACTACCTTGCCGACTCTATCGGTTTAAATCCGTACTTGGAGAGGATCTTTCTGCCTTCGCTGGAGACAACGACGGCTATGAATTTTTTTGCTGCATTTTCGTTTTTCGCACCCTGGACAACAGCGATCGGATATACGATGGGTTTATGGCTGCCCGCCGGCGCGGTTGCAATAATGTTGACATCCTGCGTACTCATCTTAGCGTCGGTTGAATACACGATCCCTGCATCCACTTCTCCCCGGGCAACGTAATCGAGTACTTGTCGTACATTTTCAGCCAGAACAAGCTTCTCCTGTACTGCCCCAAATATTTTGAGATATTTTAATGTCTCATCGGCATATCGACCCGCCGGGACGGTTTTAGGATTGCCGACAGCAATTTTCCTTATCTCCGGTTTTTTAAGGTCTTCAAATGAACCGGGAAGTATTTTGGACGTTGCAGGAACAATGAGCACGACGGAATTTGAAACAAAATTTGCTCTTGTATTTTTTTGAATATAACCTGCATTGTCGAGATCATCCATGTCCTTCTGGGCGGCGGAGGCAAACACATCGACCGGAGCCCCCCCCTTGATCTGCGCCATTAGATTTCCCGATGCGCCGAGATTCAAAGCGATCTTCGATCCCTTGTTCTGTACTTCGTAGATTTTTCCGATCTCCTCAAAGGCATTCTTGAGACTGATAGCAGCGGAAACAGTGAGTTGTTCCGCATCAGCCGAATACACTCTGGTTGTTGCCATGAACAGCAAAAGCACAGAAACAAACACCAACATTATTTTTTTCATACAGAACCATCTCCTTTCAGTAAACATTGCTTATACACTCATCATAACACTGGTAGCCTTGAAGATCCCGAAGGCATCGTCACCTTCATGCAACGCAAGCCGCTTCACGCTTTCATCTGAAATCGTAGCAGCGATCAGATTACTATCGCCCACGTCGAGTATAATTTCAGCCATGACCATGCCTTCCTTGATTTTTTTGATTTTGCCTTTTATGATATTTCTCGCACTTATCTGCAGGTTTGCTTCGCCTTTCCCGATCATTACCGAATCGGCCTTGATAATCGCCGCTGCATTCTTGCCGGGATGTAGACCAAGATTGTCCACACTTTCGTTTGTAATAATCGAGGTTACGGTATTGCCCGTGCTTAAAGCAAGTTTTATGATCGCCATAATCTGTCCTTTTTTCACTTCGACAATCTTTCCTGACAACACGTTACGAGCACTGATCTTCATTGAGCACCTCTTGGATATAATAGCATGTAGAATATCGTTTTAAATCCACTTCTGCGGGTCACTTTTTAATACATATTGCAATTTCTGTTTGGCTTGATGTTTTCCAGAACCGCAGGCAGATCTGACTGCCATTAAGGTGTTTTCCAAAATGAATAATAGCTTTTGCTTCGCTCTTCAAGGATCAATGACCAGGTGGACACAAATTGCTGCCAGTACCAATGAAGCACATCTTTTCCTAAGCATGTCAGCCGCACGCGATCAGAATCCAAATATCGATCATCGAATTCGATCAATGGCACCCGAAAAGACTCAATAAAGTCTTTCGCAAGCTCCCTTCCGTGACCTACATCGATACCTGCAGACTTTGACGCACGAGCAATCGAGCCCAATCTTCCTATTTCATCAAGTAGCACGGCCTTCCTGTAGCCAAGCGTGCCGACCTCAGCTCTGACTACAATGCAGCAACTTGGCGGTTTTGAACGCATTTCCTTCATAACGCAGTCCTATCTATTTCATTTTTTACGGAGAGAAAATGCTCGCATGCGCAAACAGCTATCAACGGGTATCATGAACATCATCCTTGCATCAAGTTGCATTCACCCCGCATATTTTACATTCTGCATTTCGGACAGTTTTTATTTTTATAAACTCCATATCCATGGTACTTAACACCAGCATCTGGGAAAGCAGCGGTTGTCCATAACCAGTCAGAATTTTTATCGCTTCAAGCGCCATAATGCACCCAAGCATGCCGGGTACGGCTCCGATCACCGAAAAACCCAGTTCTTCCCATTCCGGATCGTCTTTGGGAAAGATACAGTGAAGGCAGGGTGTTGTTCTGGGTATAACATTAAAAATGTACCCTTCCATGCCGTTCATAGCCGCTTCAATCATAGGAATTCCCTTTACAATGCACGCTTTGTTCAAAGTACGTCGCTCGGTGAAATTCGGCCGTGTAGACAGTGCAATCTGCGCTGTGCCGATCAGTTGCTGCACATTCACGTCGGATATCCGTTCATCGTATGTCTCCAGGAAGACTTCCGGATTTATGCTCTGAATGCTCTCTTTCGCCTGTGCAACCCTGCTTTCCCCGATACGGGAGTTCTTCATCAATATCTGCCGGTTTAAATCAGGCAGTTCCAGCACACCGGCATGAACGAGAATCAGCCTTCCGATTCCGGCGGCGGCAAGATACAACGCGGCAGTTCCGCCCAATCCTCCTACTCCGGCAATCATGGCAGTTGAGCTTTTTAATTTCTGCTGATGGCCGGCAGAAAAACCACGCAAGGTTAGTTGCCTGCGATACCGCTCCTGTTCTTGCTCCAGTAAAAGCGTTCCCATTAGAACACCAGTTCGTTGTATTCTTCCCCGATCCGTGCCATGAGCACTTCTGAATCGATATCCTTGTCTTCGTTCAGAGTTCCGAACGCGTCCGCACGGCAGTGGCGACAGTGCGCCATCTGTTTGACGAAAGGTTTGCATATTGCGCGCATGGTTTCAATGACGGCATGAGAAGGTTTTTTCAGGTGCGCAAACTCCGCCTGCGGTATCAGTGGCAAAATGTTCATGACATCCACTCCATACTCTTTCGCGCGCTCCGCGATCAGCTTTGTTTCATGGCTGTTCACTCCCGGTATCAATACGGTATTCACTTTTACTGTCAGACCTGCGTCAATCGAATCCAGAACACCATGCCATTGTTTCGCAACCAGGATATCCGCTGCTGTTCTTCCGGTGTAGCGTTTACCATGATAATCGATATGAGAATACACTCGTTCCGCCGTCTGGGACGTCACTGCGTTGATAGTTACGGTAACGCTTGTTACACCAGCCTTTATCAAATCCGCAAGCCGATCCGGCAGTGAAAGACCGTTGGTAGAAATACACAGAATCAATTCCGGAAACTCCCGATGGATCGCTTGCAGCGTTTCAAAAGTCATTTCATTTGCAAGCGCATCACCGGGTCCCGCAATTCCCACAACACTCAATCGGTCATTCCGGCTGATCAGCGATGAAACACGCTCCAATGCCTCCTGAGGAGTAAAAATCGCGCTTGTGACACCAGGACGGGACTCGTTGACGCAATCAAATTTCCGTATGCAATACCGGCATTGGATATTGCATGCCGGTGCGACCGGCAGATGCAATCTGCCATAGGTTTTATGGGCGCCCTCGGTAAAGCAGGGATGTTTCATTATGTCAGCTTTCTGTGTTCGTATCACGGCTGTCACCTCGCAATCGTTGTTTTACAATTTGAATTAGCAAGAGATTTGCCAGAATTATTCTTTTGTTTTATCAAACAACTTGGATGTTTACTGGATAGAAAAGGATTGATAAAGGTAGGCACCTGCACAAAGTTTCAGCAGCGAATCATGTAAGCAGCATGCGAAGGCACTGAAGCTTGGTTGTCCGCCAACCTCGGCTGACATAAAAACCGATTGCAGACGTATTCGTGCAATCGGCAAGAAGCTGAAGCCTCCTGAGACCTCTGGTCCGGCTCCAGGCGATGATACGTTCAAGAAGGCGCGACCCAACACCTACTCTTCTGAATTGACGGCCCACAATCACGTCTTCGACCATTCCCACCAGCCCTCCTTCGGCGGTGGACACCAACACCTGGACAGACGCCATGCCGATGATCTTCCCCTCCTGCTCTGCAACAAAAACCGCTGACTCGCCGGTCTCATGGCCCAGCAGCAAATCGAGGCCCCGGACCTGCCTTTCCAGATCCGGCGCAAAATCCGCCTCGATGCGGAACAGATCATCAAGCAGATCACAAAGAAAAGGAATATCTGATTTGCGCGCGAGGCGGATAATACCGTTCATCAGAGCTCCTCAGCAGGGCTGCTCCTCATTCAGACATTATACTTCGACGAACGTTAAACTCTTTTTCGCGCAGACCCGCGAGCAGGCTGCACAGCCGATACAATCGTCAGGATGAAGAACTGACATTACCTTGTTCCCTTCATCATCACCATCGTCTGTCCGTGGCACAAGCTCAAGAACACTTCTACTGCATACTTTGTAGCACCGTCCGCACGCAATGCATTTTTCTGCATCGATCAATTCTACAAATGTCGGGGTCCAGGACTCGCCCCCTCTCGTTTTTCCCGTGATGGATGCCATTGCACATATCCTCCGAAATCATTTTTCTGGTTTAGATGATACCAATCGTCCTTATATGGCTATGAAATAGCCTCTCCATCCTGTTCTCCCGTCCGGACTCGGACTGCTCCTTCAATCGGTGAAACAAAAATTTTCCCATCTCCAGCTTTTCCCGTTTTATTCACCTTGATAAGCGCCTTGACAACCGAGCTCACGACATCATCCGGAACGACGATGGTCAGAAGCCGCTTCGGCACGTACAGGGCAACCTTCGGAAGCGTGTGCTCAAGAGCGTACTTAGACGGCGTCGGTTTGAGCTTTACAGCAGTGCAATAGCTATCAGGCATTTCATGGTCCATTTCCGCACACAGCGTTCCTTTCTGCCTGCCTCGTCCATCAACGCTCTGTATTGTAAGCGAAGGATAACCCATCTCCGCTAACATGGATTTCGTTTCCGGCACCTTATCGCGTCTGATAATTGCGGTAATTTCCTTCATGACAAAACCTCCTGCCGATCATGTCGGCTGTTTGAACTGCACAGGTGAAAAAGCACGCATGGATAATCCGCACAGGCGCATTTTTCATTTATGCTTTTTCAATCCTGAATCGCATACTACAAACCTGTTTCTCCGGTCCTGACGGTATATGCGCTTTCCACCGGGCTCACAAATATTTTTCCATCGCCGATAAACCCTGTTCGGGCCTTATCCTGAATCACCTTGATGACACTCTGCAGGTCTTTGTCTTCTACTACCATCATCAAAAGCGTTTTCGGCAGTTCGTCATAATGGACCGGTCCAACAGTAAGTCCTTTCTGTTTCCCTCGTCCGAATACCGGCATCTTGGTCAGTGAAGGAAATCCCGCCCCTTCAAGCGCCAGCACAACCTCCTGCTCCTTTTCTGGCCTTATGAATGCTCTGATCATTTTCATTCCGTTATCCTCCTCACACGGTTACTGTTTATTTATAGAATGCTGTTACTGCTGCAACGCTTTTCTCAACCAAGGCGGGGGAGATTTTTTGAGAGATTCTCCCAGCTGATTCAACGCATGGTCAATTGCTGTTGGTTCTTTTACCTTCATCGGCATAATCCCTTTCTGCACCAGGCGAGCCGCCGAAGGACCTCCTATCTCCGTGAGGTAAATCAGTTTGCAGTCGGCAAGCCTGTCCACTTTCGCCTGTACCGCATCATCGTGAACCTGCCCCATGTTTTTGGTATTTACGACTACTGAGTCCACGCCATCCGCAAATTGCCTGAGTTCGCTAAAGGAACTGCCATCCATAGTTACCTCGTAAATGGCAAACAGCCCTGCCCTGCCGAAATGTTCATCTATGGTTTTTCCATCTGTTGTTGCAAACGCGACTTTCATATCTCATCTCCTTATCCTGTGCAGAGGTTTTCTGCCAGGAGACATCAGTGCTTTTGCATCAGAAGATTCCCCAGTTCCTGTATTAAGCTCAGTGTGCCTCGATATCCGATCGTGATCTTTGATGTGTATCCAAGAATTTTATACACCGGGAATCCCATCTGATAAAGAGGAACACCAAGTTGTTTAGCCGTTGATTCCGCATGCGAATTTGATATAAGCGCGTCGAGGTTCCCGTGGACTTCATGCAAGCCCCCGATCCGTACTTCGCGCGCCTGAATATGGTCAGCAGCGTCCGAGAGTGTCGGTATAACGGCGAGATCGATGCAGGCACCCATTTCTTCAAGCCATTTCGACGTTTGAGCGGAAAGATCGGGCTCAAGGGCAGTGCAGATTTTCTTATTTCCAAAATAGCTGTATGCGTCCCGCATTCCATCAACCAGTATCCTGCGCTGACGCCCATATTTCGCAGGTATATGTTTTCCGCTTACCTGTACAAATTTTTCAAAAAAAGCATCGGACCAAGCCAGCCCGGTAATACTGTCAAACATTGTATATTCGATTCCAAACGAGCGCTGCAGGTACTTCGCCGCCGGTTCCATGCTCACGCCTATTGCCAGGGTATGCACCGCGTATTTCATTGATGCAATATCGTCCAGTGTCGCCCCACCAATCGCAAGAGGTGAAAATCCCTGACGGCTCCCGTCGAGCGCGGCCAAATCGGGAAGAATAACCGGGATTAATCCGAACGATTCGGCGATTTCTCTCAGCTCCGCTGCGTCAGCAGGTGTAAGATGAGATCCAGGAAGTATATTGATACGTTTGGACTCCGTATGCGGCAGATTATTTTTTCCAGAAAAGACGGAATCGTTCGCAATTCTTAGTACAGCTTCAACTGCCCGCACATATCCGGTTTCGAGACCTCCGTCGTAATCCGGCGTCTGGATATGAATGATGCGCGTGTCCGTCTTCCCGGACTGCACGCTTTTCAGTGCGCGTTCGACATCGTCGCCTTTGATCGCAGTTAGTCCCGACGTAAGAACCCCGATCAATGTCGGTTTTGATTTTGCTGCAAATTCCGACACCGTCTTGGCCAGTTTTTCTTCACTCCCCATGACCACTTCTTCCACGAAAAGCTTGTCAGTTACGAGCGCGATGGGTTCGCGAAAATGCTTGGTAATCAGCACTTTCCCCAAAAAAGTGCATCCTTGAGCGCCGTGAAGAAGCGGAAGCGCGCGGTCAATACCCTGAAGCGCGATTGTCGCTCCCATAGTTGGCGAGTGTTTCAGGGGATCGATTAAAACATCTGATTTCAGATTGGTCGCCGCGGGCTGATGCTTCTTCACGGTTTTTGGCACTTCCGGAGCCCGCTCTTTACATCCAGTATTCTGTTCATAGAAACGCACGCTGAGACTCAACTGCTCCGCAAAATTGACAAAGCCATCATAACCAGCATATGCGACATGACGTTCCTGATTCACATCGATAAACGGATACCCTTTCTTGGCGGCGAGATACTGGTTCCGTCCCCCTGCCACCAGAATATCGGCATTTCGTTCCCGTAGTAATGCAAGAAGGTTCTTCGGTGTTACGTCCTCTACCAGAGGGGCCTCCGGTCCCAGAATGTCTTTCATTTTCAATTCATCTTCTTTTGTGCTCTTTTTCGTGCCTACTGCCGCGATTTCAATCCCAAGATCCCGGAGGGCGGAAATAAAGGACCAACTCTTGACACCGCCGCTATACAACACGGCTTTCTTTCCCCGAAGGTGCTCGTACGGCTTTAGTCGTTCTTTTAATCGTTTTTCTTCCGATCTGACAAGAAGCTCGACTGTGGTACGCAGGTCAAACTTCGAGTCTAACTCCGTTTTTTGGCTTTTCGGTTCGGATTTCATCAGTTCGTCTGCGATGGAACGAAGAGCTTTCGCAATTTCCGTTTTGCCGAAAAAAGAAACCTCTATATACGGGATGGCGTATTTCTTCTTCATCTCGCGAGGCACGTTGATAAGAGCGCGGCTACAGAGCACTACATTTAATTTTGCCCGGTGCGCCCAGGTAATCTCCTCATACGTTGAATCTCCCGTAATTCGCGAAAGAATGCGGCATCCGGCCTTCTCCAGCATCGGACCGACAAACCAAAGATCACCTGCAATATTGTATTCGCCGATAAGATTGATATCGTAATGGGTCATGACCGGCGGTTCACCCGTGCCTATCACGTGGTTCAGCAGCACTTCCCCGGCAATGCGGTTTCCCAAGTTCTTCGGCCCCACAAAACCCGGTGCAAGCACGGGAATGATCGGAATACCAAAAATCGCTTCGGATTTTCTGCATACCGATTCAATATCTTCTCCAATCAAGCCGCTGACACATGTTGAATATACAAATATAGCCTTGGGTGAGACGGCGCGGAAAACGCTGCTTATGGCATTACCCAGCTTTTCCTCTGACCCGTATATAATGTCGATCTCGCCCATATCGGTGGTAAATCCCTTTGTGTGCAGAGCCCCCTTTGAAGACAGTGTCCCGCGTCCCTCCCATGAGTTGCCACAGCAGGCAATAGGGCCATGCACGATATGGGCCGTATCCGCAATGGGCTGCAGCACGATCATGGCGCCGTCAAAAGCGCAAGACTCGCCCCCGCGGGACCGGCATATTTTTTCCCGACTGTCTGCTGTACAGCCGTACTGTATTAATCTCTCCAGCGTTTCGACCATGGCAATCTCCGGTCATTCCTATCTGATGACATCAAAGCTTGTCGTATTGAGCGTGTTACGGTCCAGTTCATCAAGCACCGTATTGACGATCCAGTTCAGAATGTTCAAACCACCCTGGTATCCGATAATCGGGTAGCGGTGCAGATGGTGGCGGTCAAGGAGAGGAAAACCGATACGGACAAGAGGTGTACCGGTGTCTCTCCACAAATATTTCGCGTAGGAACTGCCGACCACAAGGTCAACAGGGTCCGTGAACATCAGTGACCGCAGGTGCCACATGTCCGTATTGATGTACACCGTTCCCCCCGCTCCATGCGGGCTCGACGCAAGAAGTTCCTGCGCTTCTTGCTGGAACGACTTGTCGTCGGCGGTGCAAACAACATGAATCGGTTCCCCACCCATCTCCATGATAAAGCTGATAAGTCCGAGCAGCATATCCTGATCGCCCACAAGCGCAAATCGTTTTCCGTGCACATAGGGATGAGAATCAATCATGGCGTCCACAAGCCGACCGCGTTCGTCTTCCAGTTCGCGCGGAATCGGCTTACCTGTTATACTGCTAAGTTCCTCGAGAAATATGTCTGTACGCTTCACTCCAATGGGTGTCGCAACAAGGGTTTTCTGGCCCCATGTTTTTCCGATATAGTCCATGGTCCGCGCCGTCGAATACTTTTGAAGCGCGACCGTTAAGGAGGCATTGATCGAATCCATCGTGTCAGCCAGCGGTGTGCCACCGGTGTAGATTTTAGCGACTCCGATGTTGGGAGAATCAAACTGATCGCTGATATCGGCAAGAACTGTATGCGTGATATTCATAAGGTTCAGAATCCGCTTAATTTCCCGGATGTTCCCGACATACCCGTCGAATCCCGGAATAATATTCACCTTCCCGTTCGGTTCCTTCTTTTTTCCCTCAGTCAGGTGCCTCAGGATGCCTCTCAGCATGTTGTCGTAGCCGGTAATATGAGTACCCGCAAAGCTCGGCGTATTTGCGTGCGGTGTCAGCAGATCCTCTGGTATTACTTTTTTCTCATGGGCCGTTTTCAAAAAAGCGTTCAGATCGTCACCGATGACTTCAGCGATGCACGTTGTAAAAATAGCCATCATTTTCGGCTTGTACAATGAGTAGGCATTCTCCAATCCTTCGATCATGTTGTTCAAACCACCGAACACTGCCGCGTCTTCTGTCATCGAAGTTGAAACCGCCTGCACAGGTTCCTTGAAATGGCGGTTCAATTGGCTCCGGAAATACGCAGCGCAGCCCTGAGCTCCCTGTATAAACGGGAGCGTATTTTCGAAGCCGGAGGCACAATAAAGCGCTCCAAGCGGCTGGCACGCTTTTGCCGGGTTGATCTTAATGTGCTTCCGCTCAAAGTTTTTATCCTTGTATTCCTGGGTTTTTGTCCAGTCTGATACCCGCTTTACCTCATCCTCAGAATAGGCGTCTTCAAACTCTTTTTTCTGCTCACACTGTTTGAGATAGTCCGCCCCCCGGAACAGTTCGCTGTGATCTTTCACCTTCATGGTATCCTCCAAAACTTTCCCCTGCGGAGCGGCACTCTAAATACATGCTGAAATCCGCCCGCTCTCTCGCTGTAATTTTATTTTCTTTTGCGGATCAACTTCCACGTGGGGCTGTTGACCGCCGCGTCCATGTCTCGCGCAAACACCGGGAATCCATCATATCCGTGGTATGGGCCAGAATAATCCCAGGAGTGCATCTGCCGGAACGGTATGCCCATCTTATGGTACGTGTACTTTTCCTTAATACCGGCACCAACAAGATCGGGCCGTAGTTTGTGGGTGAATTCTTCCAGTTCATACTCGGACGCATCATCCATGATCAGAGCTCCTTTTTGCATCAGCGGATAGGTGCGTGTGTAATCATCATCATGCGCAAACTCATATCCAGAGGCAACGATTTCCATTCCGAGGTCCTCATACGCGCCGACGGTATGCCGCGGACGCAATCCACCGACGTACAGCATGACCTTCTTCCCCTCCAACCGCGGGCGGTATTTTGCTATAACGGCGTCCATCATGGGTTTATATTTCGCAATGACCGCCTCACCTTTTTCCTTGATGGAGTCATCGAAGCGGGCCGCAATTTTCCTAATGCTGGCAGCTATTTTGGTAGGACCGAAAAAATTAAATTCTTCCCACGGTATGCCGTATGTGTCCTCCATATGGCGGCTTATATAATTCATAGAACGGTAGCAATGGATCAGTATCAGTTTGGCTTTATGCGCTGTCCCGATTTCATTTACGGTCCCGTCACCGGTCCACTGCCCGATCACCCGGAGCCCCATTTCTTCAAGGATTTTTCTTGAACACCAGGCGTCCCCTCCGATATTGTAATCCCCCATCAGCACCACGTCATACGGTGTCGTCGTCTCCAGTTTCCCTTTTCCCAGCATATGATCCCGTATGGAGTCGTTGGCGATATGATGCCCGAGAGACTGGCTCACGCCGCGGAAACCTTCACATCGGACCGGAACAATGTTGATGCCGAGTTCTTTTTTCTTCTTTTTTGCAACCGCTTCGATATCGTCGCCGATAAGGCCGACCGGACATTCGGAAAGTATGCTGATGCCTTTCGCAAGCGGGAAAAGCCCCCGCAATTCGCTGATCGCCGCATCAAGATTCTTGTCCCCGCCGTAAACGATATCTTTTTCCTGGAAGTCAGTCGTAAAAACCATGGTTCCAAAACTGTTTACACCTGTCTCTCCATTATAGTAATTGCGGCGCGACGCCCAGCTGTATGATCCGCAGCCGATGGGGCCGTGGCTAATGCATATCTGATCTTTGACTGGACCAAAAACCACCCCTTTGGCTCCGGCGTATGCGCAGCCGCGGACCGTCATGACGCCGGGACGCGACTTTATATTGGATTTCTGAACTTTACATCCTGCGCATTCTCCTGCGGGATCATTCGGTGCAAGATGCCGCGATCTCGCTTTTCTTACTTTTTCCGGATAAGCCTCCAGCGTTTCATCAATAATTGTTTTAGTTTCTTCAATTGTCTTGCCCATACATTCTCCTTTTCACACCAAATACCTCCAAGCCGCATGAAGCCTCGTTTTCTGGGTTTTTTGGGCCGTTTTCACTCGTCACGCATTGTCAAGAATCCCGAAATCCATCAGCAGTCTTTCCAATTCATCCATGCTGATAGGCGTTGGAATGACAAAATCCTTATTGTCGGCAATTTTTTTCGCCAGCGTCCGGTATTCGTCCGCCTGCGCATGCTGGGGAGCATACTCAATCACCGTCATCCGGCGCAGTTCAGCACGCTGTACTTCGTTGTCTCTCGGCACAAAATGGATCATCTGGGTGTTCAGTTTTTTTGCAAGCTCTGAGATGAGTTCGAACTCCTTGTCCGTTTTTCTGCTGTTGCAGATCAGGCCGCCGAGCCGCACCCCGCCGCTCTGTGCGTATTTCAGAATCCCCCGCGCGATGTTGTTCGCGGCATACATAGCCATCATTTCCCCTGACGTAACGATGTAAATTTCCTTCGCCTTGCCCTCGCGGATAGGCATTGCAAATCCTCCACACACCACATCACCCAGGACATCGTAAAAAATAAAGTCAGTGTCCGTGCCGTATGCTCCATTTTCTTCAAGAAAATTTATTGCAGTAATAACTCCTCGGCCCGCACAACCCACGCCCGGCTCCGGCCCGCCGGATTCAGCGCACTTGATGCCTTTAAACCCGGTCAGGAGCACCTCCTGAAGTTCCAGATCTTCAACTGTACCACGCTCCCGGGCAAGATCCATAACGGTTGCCTGCGCTTTTTTATTCAGAATAAGACGCGTCGAGTCCGCTTTGGGGTCGCATCCGATAATCATGCATTTGTATCCGGCCTCAGCCAAACCAGCTACCGTGTTTTGCGTGGTGGTTGATTTTCCGATACCGCCTTTTCCGTAAACCGCAATCTGTCTCATAAGAGCCTCCTCTGCATTCATGAATCTTACTTATGTGCATAGCAAGGCCTGTGCCAATCCAGTAGTGCTAAATTTTCAGCGTTTTTTACAATCCTGGACAGCGGAAAATGAGCAAGAGAACGGCAGGTGATACGAAACTGAGCAGCGGAGAAGAATGAGGTACCTGTGGTGGCTATTTAGTTGTTTAGCCTTTGCTAGGAAGATTCTAAAAAACGGGGAAGAACAACCTCATGTTTGAAAGAATAAAAATCAGTTTCCCAGTGAGAGAGAATAAAGCGGATCATGAATGGATTCGTTGCGGCAGACCGGACACCTCCCCGGTTTTTTGAGCCGGTCCCGTTTTTGAAAAAGAAACCCGCATTTCACGCATTCCGCAGGCTGTATTGCAAGGCGTCTTCCGGTATGATGGAGTGTCGCACGGATATGCTCCAGATGTTCGTATATATCTTTCTCCGAAACGCCGATTCTGCCGGAAAGCTCCAATGCCGACACAGGCCCTTCTTGCAGTTCAACAAGCAGCTTGCGTCGGATGGTATCGCTTGCAGCAACGGGGGAATGCAATCCTGATTCATGCTTTTTTCTAACGTTGCCCATGGAGAAAGCATATCCTGTCTTCGTGTTTTAGTCCAGAGAAAGCAACTGTACGATGGGCAATGATCTTCTGGTCTTCCGGGATTTCGGGCCGTTGACAAGCTCCCGCGCATCCTGTAGTATACGGTCACTTGTTCTCAGGGCGGGGTGAAATTCCCTACCGGCGGTGTCCCGCGTTTCGGCGGGGAGCCCGCGAGCGCTCCTTCCATGCAGGAAGGAGGTCAGCAGATCTGGTGAAAAGCCAGAGCCGACGGTAACAGTCCGGATGAAAGAGGACAAGGCGGTTGCCTGTCACACAGACGGCATGTCTTGCGCACGGTTGCCCTCACGCGTGGGGGTGAACCGCCTGCCCTTCGCCCTGGTTCTGGTACATCAATACTACAACAGGAGGACTACCATGAATCAGAATCTGCTTGCGCAATTCGGAGATGCCGAACAACGCGTACAGAAAGCCTTGGACTCACTTCGTAAAGGCAGCGGCGTGCTGGTCGTTGACGACGAACAGCGCGAAAATGAAGGCGATTTGATTTTTGCCGCCGAGTTTCTTACCAAATCTCAGATGGCCATGATGATCCGAGAATGCAGCGGCATCGTATGCCTCTGCCTGCCAGGAGAAAAAGTGCGGTCACTTGCCCTGCCCATGATGGTGAGCAATAATTCCAGCCGCTATCAAACGGCTTTTACGGTTTCCATCGAAGCAGCCCGGGGAGTCACGACCGGCGTATCGGCAACCGACCGCGTTACAACAATTCGAACAGCCATTGCCGACAACGCGCAGCCGGGTGACCTTAACCGACCGGGGCATATATTCCCGCTCAGCGCCAGACCCGGCGGGATCCTCGAACGCCCCGGCCATACGGAGGCAACCGTTGATCTGATGCGTCTTGCCGGATTGAAACCATATGGGGTACTCTGTGAGCTCACAAACCCGGATGGCAGCATGGCCCGTCTGCCGGAAATCGTTAACTTCGCTAAAAAGCACTCCATGGCCGTGCTCTCCGTGGAAGATTTGATAACTTATCGTCATACTCGGGACATGCTGCCGGCAGAAGCACAGAACCAGAATTCCTCAGCACATTTCCTCGGCAAAAACACGAAAAAACCCGCAAATAGCAACGGGTGACGCCTTGACAACCCGGAAAGAAAAGAGTAACATACGCCGTTCTCGAAAGAATACAAACGTATTAAGGACATAGCAAAAAGGAACGCACATAACCATGACAACAGGAACGAGAGACCGTTTTGTACATAAAATTTTCACCACGGTGGCGCCGTATGTGGATTTGCTGACCCGCAGCTTCAGCCTCGGAATGGACCACTATTGGCGGAAACGCGCCGTGGCCATATCAGGCATCAAACGGGGAGACCGCGTACTCGACGTATGCGCGGGTACGGGAGAACTCTCCTTTATTCTTGCACGCACCGTGGGAAACGAAGGCTCTATTGTAGGGTCCGATTTCTGCGAAAACATGCTCGAACTTGCGCGGAAGAAACAGGGCGACAAGTACGCAAACATCACGTTTTTGTTTGCCGACACGAAGAAAATCCCCTTCCCGGACAATAGTTTTGATGCGGTGACCGTTGCCTTCGGGATGCGGAATATTCCGGACACCATTCTCGCGCTGAAGGAAATCCGCAGGGTACTGAAGCCCGGAGGAAAATTTCTCTGCCTTGAGCTGACCAGACCGCAGAACCGCTGGTTCCTCGCAATTTATAAATGGTATATCTTCCGGATCATGCCGTTTATCAGCAATCTTGTGATGAAAACAGCCGAGCCGTTTCTCTATCTTCCCCGCTCGATCGAGGAATTCTACCAGCCGCCGGTGTTCCGCGAAATCATCATGAAGAACGGCTTTGCCGACGTCCGCGTAAACTCCATGACCATGGGGATCGCAACAATATACCGGGCCTGTAAACCGTAGCATCCAGGACTTTCCCCGTTGCTGATTCGCTGTCCAATGAAAAATAAAAGCCACCGGTTATCACCGGTGGCTTTTTTATTGCCATGCTTCGGAAGACTGCGACGGCACAACGTCAAACCCTGATCATCTATCCGTGGATGTCTCGTCCTCTTCTTCACTAAACGGCCCTTTGATGCCAAGCTCCTTGATTTTTTTCCGGAGAGTATTTCTATTGATCCCGAGAAGGTTCGCCGCGCGCACCTGGTTTCCTTCCGTCTTTTTGAGAACCAGCGTTAGAAGCGGCTTTTCGACACGCTGCAGCACCATGGAATAAATGTCCCCTTGTTCAAGACCGCCCATGCGTTCCACGAGATCGGCAAGTTTTTCTTCCAGAAAATTTTCGAAGGAAAGCGGAGCTCCCTGGCTGGGTCTGAAGACCTGGGGCGGCAATGCATCGGGAAATACTTTATCCCCCTGGGCAAGGGTCATTGCACGCTGAATCGCGTTCTCCAGTTCCCGCACGTTTCCCGGCCAATCATAGGCACGGAGAATCTTGAGCGTCTCTGGGGTAAGGATCTTCGCTTTGCCTGAGACTGACTGGTGCTTTTGGACAAAATATTCCGCAAGAGGAATAATGTCATCCTTGCGTTTTCTAAGCGGCGGAATATTGATCTGAATGACGTTCAGGCGGTAAAAAAGATCTTCCCGAAATTGCTTCTCGCGCACGGCCTTGTCCAGGTCCTGATGCGTTGCGGCGATCACCCGCACATCGGTTTTGATCGATTCGGTTCCACCGACCCGTTCGAACTCACGTTCCTGCAGCACCCGAAGAAGCTTGCCCTGCAGCGGAAGATTCATATCGCCGATTTCATCAAGAAAAAGCGTCCCGCCCGCGGCTGCCTCAAATTTTCCGATCTTTCTGGCCACCGCGCCGGTAAAAGATCCTTTTTCATGACCGAAAAGTTCGCTTTCAAGAAGCTCCGATGGAATGGCCGCGGAATTCACCGCCATAAACGGACGCCCCGCTCGCTTGCTGTGATAATGAATGGCCCGGGCAACAAGTTCCTTGCCGGTGCCGCTCTCCCCGTGGATCAGGACTGTTGCGTCGCTCTCCGCAACGCGTCCGATCGTTTTGTATATTTCCTGCATGGCAGGCGTATTGCCAATCAGTCCTCCTTCATATTTTCCCCTTACTTCGGCCCGGAGCGCATTGACCTCGAGTGAAAGGCGTCTGACATCCATCGCTTTTCGCACAAGAATGCTTACTTCGTCAAGATCAAAGGGTTTGGTGATGTAATCAAATGCCCCGCGCCGCATGGCCTCAATGGCGTTCTGCATGGTGGCCTGAGCAGTCATAATGATGACGGAAATGTTTTTGCCGGTTTCCTGTATCTTTGCCAGGGCTTCGAACCCGGACATACCCGGCATGCGGATATCCATAAGCGCAACCGCAATGTCGCCATCGCTGATACGCTCTAATCCCTCCTGTGCATTCTTCGCAAGTACGGTCGCCATTCCATCTTTTTCGAGCGCTTTTTTAAGCACCCAGCGGACGCTCTCATCATCATCAACGATCAGAATTTTTTCATTCATCATATCAACTCTCTCAGTTTCCTGCTGTGGACGCACGTATCATCCCGCCAGCGGTAAATACACACTGAATGTGGTGCCCTCATCCGGCCGGCTATCTACTTTGATCGTGCCCAGATGATCCTGCACAATCTGATAGGAAAGCGCCAGGCCGAGGCCTGACCCCCTGTCTTTGGTCGTAAAAAAAGGCGTAAAAATATCCGCCAAGTGTTCCTGTTTTATGCCGGGGCCGGTGTCGCCAATCTTAACGACCATGAGCCTGTGCTTTTTCCCGTCCGTCTGCACACTCGTAAAAAAATCGGACATCCTCGTGACCACGGTCAGCTTTCCTCCACCAGGCATCGCCTCAATCGCATTCTTGATGATATTCAAAAACACCTGGACCAGCTGGTCTTCATTTCCGATGATCTCCGGAAGGCTCGGATCATACAGCCGGGTAAGCACCGTACCGGTTTCCCGCACGTTTCCCTCTTGCAGCAAAAGGACGCGGTCCAGAATGCTGTGAATGTTATGGGCGCGCATCTCCCGGGGCTTCAGGCGTGTAAAATCAAGTATCTCTTCAAGCACGCTGTTCAGGCGGTCGGCCTCCTTGAGAATCACATCGAGATATTCTCCAAAATTTCCCTTGACGGCAGCCGCTGCCGAACGGAGTTCCGACTGCAGAAGCTGAGCTGCTCCGCGTATACCGACCAGCGGATTTTTGACTTCATGCGCTATCCCGGCGGCAATCATTCCCAGGGTTGTCAGGCGGTCGGAGCGGCGCATGCGTTCTTTGAGGTCCCGTACACCCTCCTGATCGCGGATAGACAGGATAAGTCCCGTCGGTCGTCCCTCACGGTCCGTGAGCACGGATGTTACAAAACCCACGGGCAGCGGAGACCGGTGTTTTGACACCAGTTCGGCTTCATAGTCCGAATAGGACCTGCCGGTTGAAAACGTTTTTTCTATCTGCTTTTTGACGGCAGGATTATCGGAAAATATTGCATAAACACTTGTTCCCATCGCGTCCGCTGCAGCAACACCGGTCATTTCTTCCGCGGCGCGGTTCCAGATCAAAACCATACCATCCAAATCCGTTACGACAACACCGTCAACAATGCCGGCCAGAATATCAGCGGTAAGATCGGGTATGCGTGTTGAAATAGAGCTCATACGTAATTGATAGCACAATATATTTGATGATTCAAGTTAATTTGTGGTATAGTGCCGCTCACTGCTGATATCCGGCCGGCTGTTTTTTCGAAAAGCGGCACTGCACCGATTTTTGCCATGTTTAATATTCGCCTTCTTCTCGTCGCCTTAATATGGGGCGTTAATTTCGCCGTTGTAAAATTCGCGCTCGCGGAGTTTCTGCCCCTGAGTTTTACGGTCGTTCGATTCTTTCTGGCGGCCCTCTTCCTTATCACCGTCATGGTTTTGAACAAGGAGCCGCTCTCGGTCGACCGGCAGGATCGTGCCGCGCTTGTCCGGCTCGGTATTATCGGCATCACCCTGTACAATCTGTTCTTCATGTACGGGCTGAACTATACATCAGCCTCAAATTCCGCGCTGATTATCTCTCTCTCGCCGCTTTTTGCGGTATTCATTCAGTCCCTCAGCGGGAACGAGCGGGTCACTGCCCGTATCATCGCCGGCCTGGCGCTGGCTTCCGCAGGCGTATTTCTGATCATCAGAAGCCATTATGGTGAATTCAGTTTTTCCTCGTCGGGCTTTTTCGGCGATCTTCTGACTCTTTGCGGCGCTGTGCTTTGGGCCTTCTATACGCTCATGGCAAAACCGCTGCTCCTGAAATATTCGCCGCTGAAAGTCACGGCATACAGCATTGCGGCAGGAACCATCGTGCTCCTTCCCGTCAGCGCGTACGAACTGGCACAGCAATCATGGTCCGGCATCTCACTGCAATCCTGGTTCGCACTCGGCTTTTGCGCTTTCATCGCCGCCGGCGTGGCCTTCACGCTCTGGTACCAGGGAATACAGCAAATAGGCGTCACCCGCACCATCGTATATCATTACCTTATGCCCTGTGTCGCAGTGGTATTTGCGGCACTTTTTCTCAGTGAACGCATCACTCTTCTCCAAGTGATAGGAGGCACCGCCGCCCTTATCGGCGTATTGATTGTCCAGCGGCGGTGAACAGGTTTATTTCTATGAAGAATATCCTGCCTCTCCATGCTGCGTTATGTCAAGTCCTTCCGTTTCCTGATCCGCATTCACCCGCAGCCCGCCGACCGCTTCAATGACCTTCAGCACAACCAAACTGACGACGAACGAATAAGCGGCAACGACAATCACGGCCCCTGCTTGAATAAGCAACTGCTTTGCATTGCCGAAAAACATTCCGTTTGCACCTGCCGCATTTACCGCGAGGGATGCGAAAAGCCCGACCATCAGGGTTCCGACCATTCCACCGACACCGTGCACGCCAAAAGCATCGAGAGAATCGTCATATCCGAACCTGGTTTTTGCGTTCAATGCAAAGTAGCATACGATGCCCGCGGCCAGGCCGATGATAAGTGCCGGAACAGGCCCTACAAAACCTGCTGCAGGAGTAATAGTAGCAAGACCGGCAATTGCCCCTGTAGCAGCGCCGAACATGGTGGGTTTGCCGCGATGGATCCACTCTACTGCGATCCAGGCAATCGTGGCTGCGGAAGCAGCTGCGTGCGTTGAGATGAATGCGGAAGCGGCAAGGGCGCCGGAGGACAGAGCGCTTCCGGCATTGAATCCAAACCAACCGAACCAGAGCAATCCCGCACCGAGAACCGTCAGCGGCAAATTATGCGGAGGCATGGATTCGCGCAAAAAACCTTTTCTTCTGCCGATAAACAGCGCCGCGGCCAGTGCGGAAAACCCCGAAGTAACATGGACGACGATACCGCCGGCAAAATCAAGCGCCCCCAGATTCCTGAGCCATCCTCCGGTCCCCCAGACCCAATGAGCAACTGGGTCATACACCACGGTTGTCCAGACAATCGTAAAAATCAGAAAGGCTGAAAATTTCATGCGTTCCGCGAACGCTCCGCTGATCAATGCAGGGGTGATTACCGCAAACATCATCTGGTACAGCATGAAAACCATATGCGGTATGGTGGGTGCATAATCTGCGTTCGGCAAAAAATCCACGCCGCTCAGTCCCGCCCAGCCCAGACTGCCGATAATGCCTTTGAAGTCAGGGCCAAACGAAAGCGAGTAGCCGAACAGAATCCATTGCACGCTGACCAAAGCGATGGCTATGAAGCTGTGCATGATCGTGCCGAGCACGTTCTTTCTGCGGACCATGCCTCCGTAAAACATCGCAAGCCCCGGCGTCATGAGCATCACCAATGCCGTTGACACCAGCATCCAGGCTGTGTCTCCTGTATCGATCTTTGGAACCGATGCACCGGTCGGCGTAGCAGTCGCCGACAGAGGGCCCTCCTGTGCTGCTGCAAAGGGTGCAAACACCAGAAAACAGAGCAGAACAACTGCCGTTATTTGAAATAAATCTTTTCTAATCATGTAGCTAAATCCTCCCAGAGTTTATGCATACGATCACACGCTTGTCAATTCAAAGGGCCTCATTGTCATATTCACCGGTCCTGACGCGCACGGCCTCTTCTACATTCAGAACAAATATTTTTCCGTCTCCCACTCTGCCGGTTCTTGCCGCGTGCACTACTGCATCAACGACCGTTTTGGCCGTTGCGTCAGGAACGACCACTTCTATCTCAACCTTAGGGACAAAATCCACGGT
Source organism: uncultured Nitrospiraceae bacterium (assembly GCA_964586075.1). GTDB lineage: Bacteria > Nitrospirota > UBA9217 > UBA9217 > UBA9217 > JBAZLV01. The sequence goes on along the minus strand of CAZPGZ010000005.1, from coordinate 119,028 downwards.
ATATTCTGTGCCGCGATAAAGCTCCGTGTGCCCTTTCTGCCTACCGAATCCTTTTACTTCCGAAATGGTCATTCCCTGGACCTGAATGGCCGCCAGTGCTTCTTTTACTTCATCAAGCTTATAGGGTTGCAGTACACATTTTATCAACTTCATCAATCCGGCCTCCTTAACTGATTTGTTGATGCACATATTGTGCGCAGCTGCTGCTTTCTTATTTAGCAAGGCGTATGCCACAGACAGCTAAAAAAAAGAAAGAACAAATCCATTGATTTTATACTGTTTTTTATCTTTTCTTTTTTGCGAACGGAAATTCTATCCATCTCACAGTCTATTTGTTAGGCATGTGTATAATTAATAGGCATGACATGACACCGTTAGGTCTTTGCGATGCAGGGACAGGAGTAGCAACCCAATATCTCTAAATAATAATTATTATTTATAATAAACCATATGAACAAATATAGAAACATCGGCTTTAAACTCACCCCGCAGAGACTGGCTATCCTGGATTACCTGGACGGAAATTTACAGCATCCTTCAGCCGATGATATTTACCAGGCGGTTCTCAAAGAATTCCCGACAATTTCTTTTGCAACGATCTATACGACTCTTGCGGAGTTGAAACGGAGAGGCAGACTGCTTGAACTCACGACCAATCCTGACAAAAAACACTACGATACTGAAACAAGTGAACACAGCCATCTTCTCTGCACGCGTTGCAGCCGGATATTCGATATTCCTGTCGAGTACACGCTGGTGCTGCCGGAAAGCGTTAAAAGAAATTTCACTATTACGAGAAGCCATCTTGAATTTCACGGTCTCTGCCCGAACTGTAGAAAAAGTCGCCCGGAAAAAAAATAATAGTGCGGCAACGGCTGCCGGAACAGCAGATTTTTGCTGTTTTTAGAACACCACGAAAAACATTTTGTCTGCTATACTATAGCAATCGGACTAAATATTAAAAGGAGGAAGCAGTTATGGCTTATACAGCAAAAGAGTATACAAAACTTATCGGGATGGCCGGGTTCAGCGAGGCCCTGCTCAAAAATCATTTTACGCTGTATCAAGGGTATGTGACCAATACAAACAAGGTGCTTGATACTCTCGATCAAATGGCCAAAGACGGCAAGACCGCAACACCGGAATTTGCAGAGCTCAAACGCCGTCTCGGCTGGGAATTCAACGGAATGCGGCTTCATGAATATTATTTCGAAAATCTGGGCGGCAAAAGCGGCATTGATAAAAACGGTTCGCTGATCAAAAAAATCTCGGAAAGTTTCGGCAACTATGAAGCATGGGAAAAGGATTTCAGGGCAACGGGTGCCATGCGCGGCATCGGTTGGGTTGTTCTGTACCAGGATACTCTGTCCGGAAGGCTTGTCAATTTCTGGATAAATGAACATGATGTTTCCCATCCTGCCGGGTGCAACCCTCTGCTTATCATGGATGTGTTCGAGCACGCCTTCATGCTTGATTATGGGCTCAAGCGCGCAGATTACATCGAATCGTTCTTTAAAAATATTAACTGGGCTGCTGTTGAAGCGCGAGTAAAATAAAATACAGGATCAACTGGAAAAAGAAAGGAGATTGTCAATAATGCCAACATCACAGAAAAACCTGCAGGATGCCTTTGCCGGCGAGTCCCAGGCCAACAGAAAGTATCTTGCGTTTGCAAAAAAAGCGGAACAGGAGGGCTACACCCAGGTGGCGAAACTGTTCAGGGCTGCGGCTGCGGCAGAAACCATCCACGCGCATAATCACCTGAAGGAACTCGGCGGTATCAAGTCTACGGCGGAGAATCTGCAGGAAGCCATTAATGGAGAATCGTATGAGTTCCTGAAGATGTATCCGCAAATGATTGCCGACGCCAAGGCAGAAAACAACGACAGGGCTCTCAAAACATTCAATTATGCAAATGAGGTAGAAAAAGTCCATGCAGCGTTGTACCAAAAGGCACTGAGTGAGCTTGGTAAAACAAAAGAAACCTTCGATTATTATGTCTGCAGAGTATGCGGATATACTGCTGAAGGTGAAGCTCCTGATACCTGCCCGGTCTGTAAATCAGGCAAAGTTGCATTTATGAAAGCGGAATAACGGCCGCTTGTTTCCCGGAAAATCGTCGGTCTATGAAAAGGAGGCAAACTTTGGCTTTGCCTCCTTTTCATCAAAATCATCCAGGCAAAAGAGCCTAGGTTCCATCAAGCAAGAACAACCTCCACCCGTTGAGTCCCGTTGTTCCTGTTGTTGACTAATCCGGTTTTTTTCTGTAAAATTCTTCTCAAGTTGTGCCTGCTTATCAGTGCAAGCGGTTTTCCTGAACTCTTTCCTTCACTGCGCTATCGGAGTATCAACTTCACCACGACTATCCGTTATGGTCTGAGGAGATTTCAGTAACCATAACCATGCATGAAAGGTTTGCTTATGCCTATTACGCTTGAACCACGGTCCTTCTCAGACAAGCTGCTGTCGCTTTTTGGCAAAAAACGTGCATTTTACATATTAGAGCAGGAATCGACACCAGCCTATTGCATCATCAGGCAGGAAGCATTTCTTCAGGCATTGTTCAGAAAAAAAACCACGCCGTTGCCCGCGGGGTGGCTGTATTCTGATGCACCCGCTTTTCGAACTGATGCAGAACGCATCGCTGATTATACGGACGCGCTGTTCGGTAAAGGTCTCGGTCGTCAGCATAAGCTGGAACAAGTTCTTGCAGATTTCGACAGGGTGGTGGCACGCTGCAGCAAAGAGGACTCACCCGAGTTTAAAAAATCCGTTGCCGGGGCTCTGCTGCACAAAGGATTCATTTTATACAAAATGTATAAAGAACCTGAGTCCAGAGCAGCATATGAAGAAGTCATTACGCGCTACGGCAACGAGCAGGCCATCGAACTCAAGCAGGCAGTCGCCGAGGCGCTGATAGGAAAAGGTAATACGTTCGAATGGGACGACCTGTCAAAGGCTGTCTCCGCTTACGATGATGTCGTACGGCGCTTTTCCGGCGAACAGTCAACTGAACTTAAAAAATGGGTAGCCGGCGCTTTGATACGGAAAGGCAACACACTCAAGTGCAACAATCCCGAACGTGATCTGACCCCGGCACTACGTGCGTATGATGAGGTAATCGAACGTTTTGGCAGTGAACAGTCCGTAGAACTCAAAAAATATGCAGCCGAAGCGCTGATAAGCAAAGGGAATCTGTACAAAATGTATGACAAGCTCCCGGAAGCTGTGGCGGCCTATGAAGAAGTGACCAGGCGCTTTGAGGGAGAAGAGTCGGCCGAGATGAGGTTGTTTCTTGCCGAGGCGCAGTGCTACCACGATTTAGACCATAGAAATTTGAAAAAACGCGGGAAACGCTGAGCATTTCTTACGACACACTTCTTTTCTCGGACACATATCCGCATCTTTTCGCACATAGTTGTCTGTGACGGCGTCCCGTTTTCTAGCGCAAAAAAAAAGGTTGGCATGTCATGCAACATGCCAACCCAGGGAGGATCACAGCGGCCTGCTATATCGCTGCTTCACCGCGTTCGCCGGTCCTGATCCTGATAATTTCCTCGATCGTCGATACGAAAATCTTTCCATCACCGATTTTTCCGGTCTTTGCCTTTTCCTGTATGGTGGAAATTGCCTTGTCAGCAATACTGTCCGGCACAACAATTTCCAGCTTTACCTTCGGAATAAAAGCCACATCATATTCCGCTCCCCGGTAAAGTTCCACATGACCTTTCTGCCTACCAAACCCCTTCACTTCGCTCACGGTCATGCCCTGCACACCAAGCGCATTCAGCGCGTCTTTCACTTCATCAAGCTTAAACGGCTTGATTACGGCTTCAATCTTTTTCATAGTACCTCCTTGTGAAGGCTACACGGGATAGGATTCAATCCATCAGCCTGAGCCGTCCCGTCTTCCTTCCATTACGACATCTCGCTTCATTATGAATTGTAGGCATGTTCTCCATGCTGGCTTTCATCAAGACCGACCGTTTCCTCTTCCGCATCGACACGCAGACCAACGATCAGTTTTACAATCATGAATATGATGAATGTTACGACTGCACAGTAAACAGCGGTCACCAAAATCGCTTTTATCTGGATCCACACCTGGATCGGATTGCCGTAGAACAATCCCTTACCTGCATCGTTGATTGCTGGATCGGCGAAAAATCCGGTAAGAAGCGCGCCAATCGTCCCGCCAACGCCGTGAATCCCGAATGCATCAAGGGTGTCATCGTACCCCAGTTTCCGTTTTACGACGGCAACCGCATAGAAGGGAATAACGCCCGCTGCGATGCCGATGACCAGTGCTCCGGTGATATTTACAAAACCCGCTGCCGGCGTGATGGCAACGAGCCCACCAACCGCACCAGATGCAAGACCCAGCATGGTCGGCTTGCCAGAGTGTTTCCATTCGACGAACATCCATGATAATGCAGCCATGGCAGTAGCTGTGTTGGTATTGATGAATGCAGCACCGGCAAGACCGTTCGCAGCAACCGCAGAACCCGCATTAAAACCGAACCATCCAAACCAGAGCAATCCCGCTCCGGTCACAACCAGCGTCAGATTGCTCGGAAGAATAGGTTTGCTTTTTCTATTTCCGAGAACAAGCGCACCGACAAGGGCCGCGATACCAGCGTTAATATGCACAACCGTGCCGCCCGCGAAGTCCAGTGCTCCTGCTTGTGCCAGAAATCCTCCGCCCCAGACCCAGTGCGCGATCGGGACATATACAAAGCTGAGCCAGAGTACGCAGAAAAGCAGCCACGCAGAAAATTTCATTCTTTCGATGTAGGCTCCGCTTGCCAGTGCAACGGTGATTGCAGCAAATGTCAGCTGGAATACCACAAATATCAGCTCAGGGATTGTCTTAGCAAGATCCGATATGCTGTTCACACCGACCCCGCTCAGGAACAGTTTGTCCGCTTTTCCTATCCAACCGCTTACATCCGTACCAAATGCAAACGTGTACCCGTAGAGAACCCAAAGAACGCTCACAATGCAAAATGCCACAAAGCTCATGGCCATAGTATTGAGCGAATCCTTGCGTTTTGACAGACCGCCGTAAAAAAGCGCCAAACCAGGCACCGTCATCAGCATGACGAGTGCCGTTGCAACAATCATCCAGGCTGTGTCGCCTGTGTCAATCTTAAGCGGCGCTGCAGGAGCCGCAGCGGCAGCAGCCGCAGGTGCCGCGGCCTCTTCCGCCAGAACGACTGCGGGAGCCGCAAGTACTGTCATAGCGAAGAACAGTACAACCAAAGCAATTGATTTAAGAAACATACCTTTCATTGTAACCTCCTATCTTATGCATTACTGTTGCTGGTTTACCACGTGTACATAACACCCAGTGCCAACGTGTCCTGCTGCTTTTTCGTATTACCGTCAAACGAGTTTCTGTTCGACCAGTCATGCCGGTATTCCGGCCTCAGAATCAGGCTGTTAAGCAGCCGGGTCTCCCAGGTCAGTGTTATTTCCTTCATTTCCTGGGCGGTGCCGGTTCTAGCTCCATTGCGATCGTTGAAGTATTCACCTCTGAGCGCGACGCTGTGCATATCGGAGATGTCATATTTTACAATCGTGGAAATACCATGCCAGCTTGCATTCAGGTCGTTTGCAGCTTTTTCTTCATACCCAAGATCAGCGTTCAAAATGATTGAAAGCGGTTTGACTGGTTTAATCGTGGCCACTAGGTCGGCCAGTGACCGTTTGTTGCTGTTATTATTGTTCTGTTCCGGACCGGTTATTAAATTGAGGCTGCCGGAAAACTGATCAGCCGGTGCAAAACCAATGCTGAGGCCATAGGATTTACCCTTGTTATTATCGCTTACGTTGTCCCATCCGTTGACTGCCAGAATAGCCGCTGATAAAGCATCGGTAAAATTATATCCGACTTTGATGCCTGTATGGGTAAGCGGTTCGGCATAGTTAAATAAGAATGAACGGGAGTAGTTTGGGTTGTCGCGTGCTTCGATGACTTCCGCTCCGATAAATGTTCCCATTTTACCGAAATCAATCCGCACTCCTTTGCCGAGAGGTGCAAGATAGCTGATATAGGCCTCTGTTAAGTCAAAAGGCTGATCAGATGTTCCCAACCCAGTGGCGTGAATATACTTTGCGGTCTCGCCGGCATTAAATTTTACCTTAAAACCAAGGCTATTCGGTGTTGAGGGGTCCTTGGCAAAAACTATCTGTGCTAGATCCAGCATAAAGCTATTAGCTTTTTGATCAAATGATCTGAGATCATTCAACCCGGAATCAGGGCTGTTGAAATTATAGTTATAGCTACCCTGAAGATAGATGCTCAAACCGAGTGCTTTTTTAATTTCATCTACATTTGGTCCGGATGCCGGTTTTGCATCTTCTGCAAATACCGGAGAACCGAACATTGTTACGCCCGCAAGAAGCAGCGCTGCACACAAAGTCTTAACTGTTTTACTCATACGTTCCTCCCTCTCTTTCTGATTCTCCTGTTCTGTCCGAGCAGGATATTTTTATGAAAGCCTCCGGAGCCTTCTGAAAGTTGTGTATAAACAACTTCCTTACTGTGATATTTTGCAAGGCATATGCCACGAGAGAGAGGCAGGTACCATGGAGGATAACTGATTGATAATGTTGAAGAGATCAGATAGCGCGGTGAGTGCAGTATTGAATGCGGATTTCTTGCTGGAGATATATTTTAATCATCTGATTAAAAAAAATGCACCGTAAAAAGGTTAAACACCGATCATGCAAATCAGGGAATGTTCGCTCTCCCTTAGAATACTAGGGTAGGGATAATATTCACCCCCGCGGCAAACTCGACAGAAAACTCAGTCATGATTTATTAAAAGAGTACTTGTCATAACGACAACAACATTCATTTATTATGATACATGACAGCCATCCACGATAATTATCATTATCTACGACCTAGAATACTTCAAAAACTACCAGCAATGACAGTGCTGTTATAAATAGAAGGCCTGTCAGAAAAAAAATATCAGCAATTTTTTCATAATAAACGCCCTTTTTTTTACTCCTCATGGACATATATGATAGCACACTAGCTACAAGAAATAACGTTATTGCCATTCCAACGAATATTTCAAGAGCAAGGTCTACTTTTTTGCTTAATTTCAGGAATTTTAAAAAATTGATTAAAATAAAACACAACCCCAATAGATTTGAAGAAGTAGGAAGAATATGTTTTGATATATTTTCATTTTTTCCATCGTCGAAACTTTTAGGCATCAAAAAATTCTCCTGTCGCTATAATCTAAATTTTCTGAAAAAATAGTACTTGGGAAAATCTATACCGAGAGTAAAGAGGATAGAAAATCCTAGTACTGCACTGACTTGCATAAATGTGAGCGAAGGGACAATAATACCGAGAACTCCAAGTGCTGCAGTCCCAGCTATAGTTATTGCACTCAGGACTAGCAAATCTCTGCCGGGCAATGATGACCAAAAGTGCCGTCTTTCCCGTACGATCAGCACCCTGAATTGGCTGTTAAAGATAAGATTTAGCATGACAAGAGTGCGAAGTTGTTCCCATTCGAGATGAAAATATTTTCTCCCCATTAGAATCACGAGCATACCTTCAGCAACTAAAAACAGACCAGGTACGAGCGATGCAAGCGTGATGCGCCTGACGTCCCATCTGTTCGGATTGGGTGTAGAGGTCACTCTGTCAGTCGCCAGTGACATCGTTACAAAATCATTGGCGAACACAAGTAGAGACATCCCTAAAAGGGACAACACAATATCGTGGAGCCAGAAAAAACTAAGTGTAATGAGCCCGACGAACTCAATGACTTTCGTAACTTTATTAAGAACCCAGGTAAGCATTCGCTGGTAAGTTTGCCTGCTTATGGTTACAGCATCGATAATCACACCAATACCCGGCTCGGTCAACACCACGCTCGCCGATGCTTTTGCCACGTCTGTCGAGTTGCTCACTGCGATTCCCATTTCCGCCTGTTTGAGGGCTGGTGCGTCATTCACTCCGTCCCCGGTCATTCCGACCATATGACCGTGAGATTGTAAGAATTTTACAATCTTATATTTGTCCTCTGGATAGATTTCTGCCAGACCGTCAGACTCTCCCACAATTTTAGACTTTTCTCCTTCGCTTAAATCCTGGATATCGGCCATTTTGATAATTTTGTTCCCTATCCCTACTTGGCCTGCTATTTCTCTTGCTATTGCGATATTGTCGCCTGTAAGCATTATGGGTTTAATACCCAGTTTTCGCACCTGATCTATCATGCTTTTCGATTCCGGTCTGGGGGGGTCTGCCAGTGACAGCAAACCGATGAATGACAGGTCGTCCAGACGATTAAATTCCGATCGTGCAATTGCAAGTGTTCTATATCCTGTTTTGGATAATTCATCCACTTTTCGACTCGCCTCTTCCCGTACTGCCCGATCCATACTGCGGCACAAAGACATGACTACCTGTGCAGCACCCTTAACAACTTTAAAGCGATTTCTTCCGGATTCAATAACAGCCTCTGTTCTTTTAATCGAAGGGTCAAAGGGTGTAAACGATATTTGATGGTAAGATTGGAGATTGGCGTCCGTAGTTTTGATATATTCAAAGACCGCCTTATCAATCGGATCCAGGCTTTCACTTTGGGAGGCTAGCGCGGCAGTGCTGATAACATCTTCTTTCCGAAACCCGAAAAATGGAACAGCATCCTGCACTGACAACCTGTTCTGCGTTATGGTCCCGGTTTTGTCAAAGCAAAGAACATCGATTGAAGCCGCATCTTCAATCGAATCAAGCCTGGTTACCAACACAGCCTTTCTGGTCAAATCCATTGCGCCCACTGCTTGGACAATTGTGAGTACAGCTGGAAGTGCCACAGGAACTGCGCCCATGAGAAAAATTACGGCCAAGGTCAACACGGTGACTATATGTTCATGACCATTCATGAATAGCCCATATGTTAGAACTAGAATCAGTGCGATTACGCCGAAATACATCATGTATTTGACTATGGCCATCATGACCGCTTCCTGATGGGATTTGGGTTTTGCTATTTCGACAAGTTCTGCAGTCTTTCCGAAATACGTGTGTGCGCCAGTGTTTACCACGACGCACTTTGCTTCACCCCTCTTTACAACTGCGCTTGAGTAAATAATGTCCGATTGGCTCACTTCCACCGGAAGAGATTCACCGGTTAATGCCGATGCGTCGACTGAGAGGTCTCCGCTCACAATCTTTGCATCTGCCGGTATAATATCTCCTAACCCAACGACAACAATATCACCGGGCACGATATCCCTAGACTCAATCACTAACCATTTATTGTCGCGTAGTACTCTTGCCTTAACGGCTAATTTTTTCTTAAGGAGTTCCACCGCTTTTTGAGATTCCCGAAAATGGAGATGACCTATAATGGCGTTTACAGTAAGCAGCACGAAGATAATGATTCCTTCAAGAGTATGGTGTAAAAAAAAAGAGAGTACCATTGCCAGCTCTAATAGCCATGGCATGGGCCCCCAATACCGTCGGAGAAACTGAAGTAACGGGCTTTTCTTTTTTTCAGATATTTCGTTAAGACCAAATGTGTCAAGGCGCCTTGCCGCTTCTGCAGTGTTTAGACCGTTTGCGCTAGTCGCCAAAAGTTTAAACGCCTCTTCCAGCGAGTTCCTCTTATATTCTGATGTGTTTCTTACGGTTTCATCCATGAGAACCTTCCTTGATATTATCTCCCCATCTGATTTCAAGGAATATTTCAGCCTTTATGAAGATTGATGCGATTTTTGAAGCGGCAACCTTCTCGCTGTTAGTATTTTTTTCGAAGGAAGCGTAAATGCTGGAAGAGTAGGAACAGTCATATAATAAATGTGATAAACGAAAAGCCAAAACACTGCAATACGATGAAGTCCAAAAAATATTTCACCGAAAATGGCAGCTGAATCCTTATACAAATTAAGCTTTGTTTGCAGTATTACAACGACGACATTTTAGCGGTCTTGTCTGCCTTAAGAAGCAAAAATACATATCACAACTTTAAAGACGAAAAAAGTATTTACTTATTCGTATTTGGCCCCATCGTGACCTGGACAAAGTTGTCAGATCTAATCCACTTGGCAAACGCATCCCGAACTTGTTCTCCCGATGTCTCAAGGTAATGTTTCCCGGCAATGACAGGTTCATCGAGTGGAATATCCTCCAAAGACCGGAAAAGCAGACCTTCAGCAAGGCCGTCCACGCTTGCTTCCGAAAGAGGAAGTCGCCTTAGTAGAAGTATCTTCGCCTGCAAAAGTTCTTCTTCAGTTGCCGGAGTTGCCTGCATATCACGAATGTTCTGTTCAACCAACGCGCGCGCCTTGAATACATTTTGTGGATCGCTGGCAAAAACCACACCAAAAATCGAACGCGTCTTTTTTGCCTCGATAAACGATTCTACATTATAAACCAAACCGCGTTGTTCCCGCAGATCATGATACAATCGCGAAGCATAGAACCCGCCGGATAACACATGATTGCCAAGAACAAGTTTATAATAATCAGGATGGATACGGTTAATCCCGATTGTTTGGGCAAGGGTTACCTGATCCTGACTTCTGCTCGCATCAGCCACTGAAACGGTGGATGGTTTATTTATCGGAACAGGTGGAAGTTCTATGGCTGGTTTTGCGCCATACGCTTTCCATGCGCCAAAGTACTTTTCTACAACGGCTCGCGCCTGGCTCGGTGCCACATTGCCGGCAATGACAATTGTTGTCAGGTCAGGACGAAACACGCGTGTGTAATACTCTCGGACATCACTTAATGTCAGTTTCTTTACTGTCTCGGGAGCTGCTTCACGAAGCGACGGATCGTTTTTCGGATAAAGGGCCTCACGAAGTGCACGCTGGGTCAGATACGCTGGGCTTTTAAGCTCACCGCTTAGTGAAGCTATGCTGTTTTGTCGCACTATTTCGAAGGCAGATTCGGGAAACGCCGGATGTAGTAAATTATCTGCGAGGAGTGCCATTCCGCGATCGAATTGATCTGACATTACTTTAAGCGTAAATTTTGTACCAGTCGAGATAGAGGCTCCAATATCGTCCTGCGCTTTTTGGAATGCAAGTCGATCAAGTGATGTTGTCCCATATGATAAAAGATCGCCCAGTACGTCTGCTACACCTTCTTTACCAAATGGTTGCTGAATCTCCGGTCTGCTTTTGATCCCCCCAAACACACTGATCGTTCGGCTCACACTTTCTGTTTGGACAATCAGACGTATACCGTTGGTGAGATTATAGACCGTGGGATGCTTACCAGAAGCCGGTAATTTCGGTACAGATTCGATTTTCTTTGCCCATGCAGGCAGGACCACAGCCTTAGTTCCTTTGGAAGCAAAAGACTCCCCACCTCCAAATCCTTTTGCTGTGACCGGTTTGCCAGACGGACGTGGCGTAAGTACGGCAGTAATCGCCGTATCATTTACCAAATATTCTCGGAGCACCCGGTTTACATCTGCAACGGTTACGTTTCTAATCGCAGTAATATCATCCTCTGGAGAGATGCGACCTTCAACCGCAAGCGCTTGAGACCATACAGCTGCAAGACCTGAAATAGAGTTTGTCTGAAGTGCCGCTTCCGTAATTTCGTGACGTTTTGAAGCTTCGACTATATCTTCCGGAACTCCATTCACTCCATATTTTGAAATAATACTTTTTATTGTTGTGACTAGTGCTGCGCCATCACCTCCCGGAGGAAACGCTGCTGATGCGAAACCAAACGATGCTTTTGGCAACGATCCTCCATCGAATCCGGTAAAGAGAGCCTTCCCCTCGACTACAAGTTGATAGAGATTTCCACGACTGCTGTTGAGAACATCGGCCAGGATTTGTCCCGCTGCATAGTCAGGGCTGTCATACCCTGGTAGCCGATATGCTACAATGGCTAAACCGTACGGACGATCCGTATCAATGGCAATGCTCACGGGCTTCATTGGCTTCAAGTTAATTGCTGACCGAGATGGCACAGATTTTGCGGGAATCGTTTCAAATAATTCTTTTACCTTAGTAAAAGTCTTTGCCGGATCTACATCACCCACGATGACAAGAATTGCATTATTCGGTGCGTACCATGTGCTATAGAATTCCTTCAGTTTTGCTCCCGTCGTTTTATCAAACGAAGGACGGGTGCCCAATGCATCATGAGCGTACGGAGTGCCTTTAAACATTTCTTCCAGAAGTTGTTTAAAAAAAACATACTCTGGATTGGAAAGATCCTGAGCCACCTCCTGTTCGATCGCTCCACGCTCCTGATTCCATAAGACCTCAGATGCAAGGACGTCTTTCATTCGCACAGCTTCCAGGTGAAGTGCCGTATCAAGATCATCCTTGGGCACTGTGAGAAAATACTGGGTCACGGTCTGCTGCGTATCGGCGTTAAAATCCCCCCCCATAAGCGCGATTATCCTGGCAAGCTGAGCTGCCGAGAGCTCCGAAGTGCCCCGGAACATCATATGCTCCAGCGCGTGTGCCGTTCCGGGAAATCCGTCCGGCGCTTCATTTGAACCAACAAGATAATTCACTTCAGTAGTCACTACAGGAGCGAGCGTATTCTGTACAATTACTACCTTAAGACCGTTGGCAAGCGTTGCGCGGAGTATACCCGAATTTTCAACAGACCATGCCTGAAACGGTACCAGCAGGCAAATTAATGCCACAACCAGAATATATTGTAATTTTTTCACTCTCTTCATAACACTTCACTCTTCCTTCTTCAGCTCTGGAGGCATAAATTAATCGACAACGAACCTTAGACAAACAGCCAAAACCCCACTTTAGGCCCGCACATCACTGCGTGTCTCGAAATCCAGGTTCATACAACTACTGGCTGATATCCAAATCAAAGGACCTCAATACAATGAAGTCATCTTTGTTCCATTGTTAGATATATTGATCCTCCATTTCTGTACACCAGTAAAAGGACTGTGCTTCCCTTCCCAATTTTTGAAGCTATCTGATCAAACTCATGAACATTAGGCGTTGGTTTTTTGTTAACTTCTTGGATAACATCATTTGGCTGGAGTAACCCTTGGGCAGGGCTATCCGCACTTACATCACGAATAACAACACCACGGAGGTTCTCAGGCAGTCCAAGGCTGTCCCGAATATTCACTGTGATATTCTCGACCGTTACGCCTTTTAAGGCATTATGATACTCTGCCTTCTTAACAACCGTTTTTTCCTTAAATTCTTCTAGAGTTACTGAAAGCAACTCCTCTTTGCTGTTGCGGATGATCTTAACATCCACTGCTGTGCCGGGCACTGTGGACGTAGTCAAGTTTCTTAGACTTGTTGCATCGATTACAGGTTTTCCAGCAAACGAAATGACAACATCTCCACGTTTCAACCCGGCCCTCTCCGCGGGGCTGCCTGTCTCTACACCGGAAATGAGCGCACCTGTGGCTTCCTTTATCCCGAGAGACTTGGCAATCTCCGGGGTAAGATTCTGGACACTAACACCCATATACCCGCGAATTACCTTTCCGTGCTGGATAATGCTGTCCATTACCGATTTCGCCATATCCGATGGAATGGCAAATCCAATCCCCATATATCCGCCACTTGTTGAAAAGATTGCCGTGTTGATCCCGATGAGTTCACCGCGAGTATTCACCAGCGCACCGCCCGAGTTGCCTGGGTTAATGGCTGCATCAGTCTGGATAAAGTCTTCAAAATCTGCGAGTCCAATATTTGAACGGCCTACAGCGCTTACAATCCCCATGGTGATTGTTTGATTCAAACCAAACGGATTGCCTATGGCAAGCACAACATCTCCCGTCTTGAGCTTATCTGACATTCCGATATTCAGTGTCGGAAGGCCTTTTGCGTTAATCTTGATCACTGCGAGGTCTGTCCGGGGATCCGTGCCTATTACCTTGCCCTTAAATTCTCGCTTGTCGAAAAGAATAACCTTGATCTCGTCCGCCCCTTTGATAACGTGGTTATTTGTCAGGATATAGCCATTCTCAGTCACGATTACGCCGGATCCAAGTGCTGCTGCCTTATATTTCTTTTTTTGCCCAGGCTGCCCTAATTGGTCGCCGAAGAAATGCCTGAAGAATGGATCGTTGAACATGTCACCTAAGGGGTTTTCCTGCACCATGACCGTGGAAGTTGTGGAAATGTTCACAACAGCCGGTCGCGCTACATTAGCAACCTCGGCAAGCGCAACACTTAGTTTGGATAACGTCATTACGGATTCAGGTGAGATTGCTTTTTCTTTGGCAGAGGTATTGTTTAATGCAACAAATCCGATTGTCAGCAAAATAAGGGAAAATTGTACTGATAATTTCTTCAATCGTACAGCATGTGTGTTATTTTTTTTCATGAGCAACCTCCTTCTGAATTAACAAGGCTTTGTCTGTTACCACCACAGATTCTAAAACTATGATAAAGTTCTATCTGCTTCTGGCACCTGTTTCTATTAAGATCAACTTCTCATAGAAAAGAAATGCCAGGTGACTTGTTATATACCGCGCAACCAAATTCAAGGAGGAATAATTAAGAGCAAAGTCATATCATCTGTATCTCTCGATACAATTTTTTGGCAAAACATCAAACCATTTGCCTGTGAGAATACATTTTTATCGCGTTATATTTGGATACAATGGTTGGATAGAAAACAGCGCCGCTGCCATCTACCCAACCGTTTTCAAGTTCTCATTTGATCACTACAAAATCATCTCTCCTGTTTTTCTGCCAACACACTTCATTGCTTTCGGTGCAGCTGGGTTTTTCCTTGCCATAACTGACCACCGAGATCCGGCTGGCAGATATCCCCATATCCATTAAATATTTTTTTGCACTGCTTGCGCGTCTTTGCCCTAAAGCCTGATTGTATTCTATCGTACCTCGCTCGTCACAATTGCCTTCAATTCTAATTCTCACAGTAGGGTTTGCCTTTAGCCATTCTGCGTTCGCTTGCAGCACTGGCTCAGCGTCTTTTCGAACAAAAGATTTATCAAAATCAAAATAGATGGCTTTAATACCTTCTGCCGACATCGCCACGCGTTCCTGTGGTTTCACTTCTTTCGTTGAAGCTGTTAGTTCATTTTGTGATCCTGTCGCTTTCTGTGCTTCGGATGATGCCGACATTTCTTTCTGGCCTTCTGATGTTGTTACCTCTGTTTTCTTGGGACAACCCCATAGGCTTACAAGACCGACCATTAATGCAATCACTAAACACATTATATGTTTCTGTTTCATCTAATGGTCCTCCTTTGATTATTATTTACGAATTTTCTTTTTCACTAACAATGAGTATAGCAACTTTCCTCTAATACAGATTAAGACGTTAGTTCTTTAGTAGCATCTCAGTTCTGATTTCTTATGTTTGTAGCAATCACAGAACAGACGAATTTCTTAGCATTCAAATACGCAGTTATAAATTGTTTAAATACATTTGAGGGGTACTATGCGGGAGGAGCACGATTTTTTATGGTTGAGGGAAGTTTCTGAGGTAACTTGTTTAGGACTTCATAGGTAACAGCTGCCCGTATCCAAGATGGTAAAGCGTCGAAAATATCGGAGAAATAGACGGGAGTGAAAAACTGGATATCGGCATCACTACCTGTACCAATCTTTCGAGATATCGGATCAGTCGGTAGAAAGATCGCAGGAGTGAGTGCAATCATGAGCAGTAGAGTTACGAAAATGATTGCCGGTTTTTTATGCATGATACCTCTAATGTTTGCAGGTTGCTAAGTTATAAGCGCTTTTTCTTATTCTTGATGTTAGTGTATCTTAAGACACGAGAATTAATAATTGGTTTATTCAAAATTACTATCAATTGTTCAATTCATACAAATTCTATGCTTAACATAGTCTGGCACGCAAGCCGATATTGTTTATTGTCATATGAGATTCACGATATTATGTTTTTACCGACGAAAAACGTTTAAATAAAAGTTTCCTTGGCATCCTCAGAATCCCGCTAATTAAGCAGACACGTTCTTATAATAATGAATTTTAAAGAAAGTGATGGTTAGGCAGTAATGAGTCATAGATTTAGATGTGAAACCCGGATATATTTTAATCATCTGATTAAAAACAATGCAGGATTGCGAAGTGTTACACGCTGATTCTGAAACCGGCATGACCAGGCTTCACCAGTTCCCCGAGTGAAGCGCGCAGCGATTCCACGGCCGCGTCTCCGGTGCAGTGGCAGGGCACGACTAGATTCATATTCAATGTTCTCAGTACTGCGTTGGTTTTCGCCAAACGCTTCGCTGAAGAACTTCTGAGATGCAAACCGCCGATAATAGCTGCAATAATCGTTTCACCCGACGCATTACGGACAGCGGCAATGGTATTAATAATGCCGGAGTGGCTGCAGCCGGAAATAATGACGAGCCCTTGGGGGGTCTTCATCCACAGGGCCTGGTCGTCATCGATAAGGTCGCGAGTCCGGGCTTCTGGGTCCAGGAAAAACGGCCCGCCGGTGTCTTCAAAATCTGTTTTTCTCGGAATAGGGCCGGTCAGGCCGATGCCCGGCGCGACAAGCACCGGCTGCGTCGTTACGTGCAGCCGGTCTGATGGCACTCCCGCCAGGGCGGCTTGCGCTTCCTGCGGCATGTGGACTGCTTTGGCCTTGTCTGGTGATGGAATACTGTAACGTAATATACCTGCGCCTGGATGAACATAAACATGCGCTTTTGCATTTTTTCTGAGGATATGGGGAATTCCACCGGAATGGTCGTAATGGCCGTGGCTCAATATAACCGCATCGGCATCTTCAAGCCGGATGCCGAGTTTTTCCGCGTTATGAACCAGGGCTTTTTCATGGCCGGTATCGAAAAGGATGCGATTGCCCCCTATCTCGATCCAAAGAGAAAATCCGTGTTCCGTTATCAGGCCATCACCGGCCTTATCATCCACCAGTACGGTAATCGTTGCAGTAGCGTCCATTTTATCATGCCGCAATTAATGCGCGCACCCTCCGCCATGGCTGTGTCCGCCGCAGCACTGGGAAAGCGTCAACTCGGCAAGGGTCCCATTCCGGAACATCTCAATATTCTGCCGCACCGTCTCGGCTTGCGAGCGGTATACTTTCAACCCCATTCTATTCAAGCCGTTCAGCGCGCCTGCACCGATACCACCCACAACAATCGCATCCACCTGCCGGTTGTCGAGCGCCTTCATCGGGCTGCACATGCCGTGCGCATGGTGCTGGTCGCGGTTGTTGATTACATCGACCGTGTTCGCGTCGGTGTCGACAACCAGAAACACCGGCGCTGAGCCAAAGTGATTGTACACCGTGCTGTCCATTCCCTCTTCTTTCTGTACCGGAAAACAAATCTTCATGCTAAATCTCCTTTTTTAATGAAATATTATTACTCAAACACAATAGCCCCGCCCTGCGTCAGGGCCATGGCAACTTTTTTTCTCGCCGCGGCAAGGATTCTTTGGACGGTCCCTCTTGATACGCCCATGCGGACACCGGCCTCTTCCTGGGTCAGTCCATCGAGATCGCAAAGCTTCAAGGACTCGAGTTCATCCCGGGAGAGGGTAATCCGCATAACCTCGCTCATCGGGATGCCGGTAGGTTTGAACGCTTTGCCGCGGAATTGACATCCGCAGAATCTCGGTTTTTTGCATCGAGGAGACATTACACCACCTTCATCATTTTGTGCATATGCACAGAATGATACCCCAAGCGTGTCGCGTTGTCAATATTTTTTTAACGAAAATATATGTAGGTTTTTTATAAAATACGGTGTAAGCAGAAACTCCTAAGATAATTAAACTGTAAGCCACGAAGACGACGATGATCACCACCTAGTGATTTACGTCAAGCATTGTTTAATCGAAATAAAACCGACAAAGATAATCCTTCAGCTTAATTGCTTCTTCCAGGGTCAATTCGGGACAATCCATGAAGTCCTTGGCTCCCCGTGCCGCAAGCGAGGCAAAGCGCATACATGTCTCCAGGCCGCATTTGCAACAATCGGTTTTCGGCAGCAATTCATATATTTCAATAACATGCGGTTTCGCGTTGCCATAATATTTCGGTATAAGCGTTTCTCTCTTCTCCCATGTTTCATTGATTACCTGTTTTATCCAAATAAGGAAGGAATCTACTACCGCTTCATCATTGAAGGCGTCAAGTACAATCTTTCGCGCATAAACGGTGATGCATCCCCTCTGAAGTTTAAAGGTAACCGAGGGAGGCACTCTTATAAAAACATTACCATCCAAGACAGCATTGAGGTAGGGAAGGACCTCGCAAATATCTTCATTTAAATACGCAATACAATGCATCTCATGAGACGGGGTGTCAGTTGCTGACTGAGATATTTCTTTTCGGTATCCGCTGAGCAACATAGTATCTTCTCGCACTTCATAATAGTAAAATATGAGCACTGATTGGACACGACCGAGCAAGACAATATTAAGAAGGTCTGCAATTAATGCGTATATTCTATAATTTGGATTTCCTGACCGACTTTTTTGATAATAGCGTCTCTCATACTTACGTAATGAGGACAAGGAAAACTTATCGGGGCTCCCTTGGAAATACAAGAAGTGAAAACAATCGCTTCAGCTCCACGCTCAACCATCAGTTTGGCTCTCTGTACTGCACGCTTCCCCGGGCATCCTCCACAGGAAAGAAAACCGATAATTTCAACCGGACCTGTTTTTTCAAAAGCAAATTCGCCCTGTTTTGCAATCTTAAAATCAGTGCCGCCAGGGCATATATCTTCCGTTTGTTGACAGCGAATTACACCAACTTTTTTCATCTAAACTTCCTCCTTTTATTATATCGCGATGCCAAATTTGGCATATTTCAAACCGTTGATGAACAGCATATTTCTTTGTTGTCAAAAACTTTAAATCCGGGAGTTGCATTATTTCTCTGTCCTACATCCCGGCTCCGCCGTGCATGACGGAGAATATTACGCGCTCCTTACTGCGTTCCATTTTGCAATAATTGCTGAAGGAGAAGCATATTAATTATATGATTCCATTATACGCCGGTCTTCATGCATCAATGAACCGGCAATTTTCTCCATACCGGCCTGGCTCCAGAACGGCAGTTTGGAATGAGCATCAAAGTATTTGTGCGGAATGGGATGCGTCCCCACAATAACCGGTATTTCATATGCAGTTTCAATGAATGTTTTGAATTGCCGAATACGTGGACATGGTGGATATCCAACAATCATCCCGGTAGCGAGGTGAATAACGGTTGCGCCGTTTTTTTTCATTTCCGCTGGGACATTTTCCACATTACCTCCAGGGCAACCTCCGCACTGGGCATATCCTATGATATCCACCGGCACTGAAGATGGATATGCGGAGAATGCCCCTACGCGTTCACGCAAGGCACGGAAGCATTTGCCTCCTCCGCACGATTGATACCGGCCACAGATAATAATTCCGATTTTTTCCATTTAACATCCCCATTGAAGTAATTGATTTTTTACTTTATCAGACCGATGCTGTCCAGACCTCCCTTGAGTTTGTCACCTACTTTTACCCTGATTTCCGACTCTTTCGGTAAATATAAATCAACCCGTGAACCAAACCGAATCATTCCGTAGCGATCACCTCTTCTGAGCATTTCACCTCGTTTGGCATAACAAACAATGCGACGTGCAATAATACCGGCAATTTGCTTGACGAGGATTTTCTGTTTTCTATCTGCAATAACAACGGCAACCTGTTCATTGTAAATCGACGCCTTATCCAAGGAGGCTATATGAAATTTTCCAGGATTGTATTTAACAAGTTCGACAACCCCATCTATCGGAGAACGATTTACATGAACATTAAATATGGACAAGAAAATACTGATCTGTTTTACATCCTGTTGAAGATAATCAGTTTCATAGACATCTTTTATTGCAACCACTGTGCCATCCGCAGGCGAAAGTACTGCGGCACGTCCTTCCGAAATAGTCCGTTCAGGATCTCTGAAGAAAAAGAGGACAAAACACGTAAGGATGAGCACAATACACCCCATGACCATCCAGCTAGCTGCAAAAAGGATCGCTGTAACAATGCTGAGAGGCAGGATAAAAATCCATCCCTCATCAGCGACAGGAATCCGACGATTTTTTGTCATAAATAACATTTTTTTATCGTTGATGACCTTTTCTTCCAAGATTAACTCCATTCAGACATCAAATAGCATAGAAATTATTCTCGCAAGTTACTGCTCTCTTTGACGTCAATGATCACACACATTTGAACCTGTTTTAAGAGTTCCTGCAAGATACTGATTTACTAATTCTTCAGGCGCAGCAGCAGCCGCTCCGACTATAACCGAAATATTCTGTTGGGCAAACAATCCTAACGCCCGCTGCCCCATGCCGCCCGCAATGATCATATTCACACCACGATCAGCCAGCCACGGTGGTAAGAGCCCAGGCTGATGCGGCGGTGGAACCACCTCTTGTTTCCCTAGCATTTTTTTTGCAACCGGATCAACGTCAATAAAAGCAAACTTTTCGCAATGTCCAAAATGTGCTCCAAGAACCCCATTGGCTATAGGAATAGCAATTTTCATCGTATTCTCCTTTGTTGCAATAACGTCTTGCTGTATTCATTCTGACTTCCTAAGTTAATTTTTAATAAATTGAGTATTCGTTGTCATTTTATATCTTTATCGGGCGCTATGCTGTCTTCAGCTGTTCAAGTACTCCGGTAATCACTTTTTCGAACGCCTTTGCGGTTTCCGACCTGTTACCCTTATGAAGATAGGGAGTTCCTTCATCGCAAGCTTTGCCGACAGCCGGATCGACAGGAATTTTCCCCAAAAAGGGAATATGAAATTCTTCGGCTATTTTTTCACCTCCTCCGGAATTAAAGATGTTGGTTACTTCTCCGCACTTTGGGCAGACGAATCCACTCATATTTTCAATAATTCCCAGAACGGGCAAGTCTAGAACTCGGCAAAAGTTGACAGACTTCCTGACATCGGCTGCAGCTACTTCCTGTGGTGTGGTTACGACAATTGCACCGTCGGCGTCGTCAATTAATTGGCAAAGCGCAAGCGGTTCGTCCCCGGTTCCGGGGGGTGAATCGATCACAAGATAATCAAGTTCTCCCCAATCAACATCCTTAAGAAACTGTCGTATGACGCTCATTTTCATGGGTCCTCGCCATATAATCGCTTCGTCGCGCTGTTCCGAGAGAAAACCTGTTGACATAACCTTAAGACCGTTAATCTGAACAGGCAAGATACTCTGCCCATCCGTCATTATCGGGACATTTCCCGTTTTCAGCATAGTGGGCATACTCGGACCGTGCATATCTGCATCGAGTAAACCTACTCTTTTTCCCGTATGGAATAGCGCTGTAGCCAGATTTACCGCCACGGTGCTTTTTCCGACACCGCCTTTTCCTGACAGTACTATTATCTTATGGCTAATTCGACACAGTCTTTTTTTAAGCGCCTGGCGTACCTCAAAATCTTCAGGGCGCTCTCCCGGTTGCACATTTTTAGCACTACACGAGTTATCACTACATGATTTGCATTCTTCATGTGTTGATTTTTTTTGTGGCAAATTATATCGTACCCGATATTGTTGAATGGCTGACAAAAGAGTATTTGCTGCAAGAAGGGCGCAATGTTCAGACTCTGCCGGTATATTACCCGCAGTGGCCAGAATCATGGATTGATTTATCGACTCAACATTTTCAAGTGTTTTTCCTCTTGCCAAACCGGCAGCCGTGCTCCCACAAAGAATAGAATGTTCACATCCATCGGTAGTAAATCCAACATCCGATATTTTGCCGCCCTGCACATTAAGCCAAAACTCCATAGTGTCGCCGCACGGTCCGGTAATACGAGCATTGGCATGCGCCCCTTTTAATGGTCCAAATGCAGCTGGTACAATCCGTGTATTCATTGAAGCTTCCTGCATATCGTTTTCCATACCTCCCTTATTCTTTTAGCTGCTATATTGTTTCCGTTCTCGAATTCAACAACAGCGAGTTTGTTCAGCTGTGCAGCGGTAACGGTCTTGTCGTAAGGTATCCTCTCTGTACACTCCGCCCCTGATTTGACAGCTGTTTTTTCAATTCTATAGGTTAATTCTGGATTAATGTCCCACTTATTTACGCAAACCAAAGCAGGAATGCCGAAGTGTCTTGATAAAGAGAGAACTCTCTCTAAATCGTGCATACCGGAGACAGTCGGTTCTGTAACAATCAATACCACAGACGCACCCGTTAACGAGGCAATGACCGGACAACCGATGCCTGGTGGCCCATCGGTAATTATGAGTTTTTTCCCATCCTGTTCTGCCTTGCGCCTCGCCTCCTTGCGCACGGTAGAAACAAGTTTTCCAGAATTTTCTGCTGCAATTCCTAAACGTGCATGGACCATGGAACCACATCGGGTTTCCGATATCATCCACTCGCCACACAAGCGTTCAGGAAAATCAATAGCATGCTGTGGGCAGAACCTGACACAAACACCACATCCTTCACACAGAACCGAATCAATCGAGAACATATTTTTTCGAGACTCTGCTTGAATTTGTATTACCGCTCCAAATCGGCAATTTTCTCTGCAGACACCACATCCAACGCAGTCTATTCGCCGAATTATCGCCTCATGCCCACTGCGAAACTCGTAACGCTCCAGAACTTCTGGTGAAAGCACAAGGTGCAGATCCGCCGCATCCACATCGCAATCAGCAATGATTGCTCCATCGGCCAGGACAGCAAAGGATGCTGCAAGACTGGTCTTGCCCGTTCCTCCCTTGCCGCTGATGATAACCAATTCTTTCATCCTACAGCTCCGATATTTTTCTTTTCACAATACGCAACCACATTTTCTAATAACTTCCTGAAATGGCTGCGATATGCAGGCAGGGTATCAACGATCAATTCTCCCCTGGAGTATGCTTCCGCAATTTTTCGATCATTGGGAATTTCCAGCAGAATGGCTATATTCTCATTTCTACAGAACGAATGAACACGATCATCGCCGATGCCCATGCGATTGATAACAATTCCAAACGGAACATTCAGTTCTCGTACCATATCGACTGCCAAGGTGAGGTCGTGAAGACCAAACGGCGTCGGCTCAGTCACAAGCAGCACAAAGTCCACTCCTCTAATCGTTGTGATGACCGGGCACGATGTGCCCGGCGGCGCATCGAGAATTATGAAACCATCTTTTAGTTGACGAGTCTTGACAGCGCGAATAACCGGCGGAGCCATCGGTACACCAACATCAAGACAGCCCTGAATGAGGGTAATATGTTCCATCTGCTCGGTTTTTATCACGCCAATGCGACATTCTGACTCATGGATGGCTTTTTTGGGGCAAGCCTTCGCACATCCGCCACAACCATGGCACATCTCCTGGAAAACAAGCGGTTTTGTTCCCAATGACACTATTGCACGGTACTCGCAAAAACGACTGCATTCTCCGCACCCATCACACAGTAATTCAACCACCCGGGGAACCGGAATGCTGACAGTTTCCTCTTGAATGGGATGTGCTTTTTGTAAAAACAGATGAGCGTTCGGTTCCTCCACATCGCAGTCAAGAAGTTGTACAGGCGAGTCAACCACTCGCGCCAGATTCACTGCAACCGTTGTTTTACCTGTGCCTCCTTTGCCTGAAGCAACTGCAATTTTCATTACCAGTGCCCTTCGACATCGGCAAATTCTGCTTTCTGAAGAGAGCCGGATTTAAAGCGTTCCAACGCCTGCGCAATCGTAATTCCCTCGGTGCAATACACACCTATTCCCGCTGCCGTGAGAACGCGAAATGCCTTTGGTCCGCAATGCCCCGTAATTACACATTTAACGCCGGCATTCACAACGTTCTGGGCAGACTGAATCCCTGCACCTTGTGCCGCATTGAGGTTTTGCGCATTATCAATCGATTCGAATGTCCCGTTTTCGAGATCATAAATGAGAAATTTCTGCGCACGCCCAAAACGGCTGTCAAGAGGAGCATCAAGACTGTTTTCTGATGTTGTAAGCGCTATTTTCATACATGACTCCTCTACAAAGTATTTTTTTCTTATTTAATGCTTATCCCGATGCACTTGTCAAGGACGCTTTTTCTATATGTTCAATAGTCTTATTGATTTGATCAATTTGCGCCTTCAGCGATGCAACTCGATTGTTGAGATTTTTTTTTTCGATATCTTTGTCTAATGTCTGGTATGCTCCCTGTGTCGCACTTCCCCTTACCCAGCCAGGCAATCCTGTGGCATAAAATTGATGCCGCCATCCTCTGCTTCCGCGGCCAAAACCGCATATTCCGAATCCGCAACTCCAACCAAAACCCTTATTCGTGCAATTTTCAAATGCAGGCTTATTAAAGGTGTATCCACCACAATATCCAGCCCCTTTTCCTGACATTAATCCCATCCCCAGAGGCCCTGTTCCATCTTCTCTTGGCATAGCTTTATTCTCCTTTCACATTTCTATTTTCCTGCCGCATCATCTTTGTTCCACACTTCGGACAATCTTTCTCTGTACACGGTTTACCGCGAACATGTGTCTCTTTATGCCCGCATGCCGGACAGACGCACTCACCGCTAGAGCCGGTCCCCAAAGGCCCCCTCTGTCACCCAGACCCTTGACCTCTACAACCTTTCCCTTGTGCACCCCATGTTTTTCTTCCTTCTTGCATAAATTTTCGTCCTTATTACAAGAAAAAGAAATTTTCCTCTGTTAAACACGAGAAAACAACTTGGGTTATTCAGTTCCTCTCCTGCAACGATATCCCTTCTTTCTGCCTGAACACACAACCATGCCCTGAGCCAACTGATCCCGGAGAAAAAGGGATAACGCTTCATCAGCATTACCTGCTATCCAAGGGATGACCCGAATTCCGCTATTCTGCAGAATGCCTAACAGATAATCAGGCAGCCCTCCACAAATTAAAGTATCTACGTTTAAATCTTTCAATTTTGCGACTCGATCAATGTTTCCCCATCCCTCACTGTAAATAGTTTTGTTTTCAATAATCTTCTTATCTTTAATGTCCACAAGTCCGAAATAAGGCGCAAAATCAAATCGCGGAGAAATTCTTTTTCCAAAAACAGGTATTGCGACCCTCATAAGGACCTCGAACTAATAAAATTTTTTACAGGATGGTGTTTCGCAGTTGTAACTCCTACCGCCGCAGGTCTGAGTCTTTCCATAGTGACTTCGAACGAGGATTCTAGCAGGCCATTCTTTGCAAGTGAACCGATTCCTCCTGAGAATATTCACCGCCCGTTGCTTCCGCATTCAGGAGATGCTTGACAAATGAATCATGCATAGACCGGCATCATGCTCTCTTCGTTATTCAGGGGTTAATGATTGCACTGAATAATTAC
Organism: uncultured Nitrospiraceae bacterium; assembly: GCA_964586075.1. Taxonomy (GTDB): domain Bacteria; phylum Nitrospirota; class UBA9217; order UBA9217; family UBA9217; genus JBAZLV01. The sequence continues at coordinate 93,727 of CAZPGZ010000005.1, read as the reverse complement.
GACGTTACTAAGCAAAAAAGGTGCCAATCTGTTATGAGAGGTTTTTGTCATAAAATAGGAGGTTTACGAATAAGAATTTTCTGGGACAAAAAATTGAGTATTGCAGAAATGAAATATATTGCAATATGTTAATGCAGAAACGCAATAGTATTGTTGGATATCCCGTATTTTTTCATCTTTCGCCAAAGAGTGCTCGGATTTATTCCGAGTTCCTGAGCAGATTTGCCTCGATGCCCCTGATTTCTTTTCAAGGCCTCTTTAATGATTTCAGCTTCAGACTCTTCGAAGCGATCTCGCATTGATGCGCCGGTGTGGCGGGTGCTCTCGACAATTGTTGCATCTTGAAAGTCCCGCGGAAGATGTTTCATTGTAATCAGTGAACTGCGGCACATTACAAAAGCGTGCTCAAGAATGTTTTCAAGTTCACGAATGTTTCCAGGAAAATTGTATGTCATAAACAACCGTAATACGTCATCTGAAATGCCTGCAATCTTTCTTCCCTTGCTGATGTTCATTTTCTCGATGAAATGGTCGATGAGGAGCGGGATATCTTCCATCCGGCTGCGCAGAGGAGGAAGCTCGATTTTTACAATATTGAGGCGGTAAAATAAATCTTCACGAAAATTCTTTTGGACTACCATATCGGATAGTCTATGATTGGTAGCAGCAATTACCCGGACATCAGCCTTTACAGGGCTGGTGGAACCCAAAGGCTCGTATTCCTTCTCCTGCAAAACACGAAGAAGTTTAGCTTGAAGGGAAAGCGGGAGGTCGCCTACTTCATCCAAAAAGAGCGTACCGCCGGCGGCAAGCGCAAAGCGCCCCGGTTTGTCCCGTTTGGCGTCGGTGAATGCGCCACGCTTGTATCCGAAAAGCTCGGATTCAAGGAGAGTATCGGGAAGTGCTCCGCAGTTGACTGCAACAAACGGCCCTTTTCCTCGTCTGCTTAAATTATGAATGGCCCGCGCAAACAATTCCTTTCCCGTCCCGCTTTCTCCCTGAATGAGAACCGTACTCTCACTATCTGCAATATTCGGAAGTATTTCAAAGATAGCCCGGATTTCGTGATTTTTGCTGATAATATCACCAAGTGAATAAGAACGTGTGATTTCTTTCTTGAGCGCTTCCAGTGCCGATAGATCGCGAAAGGTCTCGACTCCACCCAGCGTATTTCCTTTTTCATCCTTCAAGATTGCAGTACTGATCGATAACGGTATAAGTTTGCCTTCCCTATTCAGAATATTCACCGTTTGCTCAATAAGCTCGCTGCCAGTTTTGAGTGTTTTATTCAATGCGCATCCAGATTGGCAGATGTCAGCATGCAGGATATCGAAGCATTTCTGACCGATAGCTTGAACCGAGCGAAACCCCGTTATGCGTTCGGCGGCACGGTTGAAAGACGTAATATTCCAGTCTTGATCCACAGTAAATACGCCATCCGCAATACTGTCGAGAATTACTTTGGTTGCGACGGACTGCACTACCTCTTTTTTCACACCGGGTTTTTTTGTGGTATTTTCTTTCTTGTTGAACGTATTCATTATTTATACACCCTTGAAAAAACCTCGTGTGTCACACGATGAGAAAGCAGCATGAGTCGATTTCAGGCCAAATAGCCTGGAATCAAAATACGTACGGCACAACATTCAACGTGGGTTAGAAACCATAAATTCCCTTTTTGGCGGATCAGTTGGCGCCTGCATTCCTAACCGTGATTTTTCCACTACAGCATTGTTCAGCCCCGACGTCCGTCAATTCTCCAGCTTTAATTTTCGTTATATTTTCCTGAATCGTTGTACTCTTCGCACGATACACTTTTATTCCCCGTTGCTTGAGTCCTGTAATCGCACCCGTCCCGATACCGGCAACAACTACTGCATCGATTTTTTCATTCGCCAGAGCGTTGAGCGGACTCCATATCCCCTCTGTGTTTTCTTCATTTGGATTTTTAAGCATAACCACACTATTCGCGTCAGTATCAACAATCGCCATCATCGGGGCAGAACCAAAATGATCATACAAGACACTCTTCATACCCTCATCTTGTTGGACTGGGAAGCAGACTTTCATGAGTTAGCCCTCCTTCTGAAAAGACTTGCTAGGATTGGGGACCAGAATCACGGAAATGTGAACGCAATCTTCTCAGCAATAAACCTGCTCACTATTTTTTGTGCATATGCACAAAATAGCAAATGGTCTGCTTTTTGTCAAGTACACCTGACATTCGGCATGCCGGCTTTTAGTTCTTCATACTTGATTTTGCAAAAATTTATCCATTCGTACAACTTTACAAAAGAAGTACTAAAGTATCAACTTTACGAAACTGCTGATAAGGCGATCGGCAATTGAATATTTGCAATATCTGGTAAAAATTTTTGATTTATTAAAATACAATAAAAAACGCGCTGTCCAGGATTGCCAAAAATTGACATCAACTTAATTATAGTGTATATAAAGCAACGTTATCGATGAAAAAAATTATTGCAATATTATGTGCTGCACTGATGATTTTTGCGGCTCTTATGATGGGCTTTCACCATCATGAAGACGGAGAATCGCATTCTGATTGTTCAATCTGCATAGCTGTACATTATGCTAATGCTGCCATAAGTAAACTTCCTCAGATTCCTCAAAATAACTATATATTTTTTAGCCGTTCTGAAATTTCTCTTCTTTTCCTGAATCTTATTCCAACACTGAGCAACACTCGCGCTCCCCCTGTATAATCAGCCCATCCATACCAATAGTTAGCATCATCTCGAATAGATAAATCCGGTATTTTCCACGACGGTTTAAGGGGTGTTTTGTGCCGTTTTCGTACCGCGTGGAAACGTTTATTTACCAGAAACGTTAACACTCTAGGAGGACAGCATGAAGCAAATACTGTTTGTAATGCTATCACTGTTCCTATGGTCTTCGTTTATTTCAACGTCTTTTGCCGAGGGGACACAGGAACGCCTTAAAAAACTTGAAGAAAAAGTACAGGAACAGCAAGAAGAAATAGAGCTGCTGAAACAAAATACCGCTAACGAGGAAAACAAGACTAATGCTCAACCTACCAAAGACGCAAGCAGTTGGAAAATGGGCGGTTTATTTGGCGCCAGCGCTCTTACCAACCCTAATATATCTCTCGTACTCGATACCTTTGTATATTCGTCAAACCTTACCCATACAGAGATCGCAAATAAAGGAATACCGAACTTTACCACGACCGGTCCGGACCAGAGAAACGGATTTAACCTGCGCGAGGGAGAACTGCTTCTATTCGCACCAGTAGACCCCTATGCAAACTTATATGCCAATTTGCCGGTAGATGAAACGGGAATAAGCATAGAAGAGCTGTACGCCGTAACAACATTCTTGCCCTGGGGTCTCCAAGTGAAAGGAGGGAAGTTCAAAAGCAATTTTAGCAGGCTTGATGCCCAGCATCCTCATGCGTGGGATTTCTTTGACATACCACTTCCTTATCGAGCCTTTCTCGGTGATGAAGGTATGGGTGGACAGAAAGGCATTCAGCTCACGTACCTCCCTTCTCTCCCCATCTATACACTCATCGGTGTTGAAGGATTCCAAGGAGAGAATGAACTGCTCTTCGGGCAGGATGCTGCAGAAGGCCCGCATGCTGTATCTGCATTTATAAAGTTTTCATTTGATCCAACGGAGAACTCAACACTTTACTTTGGACCGTCTGTATTCTATGGAAAAACGAGAAGTCAAAATATCCTTCCCGGCGTTGAAGTTACCGGAAATAGCACTCTGTATGGGATGGAATTCTTTTGGAAATGGAAACCAAGCAATCAACAAACAGTAAGCATCCAAAGTGAGTATCTGCTGCTTACGACACAGGCAGGAGCAGCGACCGATACAACAACAGCTCTGGTGGATTCCTTGCAGCGCAGGCAGGATGGCTTTTATGTTCAGGCGATGTATCGATACAAGCGATGGGGCCTTGGACTTCGCTACGACATGTTAAATATATTCACCGACACATTTAAAAGAGCCGGAGAGCAGCAATATGGCGGAACACCCTGGCGTGAAACGTTCGCTTTAGAGTTTAACGCAACTGAGTTCACACGGATACGGCTTCAGTTGGCTCACGATCGTTCTGATCCATATGGCCGAACGAATGATGAAGCAATTCTTCAATTCTTATTCGGGATTGGTGCACACGCAGCTCATCCATTTTAGGAGATCACAATGCGAAAAATATTTTTATTAACCTTGCTTTTACTAACTTTCAGTAGTTCGGTTTTTGCGAACATGAACATTGTTGCCACACTTCCTTGGATTGGCAGCCTCGCAAAGGAAATCGGCAAAAATAACGTTAGCGTCACCGTGCTGGTTAAGCCGAATCAGGATGCCCACATGATCGAAGCAAAACCAAGCATGATCTTGGCTGCCAGAAAAGCGAATATTATCATGTATAACGGCCTTGATCTTGAAATCGGCTATTTACCTCTTATTATTGAATCATCGAAAAATCCTGCGCTAATGCCTGGAAAAATCGGCAACTTTGACTGTTCACAGTTTGTAGCAGTCTTAGAAAAACCAACAACCGTAGACAGAAGCTTGGGAGATGTACATCCTCTCGGAAATCCTCATTATCATCTTTCACCGTCAAATATTATTAAAGTTGCCGAAGGAATGGCACGTCTTCTCGGAGAGATGGATAGCGATCATGCCAAGTTCTACGCTGAAAACTTCAGAAGGTTTGCCGGCCAAGTGAAGGAAAAACAAAAACACTGGCATACAATTCCGCTCAAAGGAAAAAATTTCATTGCATATCACAAATATTTTGAATATTTGGCACAGGAATCCGGATTCAAAATATCCAACTATCTAGAGCCTAAACCAGGGCTACCTCCCTCTGCACGACACATTGAGGAGTTAATACAGGGCATGAAAAAAACAAAAGCAGACGGAATACTTGTTACACCAGCATACGGAATGGATGAGGCAAACTCGCTTTCCCGAAAAACTGGAGTGAAGGTAATCATTCTCCCCCACGATGTAGGTTCCCTGCCTGGAGTTGATGACCTTGTGTCTTTTTGGAATAAAGTGATTGCGGAGTTGAAATAAAGCAGCCAGTTTGCCCGTTCTGGCTAAAAACGAGCATAGAATTCCAAAGACTCGGAGGCGTCATGGAAGTTCTTAATTTTCTCTTATACCCATTTCTGGCATGTCTACTTTTGATCTTGATTCATGCTTATTTCGGCATCCATATCCTGCAGCGCGGGATCATCTTCGTGGATCTTGCTCTTGCTCAATTCATCGGCATCGGCATAGCACTATCGTTCTTTGCGGGCGAGGAATACGGGACTTTTTTCGCGCTCGGTTTCGCTCTCGTAGGGGCTTCTATCTTATCTCTTTCAAAGCGGATTTCACATATCGTGAATATCGAAGCCTTCATCGGTGTTTTATATATTTTTTCTATATCTGCGGCCATTCTGATACTTGACAGATCTCCCCATGGTCTTGAAGAATTCAAAACAATATTGAACGGCAACATCATCTGGGTTTCTTCATCAGAACTACTTTCGACGTGTCTTGTGTATGGTGCAGTCGGCCTTCTGCATTTTGTCCTCAGAAAACAATTTCTCGCGCTTTCATATGAAGGCAAAGGGTCCTTGTTTCTTGAATTTCTGTTTTTTGCCAGCTTTGCAGTAATATTAGTAAAATCAGTTAAACTAGCCGGAATACTCCAGGTTTTTTCTTTTCTTGTTATTCCCGTGCTTATCGGCCGTCTCTACTCGCTAAAACCCTATCGTATTCTGCTGACCGGCTGGATTGTAAGTGTTTTGATAACGACTGGCGGAATAGCTTTATCCTACAAGCTGGATACTCCTACCGCGCCGACTATTGTAGTGGGGTTTGCACTCGTATTCTTTATACTTACCGCAGTAAAAGCTATTAGCCGCAAGGAGCATTTATCGTGAAGTGATCCAGAAAACATGAAAAGTCCGACCGTATACCTACTAAAACAACTGGGAGATGATCACACTGAAGTCATTTAACGTTATCTATTGTTTTTTGACCTTACCTAAGAGACCATATCACCGAGAATTAAACTTATGGTTTTTTATTCTTGGCCACCGTACTGTCGCAGCAGTTCTGCCATGCCCTTGTGTCCTGCCTTCGCAGCAGCGCGTAAAGGTGTCCAGCCATTGCTGGCTTTGGCATAAATATCAGCTCCTTTGGTCAGCAATAATTCAACAACATCCTTGTGCCCACTATATGCTGCCACGTGCAAAGGAGTCCAAGCGGTATTGGTCTTGGCATTAACATCGGCTCCTTTGGTCAGCAATAATTCAACAACGTCCTTGTAGCCATTATATGCTGCCTCGTGCAAAGGCGTACACCCATATTTGCTCTTGGTATTGACATCGGCTCCTTTGGCCAGCAATAACTCTGCAACATCCTTGCGACCAGTACTCGCTGCTGCTTGCAAAGGTGTCATTCCATTCTCGTCTTTTGTATTAACATCGGCTCCTTTGGTCAGCAATAATTCAGCAACGTCCTTGTAGCCGTTATATGCCGCCGCGTGTAAAGGCGTCCAGGCTTTTTTGTTGTTGAGAGGGAAGCTAGGATTATCCTTGAGCTGTGCTTTGATTTTTTCCGAATCACAATCAAGCGCCGCGTTATGAGTTTCGCTGCAGAAGGCGAGGCTGCTCCAAAACAATGCAACCAAAATAAGAGCAACACCGCTCGGAATTGAAAAGTGACGGAGTCGACTAAGGAATTTATATATGCTATTCATAGCTCCTCCAATCTTGTTCAATCTGCTTGAATTATTAAATCTGTTCTTCATCTCGATGTAGTCTCCAACAGCGCAAGATGAACAAACTGATTTAGCATCAATGAGTGTTTCATATCCTCCTACTGCAGATGCAGCAAAAGAAATGCCAACAAAACAGAGCGCTGTAATTTCTCAAAAAATCAATGGGTTAATCTAAAAAAGGCAACCCGCAGGGCACGCTCGGGCATTGCAGAAGTGAATTATCATGCATGCCATTAATGCAATTATGCAATAATAGAAACGATACGGTTTTTAAATCAGTTTGTCATTCTGCCGCCATTGCACAATCCTCTTCAAATGTCTTTATAGAACAAAGCAAGCTTGGTTCATCATCACAGCAACTACGATTCGGTTTTCCTTGCTATTCCAATAGTAAAAGAATAATAAACAACAAAATCATGTTTCTGCATCTTACCGTGCATGAATATTTTTATAATTTATATCTGCCCGTTATCCGCGGTTTTGACAAACGCAATGGTTCAGCAGCAAGTATACGGCTGATTTTTTCTCACCCTAAAAAGCATATATAGAATCGACCATCAAAACGTTAGGTCTGTGATAAAATCGAGCGATAGCGTTTTGATTAAATAAATTTCGGCTATATTGTTTATTTTAAAATTTAATGTTGAATGAGTTTGCCAGACACCAGGTCCTGGCAGCGGCATGAAGGCGGGAATTTTCCATTTGAGACCAGATCAGTTTTTTAGAGGTCCTGATCCTGGTACCGTCCTACTAAACAATAAAGGGGTTGCAGCCTACGCTGCAACCCCTCTGCGGAAACAGATCTTCACAAAACATCTCACTCTTCAAAAGCCATGCTGGTATTCCATTCTTTCCAAACATTACCCACAAGGTCAGGAGAAGGTTTCAACGTTATTTTACCAGGTACCCATCCGGATGGCGTGGCTTCTGTGCCTTTCTTTTCTCGTACAAGCTGAAAAGCCTGTATCTGGCGAAGCGTTTCAGCAACATTTCTGCCGACCGAAGGTGACAGCACTTCATATCCTTGTATGGTGCCGTCCGGATCAATTAAAAATCTGCCTCTTGTGTCGACACCCGCATCTGCGTCATAAACGGTATATGCTGTGCCGATGTTTCCACCTGCATCCGTAAGCATGGGAAAAGGCACCCCACCTTTTACCATTTTCGAGATTTCGTTATCGTTCCACATTTTGTGCACGAAAACACTGTCGACACTCATTGAAAGAACCGTTACTCCCAGTTTCTCGAATTCAGAATGCTTTTCGGCGACCGCCGAAATCTCGGTAGCTCAAACAAAAGTGAAATCACCGGGATAGAAACATAATATTATCCACTTGCCCAAATATTCAGAAAGTTTTACTTCGACAAATTTACCCTGTTGATATGCGGGAGCTGAAAAATCTGGTGCTTTCTTGCCAACCTGGATCACGGCTTTCTCCTCCCTTAGTTCTGCTTTTTCCGCGACACCTGTTGCCATAAGTCTCGTGAGTACGGGACCGCTTCTGGGTCTCTGGCAGCCTGGTTTAAATTCTTCAGGCACGATAAGCGCCTCCTTTCCCATTATTTTGCCGGTTGACCTCTCTGCAATTTATTATGACTAAAGAATGATAAAGCTGTCGGCATCTATTTTCCCCCGCCTTTTCGCGGGTCCGTACCGTAACCTAATGACTTCCAGTCAAGCCTTCCATTTTCAGCATGGCAGTCTCCACATTTAAGCGATTTATCCTTGGCTACCACCATATGCTGCACAGGCCACACCATCGATGTCTCTACAAAACCGTACTTTCCACTGTATGGTTGGTGTGCAGCCTTCATACCGCTGGCTATGGCCAAGTTCCAATCATATTTTTGCCAATAGGCGTCGCTACCCGGAGCGCCGAAGACCTGAACAAAGGCAATGACATTATTTCCGCTATCGTATGCCTGTTTACCTCGCATAACCTTAAATGGATATATTTTCGCCTTGGGATTCTTGCGGCTACCCTTGACAGAAGTGAGTTTAACAACCTTGGATGGATCAATTCTGTCTCCAGCGACATAGCGAACAATAGTACCATCATACCAAAGATAGGTGGGAACTACATTCTTCTCCCATCTAAAGTCCCCTTTCATCTTATCATATGTTTTTTCGCCGTATTTACCTTTTATGATGTCTTCTGGCTTTATATCCTTTCCGGCAGTGGACCAATCCCACCATATTTTTGTAGGACGGACTTTAGCAAAAGTAGGAATATGGCAAGTTTGACAGGCCACTTTCTGAGTATGTTTGTTCACGAGAGCGTTTTTGTGCACAGGCCCTTTGTGGCAGTCATTACAGTCGATATGGCGGGGAGGGGCGTGCGTAATGGTTACAGAAGCAGCCTCACCTTTTAAGAAATGATCTTTGGCCTGATGGCAATCCTGACAAGTCATTTTTTTCTTACCGCCCATATGGATATCGATATCAGGAGTCGGATCAGTCATAGAGGTATCCAAATCTCCATGTTTAACATGGTCACCTCCCCCACCATAGAAATGACAGGCACCACAGGTAGCACGGCTTGTGGGACCGACGTTCTGGGCTATTTTTAATAGATCGGTCGACGGCCACTGCTTCCCTTTTGGGAACTCCTTTACTTCGCCCTCGTAAACCGGGTGACCGGCGCTGGTCGGAAATTTCTTGTATGTACCGGTTGTATCGTGACACACCAGACAGTCCACAGTTTCCGTTTTACTAAAATCAAAGCTGGTGTCCTTCCAGCCGTAGCCGGCATGACAACTCGTACAACGAGGCCAATTAGAAGGCAAGCCAATACAGAAGTTATTCAAAGCATTTACCTTGCCAAACTCTACCTTCTTACCTTTTACAACTTGTTCCCTTGACCAAGTCCAGTGAACGGTTTTCATGAAGTCTTTAGCTTCTTTTTCATGGCACTCCATGCACTTTTTGGTTACTTCCGGTCCATTCCGGAAAGGGCCGTTCCCTACATACTCAACATGACTGGCAGATAGAGCTACCGATGGAAATGCAAGTCCGAACAGAAGAGCTGAAATAATAAAAAATCTTTGTGCTTCCATGCGTGCCTCCCTCTGTGAATTGACTTCTGCATATGTCAGCTCGCATTCACACGGAACTTATGCTTATCTCCGTCTCCAACCGCTCCAGACAGGATAACCGTTTTCATCCCGAAGTTTTAACACTTCCTCTCCTTTCTTTATCTCTGCCGCAATAAGAGCGGGACTGCCATTGAAAACAATCCTTGAACCTTTGGCTTCAATTTTGTCGTTTACGTTTATTTTGACATCCTGATTTTCAAGATACCATGCCGGGCCGAGATGAACGGATATGTTTCCCTTGGCGGTTTTCAAAAGGACATGAACACCATGCGACATTCCCCGCATCGGAGCGATCAGATCCACTGTTACCACTTCTCCGCTAACAACTTCAACGGTTTTTGGATCATACATCCGCCCATATTGGGAACCCATGCCCCACCCGCCGCTTCCCTTCCACATCATGCCGGGTTGAGCAAAAGATTCCATCGCCATCAAAGGGCACGAGAGAAGCACAAACAAAAGCAGTATAATTCTAACTTTTCTCATACGCACTCCTTTACTCATAATGTTGAGCAGAACATCAGAGACCCTTTTTTTCAAACCATCGGAAAAGCAACAATGCTCCAATTACAAAAATAACGACCACCACCCAGTGATTGACGCCGAGCATTTGCGGGACGGTAATCTTCCCGAAGACTCCCCATGTCAACACGGTTTCTTTCAAGGCGGGATACATCTCTGCAAAAATAGCGGCGCCGGTCAGCATGCCCAGAATGCCCCAGACAGCGTCCCACCTTCCTTCACCAAGAGCCCCCATCTGGGTGCCGGGACAGTACCCGAGCACACCCCAGCCGAGACCGAATATAAGTCCTCCCAGAACCTGAGCTCCGATAATGGTCGGCTTGATCTGCAGTTTTACAATTCCGAAGTCCTTCAGGAGGTAAACGCCGACCATGGCGACAAGAATGCTTGAAAGCATGAATTTGACGATGGTCATATCCATCAACCGCAGCGCGCCGACCTGTTTGTCATATCTGATCACCCTGCCCTTCTGAAGCAGGAATCCGAACATGATGCCGGTCACCAGTCCCAAGAGAAGTATCTTCATCGCCGGTCACCCCCTCCGTACAGAATGCGCGCCATAACAATCCCGCCCACAAAAAAACAAACCAATGCAATAAAACCGCTCACCGCAAGCTGAAGCGAACCGCTCAGCCCATGGCCGCTCGGTCAGCCATCGGCCAAACGAGCGCCGAACATCGCCACGGCACCCCCGAGAAACGCGGCAGCTGCCCGTTTCGGCACGCTCGGGCCAAAACGTTCCGTCCACATGTCAGGCACGGCTTTCCACTGGAAACTCCGCGATGCAAGAGCCGCGATTAAGGCACCGATAAAGATTCCGACTACAAACATCCATTGCCAGTCTATTTTCGGCACCTCCTTGATAAAATATGCCATGGCCGACACCCGCTCCGACGCCACGGTCTGTTCGATCATTCCGGCTGTTTTTACAAACGTTGTTGATGCGCCCAGAAACTTGTCCGCAGTGAGAACCGCAAAAAGCGATACGAGCCCGCTCAGGGCACCTGCCACATACGGGTTCCATCCTGCATCTTGTTCAGATTTCATTCCGACCTCCTTCCTTAGGTAATTTGTATATGCGATTTTATGCAACTATCTAATAAGGATAGCAAGGAGACTGCGGTCTGTCAAGAAAACGAGAATTTTTTATCGTATTTTTCCTAGAACTTAAGCAATATTTCATTGAGAAACAGTCCGTATGGGGAAAGGGCTGGTTACCACGGAGAAGTTGCAGGCTTCGCTGGTGTGGGGATTGACCCTACAATTCAAAAGCGTTGTGATTTTTTGGTGCCAGTTATTCCACTTTTACTCCAATCGCCATCTCCTGCTGACGCAGAGATCGGATCTTGTCGCGTAGTTCTGCCGCTGTTTCAAAATCCAGCTCCTTTGCAGCAGCCCGCATCTGCTTTTCGAGCGAGGCAATCAGGGCGGGGATGTTCACCGTGGAGATATACTCTCCGGCATCCTCGGCGGCAAGAGGAACGGTGAAGTAATCCTGCTCGTACACGGTGCGCAGTGTTGCTTGTATGTTTTTCTTTATGGATTGCGGCGTAATATTGTGTTTCTTGTTGTATTCTTCCTGCATCATGCGGCGTCTGTTTGTTTCCGCCACCGCGGCACGCATGGAATCCGTGATGGTATCGGCGTAGAGAATCACCCGGCCATTCACATTTCTGGCAGCCCTACCCATGGTTTGAATGAGTGAACGGGTGGAGCGCAGAAATCCTTCCTTGTCCGCATCCAGAATCGCGACCAGGGACACTTCGGGAATGTCGAGTCCTTCCCGCAGAAGGTTAATGCCTACCAGTACATCATACTTGCCGAGACGCAGGTCTCGAATGATGTCGACACGTTCAAGCGTGTCGATGTCTGAATGGAGGTAGGCCACTTTTACATTCAGTTCCTTGTAATGCTCCGTCAGATCCTCCGCCATGCGCTTTGTCAACGTGGTGACAAGAACCCGTTCCCGCGCCTCCGCGCGCATTCGGATCTCGTTGAGCAAATCATCTACCTGACCCTGCACCGGGCGGATGACGATCTGCGGATCGGTCAGGCCTGTGGGACGGATCACCTGTTCGATGATCCTGCTGCCGCTCTTCTCCACTTCGAAATCAGCCGGCGTTGCAGAGACATAAACGGTCTGATGCACCCGCTCTTCAAACTCCTGAAAATTGAGCGGGCGGTTGTCGAGCGCCGAGGGCAGGCGAAAACCGTAGTCCACCAGGGTGGTTTTCCGTGCCCGATCGCCGTTGTACATGCCACCGATCTGGGGAATGGTGGCATGGGACTCGTCCACAAACAGCAGATAGTCTTTTGGAAAGTAATCAAGCAGAGTGGGTGGCGGCTCTCCCGGCGCCCTGCCTGAAAGATGACGGGAATAATTCTCTATGCCATGGCAATAGCCCATCTCCTGGATCATCTCAAGATCAAACATCGTCCTCTGCTCGATCCTCTGGGCTTCGAGCAGTTTGTTCATTTTCCGGAAGTACTGGAGACGCTCCCTCAACTCGTCATGGATGCCGTCGATGGCGGCCTTCATGCGCGTTTCCGGAATCACATAATGGCTGTTCGGATACACCGCGATTTTATCCAATTTCCGGATCGCCGTCCCCAGGAGTGGATCGAACACGGCAATCGAATCAATTTCGTCACCGAACATCTCGATGCGGACCGCCGTGCTCTCGTACGACGCGGGGAAAATTTCGACCACGTCGCCGCGCACCCGGAACGTCCCTCGTTGAAAATCAAAATCGTTCCGCTCATACTGGATATCGACGAGCTTTCGCAGCATCTCATTTCGCTCAATGCGCTGGCCCTGTTCCAGAAAAAGCAGCATGCCGTGGTATGCCTCGGGCGATCCCAGGCCGTAAATGCAGGAGACGGACGCCACGATAATAACATCGCGCCGTTCGAAGAGCGCAGTGGTGGCAGCATGGCGCATGCGGTCGATCTGCTCGTTGATGGAGGAATCTTTTTCAATGTACGTGTCCGTGGTCGGCAGGTATGCTTCGGGCTGGTAGTAATCGTAATAGGAAACGAAATATTCAACAGCATTCTCCGGAAACAGCTCTTTAAACTCATTGTAGAGCTGGGCCGCAAGTGTTTTATTGTGCGCAATGACCAGTGCTGGTTTCTGTATTTTCTCCACCACGTTCGCAATAGTGAAGGTTTTTCCGGAACCGGTGACCCCCAACAGAACTTGGTGCGGCAGTCCTTTGCTGATGCCTTCGGCCAGTTTATCGATGGCCTGGGGTTGATCGCCTGTCGGCTTAAAATCAGATATGATTTTGAACGGAGGCATGAAAGAATATTATCCTTTATAAGCAGCGGTGTCAATGTCCGGAAGGTTGCGGTCTAGGACCCTTTTGAAATACGGAGGCGGAAGGGGGAAACGAAACTGTTTTTAGAAACGACTCTCGCAGGCGTCTTGCAAAAATTCGGTTTATACCGCTAGAGCCCGGATGTTATGTGCCCTTTTTCTTTCCACCCGCGTGCAGCAGGGTGTTCAAAAATTCACGGCAGAGATGAGAGTGGGTTTTTTTCTTTAACAGAATCGCGTGAAAGTGGCGTTCAAGCGGCACCCCCTTGATCCGTACCGCCGCAATGCGGCCTGCTTCCATGTCGTCACGAAGCGCCCGGATGGAAAGGATGGAGATACCGATCCCCGCCTTCACAGACTGGCGTACAGCGTCATTGTTCCCGGCGACTGCAACAACGTTCAGATCATTGATGCAAAACCCCGCCTTCTCCAGCCGCTCCTCCGTAATACGCCGGGTGCCGGACCCTTTTTCGCGCAGCACAAATGGTTCCCCGGCCAAGGCCGCAACCGGGACACTTCTTTTCCGCGCCCAGGGATGGCGGGGAGAAAGGGCCAGTACCAGCTCGTCTGTAAACAGCGCATGAACTTCCAAACGCGGATCAGCAGGACGTGCACCTACAACGCCGATGTGCACATCATTCGTCAGAACGGATTCCGTCACGCTTGCCGTATCCCCTATTTCCAGACGGAGTGTTGCGTTTGGATATTTTGTTTTGAACGCGCTGATATACACAGGAAGGACGTATGACCCCGGAATGGTGCTGGCTCCAATTCGTAACATTCCGGTAACGTTTCCGGAGAGCCCCCTGATTTCCTCTCGGATGTGGTCACGAAGCGCGAGCAGCTCTTGTCCTGAGCGAAGCAAAATTTCCCCTGCCTCCGTCGGAATGACCCGTTTTCCGATGCGGTCCAGAAGTTTTACACCGAGCTCCGCCTCCAGGTTTTTAATGTGACCACTGACCGTTGGCTGGGTAAGATACAGCGCTTCCGCTGCCTTGGAAAAGCTGCGGAATTTCATGAGAGAACAGAATATTTCGATATGATGTAAATCCATAGAAAAAGCGGGCCATCCGCGCGGTAAAAAAATCCGCGGCCTGCCCGGTTTTTATGTCAGCAGGTTTCCGGCTGTTCAAGAGACTTTATGTTCGAACAGTTTTTCAAGAAAAGCACGGCACAGAGGCAAACGGCTTTTCCCCTTGAGCAAAATGATGAAAAAATTACTTACCAGGGGAAGATCCTTGATCCGTACTGCCGCCAAATGATTTGTGGCAACATCATTCTGAATCGCCCTGAGGGAAAGAACTGCGATACCGAGTCCGGCCTTGACCGCCTGACGGACTGCATCGCTATTGCCTGCTATAACAACCGGATTCAGCTCCGCAAAAGACATTCCTGCCTCTTCAAGCCGTTCTTCCATAACATGGCGGGAACCCGGTCCTTTTTCGCGCACGATCAGCGGTTCATCCGCCAGTTCTTCCACCGTGACGGTTTTTCTTTTTACCCATGCATGATCTGCAGGAACGGCGACCACAAGTTCGTCCTGCATGAACGGGTGGACCTCCAGGCGAGGATCGGTCGAGCGCAACCCCACAACGCCGATGTGCAGATCGCCAGCCAGCACAGACTCGGTCACCCGCGCGCTATTGCCGATTTCAAGTCGTATGAACGCTGACGGATGTTCCTGCTTGAACATTTTGATAACGGAGGGAAGAACATATCCTCCGGGAATGGAACTTGCTCCGATTCTCAGGCTGCCGGTTACATTCCCCAGAACATTTTCGATCTCCTGCCGGGTCTGGTCGCGGAGTGCCAGAAACTTTTGCCCGGAGCGGTACAGAACATCTCCTGCTTCCGTGGGTACCACCCGTTTGCCGATCCGGTCGATAAGTTGCACCCCGAGTTCGGCTTCAAGATTTTTGATATGACCGCTCACGGTTGGCTGGGAAAGCCGCAGCATCTTCGCGGCCTTGGAAAAACTGCGGAGTTTTACGAGATAATAGAAAATTTCGATGTGATGTAAATCCATGAAAAAACGGAGTGTACATCGCGTGCAGGCAGAAATCTGAATTGCATGGAGGAAGCATTGAGTGCCTGCAAGCCACTGTACGCTACGGTCCTCTTAATTCTTCTTTTTCATAGTCTCTCAGAAATTGCGTCAAGAGCCTCACCCCGATGCCCGTGGCGCCTTTTGGCGTATACGGCCGCTCTTTCTCGGTCCAGGCCATTGCCGCTATATCGAGATGCACCCAGGGATGCTTCTGCACAAATTTGGAAAGCAGCGCCGCGGCGGTAATAACGCCCCCTGCCCGTCCGCCGGCATTTTTCATATCCGCAATATCACTCTTGATCAGCTCGTAATACTCATCCCACAACGGCAGTTCCCACACGCGCTCCCCGGTTTTTTCCCCGGCCGTGCGCATCCGCGCCTTCAATGCGTCGCTGGTACCGAGCATGCCGGTGGCTTCATTTCCCAGCGCAATGGAACACGCGCCGGTGAGCGTCGCGATGTCCACGATCGCCGCAGGTTTGTACCGACATGCATAGGAGAGGGCATCGGAGAGTATCAATCTTCCCTCAGCATCCGTATTGACGATCTCAATCGTCTGCCCTGACATTGTCCGCAGCACATCCCCCGGCTTATACGCGCGGCCGCCCGGCATATTTTCCGTAGCAGGCAGCAAACCCACGATATTCAGTGGAAGTTTCAATGCTGCCGCCGCCCGCAAGGCTCCCAGCACGGCAGCCCCTCCGGACATGTCGTCTTTCATCTTATCCATGTTTTCCGCCGGCTTGATCGAAATGCCGCCAGAGTCAAAGGTAATTGTTTTGCCTACCAATGCAATGAACGGCTTCTTGCCGCCGCGCCGATATTCAAGAACGATGAACTGGGGTGGCTGTGCGCTGCCGGATGCCACCCCCAGGAGTCCTCCCATGCCGAACCGCTGCATTTGTTTGCGTTCGAATACCTGGACTTTCAAGCCAAATTCTTTCGCAACCTTTTTCGCCTGTAAGGCAATGACCGTTGGCGTCATATCGGCAGGCGGTGCGCTCACCATGTCCCGTGCCATGCTGGTCGCATCCGAAATTATCTTTCCAACTGACGCGCCTTGCCGCAACCCGCTGACCAAAGCCGGATCCCCTGTCACGATTGTACACAGATCCACATCACTTGCGGGACCATTGTCTTTGTCGGTTTTGTACTGCAGAAAACGGTAGAGTCCGAGTATGCTTCCTTCGACCACCGCTTGGCCCCGCACTTCCGCATCCAAAGCAAGACCGTCAACAGCGACTGCGATATCCTTTGCTCCGGCTTTCCGCAAAGCAAGTGCTGCTTTGCCCATGGCCTGCCGCAGCCTGTTCTGCGTAAACTCGCTTCGTTTGCCCAGTCCGGTGAGCATCAGCCGCTCGGCTGCAATCCTGCCGTCGGGATACAGCAGACAGACAGCTCCTGGCTTCGGTTTAAAATCACCACGTTTATGAAGGCGCGCAATCATTCCGCCGAGCGCCGTATCAACGTGTCCGGAGACTTCTCCCGAGGCTTCATCATCAAAGCACGGAATGACCGCCCCATCTGTCTTCGTACTCTCTATTGATCCTGTCGCGACATTGATTTTCATACACACCCGCCGCCAAAAAATTTGCCGCAATTCATCGTAACGCACGGGGATTTTGTTCGCATTTTCTAAATTTCATCCCTGCGCATAATGTCCGTTGCGGCCTATCGCACCAACCTCTGCTCTTAAGAGTCGATGCAATACTGTCTGCTTTATGCAGACGCCTTCTCTTCCGTAGGCTTCGCTTCCGCTGCCTTTTTTCCAGCCGACTTGTATGCCTTTGCTGCACGAAGCTTTCGCTGGGCGCGTTTTACCTTCTTGCGGGCCTTGCGCACGTTAGGATCGCTTTTTTTGCCTGCTGCTTTTGTAGATGTTTCCGATGCTTTTTGCTTCAACTTCGTAATTTTTTCCTGAAGCTCTTCCTGATTCACTTTGATCACGGCAAATCCTCCTGAAAACGGCAATATGGTCTTTTGGTGTTCCGATGGTACAGAAACACATAATAGACAAAACCTCCCGCAAAATCAAGAGATTTCATCGACTCGCTCCTGTTCATTGTTCCTTTTTAGTACAAAACTGATTATAATGCCTCTCATGAAAGGGTTTCTCTTCAACGCGCTGCTGGTCGCGGCAGGAAGCATACTCGGCCTCCTTGTGGGCAAAAAAATTCATTCCACAGTAAAAGACGCCGTATTCAACGTCCTCGGATTAGTGACCGCCTTTGTCGGCATAAAAATGAGTTTGAATGGGGGAGACATCATCCCCATCGTCTTTTCGCTGGTGCTCGGATGTTTCGCAGGCAGCATGATGAAGCTTGAAGACCGTTTACATGGGCAGTTGAACCGTCTGAATGAGTCATATCTTTCCGGGAAATACGATATAGAAGGATTTCTGGTGGCGAGCACGCTTTTTTGCGTAGGCTCCATGATGATCATCGGCTCGCTCAAGGACGGCTTGTATAATGACAGCACACTCATCAAAACGAAATCAATTCTTGACGGCTTCGCAGCCTTTGTCTTTGCATCCCGATACGGGCCTTCCGTGCTGTTTTCCGCTCTCACGGTTCTGATTGTGCAGGGTTCATTAACGGCCTTCTCCAGCGCACTTATGTTTCTTGCAACAGATCGCATGATGAGCAACATCGACGGCGTGGGCGGCATTATCGTTTTTGCCATCGGCCTGAATCTCTTGAAGCTCAAAACCATAAAAACCATCGACATGCTTCCGGCAATCGTACTGATTGTTCTGTACGCAATAGGAGTAGGATAGCAAGCAGACTATTCCAAACTACAAGGCAAATGCGAGGAGGGATATATGAAGCAACGACGTCTGGGCAACAGCTCTCTTTCGGTCTCGGCAATCGGCCTTGGCTGCATGGGCATGAGCGAATTCTACGGGCCTGGGGATGATGCTGAATCTCTTGCCACGCTCGAACAGGCATTCGAATCAGGAATTAATTTTTTTGACACCGCAGACATGTACGGTCTGGGCCACAACGAAGAGTTGCTGGGCAAATTTCTCAAAAAACACCGGCAAGACGTTGTTGTAGCCACAAAATTCGGCATCGTGCGCGAGGGAGCAAGCTACCGCCGCAGTATTTGCGGACGGCCCGAATATGTACAACAGGCCTGTGATGCCAGCCTGCGCCGTCTCGGCATTGAAACGATCGATCTCTACTATATTCACCGCATCGACATCAGCGTACCCATTGAAGAGACAATCGGAGCCATGGCTGAACTTCTACGCCGGGGAAAAATCCGTGCAATAGGAATCAGCGAGGCATCCCCAACAACACTCCGGCGCGCTCATGCCGCGCACCCGTTGACGGCGCTGCAAACTGAATATTCCCTTTGGGCACGCGATCCTGAACAGGATGTGCTTCCTGTCTGCCGGGAGCTTGGCATCGGTTTCGTCGCCTACAGTCCTCTCGGCCGGGGATTTCTGACCGGACAAATCCGGGAAACGGAGCAGTTGGCCCCTGATGACTTCAGGCGCAGCCTTCCTCGCCTGAATAAAAGTAACTTCGCGAAAAATCTTGCCATCGTGGACCGGTTCAACAGCATTGCCGATAAACACAAATGTACCTCCGCCCAGCTTGCCCTTGCCTGGCTCCTTGCCCAGGGCGAAGATATTGTGCCCATTCCCGGCGCAAAACGCCGCACGCATCTTGCCGAGAACACTGCCGCAGACATTATCGAATTAGACGCCGCCGACCTGGCAGAGATCAATGCCGCCATGCCCAACGGTGCTGCCATTGGCGAACGGTATCCCGCCGAAGGAATGAAAGGCGTAAACGTTTAATATGCAGCAGAGGATTATGACAATGCTCTCTTGAAAAGGATTTGGGGTCAATCCCCGGCATAAAAGTATTGCCCAAGTCAGCTTTCTGTGATAGTATTCATATGCAACTAACTCATCTGCAACCAGCCGCTGATACAACAGGATACACCAGCAAATATTTCTTGTAAGCGTTCCGGAAACACGCTTTCAGGAACGCTTGGAGTGTACGCATGCCCTGGCTGCTCCCTTCTGTGATCGCCGCGTTCGCCGGCACCTTTGCATTAACCATTGTATATTTTTATCTCTACAGACAGGATCGTCAGAAGTTTCTCCTGATCTGGACCATCGGCTGGTTCTTGTATCTCCTTCGCTATGGATTCATGCTGGTTATGACTCTGGCGGGAGAATCATTGTTCCTCAATGCAGCATATCACCTGATGTCCTTGGCAAGTGGAGCACTGCTTCTCTGGGGTACTTCGCTTTTTATCGAGAGGCCCTTCAGCAAGGCATGGACGGCTGGGGCCGCTGCAATCGGCGCGTGGACAGTGTTGTCCATTATACAAAACGCTTCATTCCTGATGGTTGCGCTGCCTGACTTTCTCTTTCTTGGTGCTCTCTATATATGGAACGGCATTCTGTTGCTACGCGCATACAAAAATCCTGAGGGGAAAACAGTCGGATGGCTGTTTATAGTCTGGGGTCTGCATAAAATGGACTATCCGTTCATCCAGCCGATCATACAGCTTGCCCCCTGGGGATATCTGCTCTCAGCGCTCATTGAACTGTCGGTGTCCATCGGCATTCTGGTCGTCTATTTCAAAAAAATGAAGCAGACGGTAGCTGAAGATGAAGAACGGTTTAAGTCTCTCTTTGAGAACAATTATATTATCTCGATGATTGTTGACCCGGAAAATGGGCGCATTATGGAAGCGAATACTGCGTCATCAAAATTTTATGGATGGCCCCGGGAGCACTTAACGTCCATGAAAATTACCGATATCAACATACTGACGCCGGACGAAGTCCATGCGGAGTTGGAGGCTGCCAAAAACCAGAAACAAAATCGCTTTTTGTTCAGGCACCGCAGAGCTGACGGCTCGATCAGAGATGTGGAAGTCCACAGCGGTCCGATACAGATCCAAGGAAGGACAATCCTGCATTCAACCATCCACGACATTACCGACAGAAAGCGCATCGAGGACTCCCTCCGACTGAATGAATTCCGTCTGGCCAGCCTTCTGGAACTGTCGGAAATGTCCGAAAAACCCGAGAAAGAACTGACCAACTTCGCCTTGGAGAGGGCCATTGTCCTGACCAAAAGCATGATCGGCTATCTGGCTTTTCTGAACGCTGACGAAACGGTGCTTACAATGTATTCTTGGTCCCGTGTTGCAATGCAAGACTGCCGCCTTCTTACGAAACCAATCGACTATCCGCTGACGACCTGCGGACTGTGGGGAGAAGCGGTGCGCCAGAGAAAAGCGATCATCACAAACGACTATCAGGCCCCGAATCCATTGAAAAAAGGATATCCCGACGGCCATATTCAGATCAGACGCCACATGAACATTCCGCTCTTTGACGGGGACCGGATTGTTCTCGTCGCAGGCGTCGGCAATAAAGAAGAACCGTATGAAGAGGATGATGTCAAGCAGCTTACGCTGATGATGGACGGGATGTGGAAAATCCTGAAATCAAACCGGGCAGAGAAGGCACTCTATGAAAGTGAAGAACGGTTTAAACGCCTCGTCCAAAATACCAACGATTTAATAACGGTGCTGAACGAACGCGGCGTACAGATGTCTGTCAGCGGCCCCCTTCAAAAAATACTGGGATACGCGGAGCAGGAACTGGCCGGTACCAGCTGTTTCGATCTGATCCACCCCGACAACCTGGACTTCACCGTAAAAGCGTTCGCCGAAATTGTGATGCAGCCAAATGCCTCACGCAGGCTTGAATTCCGGTGCCGCCATAAGAACGGGACCTGGGTGGCCCTAGAAGCCGTCGCGACCAACCTGCTTTACGATCCGATTGTAAAAGGAATCGTTGTAAACCTCCGGGATATTTCAGAGCGAAACAAGTTCCAGGAGCAGCTTCAGCAGGCGATGAAAATGGAGGCGGTCGGACGGCTGGCAGGCGGGGTCGCACATGATTTCAACAACCTGCTCACCGCCATCACGGGAAATATCGAGCTGGCCAAAAGAGGACTCCCCGAATCCTGCAACCTCTCCCCGTATTTGAACGAGGTGAGCAAAGCCGCGGACAGCGCCGCTTCATTGACCCACCAGTTGCTTGCGTTTTCTCGCAAACAGATCATTGAGCCGAAAGTAATAAACTTGAACGCCCTGGTGAAAAATATCGAGCAGATACTAGCCAGGATACTGGGAGAGGACATTGAACTCCTGACGATTCCGGCCCCGGACCTGGGTTCGGTCAAAGTCGACCCCGGGCAATTTGAACAGGTGCTGATGAACCTTGCAGTCAATGCCCGTGATGCAATGCCGCACGGAGGCAAACTCATCATTGAATCGTCCAATATCGTTCTGGATGAAAAATACTGCTCGGTCCATCCACAGGTAACGCCCGGCAAATTTGTCCTGCTTGTCGTAAGCGATACCGGACAGGGAATGAGCCAGGAAGTAAAAAAGCGCCTCTTCGAACCGTTCTTCACCACAAAAGCCCTGGGACAGGGAACCGGGCTCGGCCTGGCGACCATTCTCGGCGTAATTGAACAGGCAGACGGCAGCATCGACGTGTATTCGGAAATCGGCAAAGGGACAACGTTCAAAATCTATCTGCCGCACACTGGAGATGCTCCTGAAAAACCCGCTCCTGACGTATCGTCTCCGGACCTGCCCGCGGGAAGCGAAACGATTCTTGTCGTGGAAGATGATGCGAGCGTTCGTAAAGTCGCGCTGATGATTCTGGGTGAGCTGGGATACCGGTTGTTGCACGCATCTGATGGGTCTGAAGCCATCAGTCTGGTGGAAAGCCATGACGGACATATTCACCTCTTAATGACTGATGTTGTCATGCCGGGAATGAACGGACGGGAGCTTTCAACGCGGCTGCTTAAGGACCGTCCGGATATGAAAGTGTTATTCACCTCCGGGTATACCGAAGATGTGATTGTGCATCACGGTGTGATCGAAGCAGATCTGAATTTTATCAGCAAACCCTATCATCCTCAGGCTCTGGCCAGAAAAGTACGGAGCGTATTGGACTCAAAAACAGCATAACCGATATCATCGTCGAGACAATGGATCAAAGAAGCACACCTTCATGACATTGACAGCTTAAATGAATGTAATCTGCATCCCGATCGTATTCAATATATCCTCAGCTTTTGGTTTTCCGGATTCTTTGCTAAGTACAATCACTCTCGCCGAAAATCCCGGGTATTCATCTAAGCTCTGTATTTAATAGAAAAAATCTGGTATACTTTTTTTTACAGCGGACAGCTGGAATAAAAAGGTCGAACGGAATACTTTCCTGCGATTGTTGCTGCGGACGAAAAGCAATAGCATCGCTAGGTTAAAGAAAGAGAAAAGTCACGATAATTTTACTAAACGGAGAACAAAAAGTATTTACCAAATTAAGGGAGTAGCTATATGAACATAGAACAATATGGAAAGAAAATAGCGCTGCATTTTTATCGGGAAATGAACAAGATCCGATTTTTTGAGCTGAGCGCGGCGGAGCTGTTCAAGCAAGGATTGTTATCAGGCAATATCCACACCTATGCGGGACAGGAGGCCGTCGCCGTGGGTGCCTGCCAGGCGCTAAAGCCGACTGACTATATAGCATCCACGCACCGCGGACACGGCCATTGTCTGGCAAAAGGAGGCAATCCGGGCAGCATGATGGCGGAGATATTCGGCAAGGCCACGGGATACTGTAAAGGCAAAGGCGGGTCCATGCACATTGCCGCGGTCAATCTCGGGATTCTGGGCGCCAACGGCATTGTCGGCGCAGGAATTTCCCTCGCCGCCGGTTCGGCCCTGGCTTCCAAAACTATGGGTACGGACGAGGTATCTCTTGCTTTTTTTGGCGACGCGGCATCGAACCAGGGTAGTTTTCATGAAGCGGTCAATATGGCCGCCGTCTGGAAGCTCCCGTGCATTTTTTTATGCGAGAACAATAAATACGGTGTCTCGGTGTCCATCAACCGTGTCTGCAGCGTCGAAAATATTTCGGACCGCGCAAAAGCATATAACATCCCCGGTGTAATCGTCGACGGGAACAGTGTCTTTGCCGTGTATGAAGCTGTCAAGGCCGCGGCCGACCAGGCACGAAAAGGCGGAGGGCCGACCCTGATCGAATGTGAAACCTACCGGCACCGGGGACATTACGAGGGCGATCCCCAGGCGTACAAATCATCGGAAGAGATGGAAAAATGGAAACTGCGGGACCCGATCCTGCTGTTGAAAACAGAGATACTGCAGCATAACATCGCCACTCCGGCAGAGCTGGATGCTGTTGCTGCAGAAGTAAAAGCAGAAATTGAGGCGGCCGTGGAATTTGCAAAGCAATCTCCCTATCCGTCAATTGATCAGGCGACAACCGACGTCTATGCGACGGACAATGAAAGGAGCGTTGCAAAATGAGAACAATCACGTACGGGCAGGCCATCAGCGAGGCCCTGCATGAGGAAATGCTCCGCGATAAAGCGGTGATAATACTGGGTGAAGACGTGGGTGTCATGGGCAATGTTTTCGGAATTACCAAGGGATTTATTGAGGAATTCGGCGCCCAGCGCATGATCGATACACCTATCTCTGAAGCGGGCTTTACCGGCATGGCGGTGGGTGCGGCAATGCGGGGACTGCGGCCGGTGGTGGAGCTGATGTATGTTGATTTTTCAGCTGTATGTATGGACCCCATCGTGAACCAGGCGGCCAAAATGCGCTATATGACAGGCGGTCAGGTAAAGATACCCATGGTTGTCCGGGCTCCCGGCGGTGCAGGACGCAGAAATGCGGCCCAGCATTCCCAAAGTCTGGAAGGTATTTTCACTCAGTTCCCCGGCCTGAAAGTAGTTGCCCCAAGCACACCCTACGATGCGAAAGGACTTTTAAAAGCGGCAATTCGCGACGACGATCCTGTTGTCTTCCTGGAGCACAAGATGCTGTATCGCCAGCAGGGAGAAGTGCCGACCGAAGAATATGTCATTCCGCTTGGAAAAGCTGACGTCAAAAAAACCGGGGGAGATGTCACGATCATCACCTACTCACGCCAGGTGTCGTTTGCCCTGGAGGCTGCAAAAAAACTCGCGAATGAGTGGGACATTGATGCTGAAGTTGTTGATATCAGAACGCTGGTTCCCCTGGATTGGGAAACGATAGCTGCTTCAATCAAAAAAACACACAAAGCGGTCGTGGTGCAGGAAGCCGTCCAGCGGGGCGGATATGCGGCGGAAATCATGGCGCAGATCATGGAGCATGCTTTTGATGATCTGGATGCGCCGGTAAAACGGGTCACCGGCCTGAATACCGTCATTCCTTTCAGCCCGGCGCTTGAAGATCAGGTGTATCCTCAGCCAAACGATATCATGTCTGCTGTTAAAACCATGCTCAGATAGCACGCAGCTAATAAACCCTAGGAGATTCAAGAACAACAGAAAAGGCGCTGTCAGCATAAGACAGCGCCTTTTCTGTCCACCATCGTTGTTCTGTTATTCTCCTTCAAATTCCGTCAGAGCAAACACGTTATATCCCTTGTCCAATATCTTCTTCTTTCCGCCGACATCCGGGAGGTCGACAACAAACGCCATCTCCACGACAACGCCGCCAAGCTTTTCGACAAGCGCCGCCGCGGCCAGCGCAGTCCCGCCGGTGGCAAGAAGATCGTCAACCACGATTACCCGCTCGCCTTTTCTCAGGGCATCTTTATGGATTTCAATCCTGTCCGTGCCGTACTCAAGATCGTATTCCTGCACCACAACCTCGGCCGGAAGTTTGCCTTTCTTCCGGATGGGAATGAATCCTTTTCCCAGGGTGTACGCAAGTGCCGAACCGATTATAAAACCCCGCGATTCGATTCCCACAATGGTATCAAAGTTGAAATCCACGTTGATGTATCGCTGGGTCAGGCTGTCGATGACCAGACGGAAACCTACAGGGTCTTTGATGAGTGTCGTTATATCGCGAAACATGATGCCTTTTTTGGGGTAATTCGGAATGGTCCTGATTTTCGATTTAATAGTCATCGTTGCCTCTCCTTGTTTTTTCGGTGGTAACTTAATTGTACAAAGCGCATCTGCTCATCCGGTATCGCGTTTAAAAACTTAGCAAGGTCCGCCTTCTGCATTCCCCGTCTCCTCATACTGTTCCACCCCAATCCGGTAGAGGTCACCTCCATAGATATCATTCGCCACAATAGCCAGGAAATTTTCGACTTCAAGCCGCATGATTGCTTCCGCGCCCAAATCCTGGAAGAAGGCTACTTCAGCTTTTTTTATGGTCTTGGAAATAAGCGCGCCGGCGCCGCCGATGGCCGCAAAATAGACGGCCTTGTGCCGCTGAATGGCGTTCTTTACCTCCTGACTGCGAGGTCCTTTGCCGATCATTCCTTTCAGCCCTTGCTCCAGCAGCGCTGGGGTGTATTTGTCCATGCTGTGGCTCGATGCGGGCCCCGCGGAGCCGATGAGGCTCCCCGGCGGTGTCGGCGTGGGACCGGTATAATAAATAATCTGACCTTCCAGATCAAACGGCGGCTTCTCGCCTTTTTTACAGTCCTCCACCATGCGTTGATGGGCTCTGTCTCTGGCGGCATACATCACGCCGGTAATCACTACGCGGTCCCCGGCCCTGAGCTTTTCAATAACGTCGTCTGTCAGCGGCGGTTTTATTGTCATGGAATCAGTCATTTGGCCACCCACCTGAAGCTGCTCCTGAAAAAAAGTACGAGTCCGGCTTATGCGCTGTTACAATATGATCGTTTTGTGTCTTGCGGCATGACAATTAATATTCACGGCCACCGGCAGACTGGCCATATGACACGGGAAGCTTTCCACGTGAACTGCCAGCGCGGTCACTTTGCCGCCGAGTCCTTCCGGGCCGATTCCTGTTTTATTCACCGCTTTCAGCAACAGCTCTTCCAGCGAAGACAGCTCCAGTTTCGCATTGGGACTCCCGACCGGCCGAAGCAGGGCTTTCTTAGCGAGAAGCGCCGCTTTTTCGAAATCTCCGCCGATTCCCACTCCGACAACAACCGGCGGACAGGGATTGGCGCCTGCCTTCCGTACGCATTCGAGCACGAAGTTTCTGATGCCGTCCACCCCTTCTGTGGGATTGAGCATACGGATTACGCTCATGTTCTCGCTCCCTCCCCCTTTGGGCATAAACGATATTTTGAGTTTGTCGCCGGGTACCAGTTCCGTATAAATAATGGCAGGAGTATTGTCGCCGGTATTTTTCCGGCTGATCGGATCCACCACGGACTTCCGGAGATGCCCCTCCCGATATCCTTTACGGACGCCTTCATTAATTGCATCCACGATAAAACCATTCTTGATTCTGAGGTCCTGGCCGATTTCGACAAAGAAAATGGCAATGCCCGTATCCTGGCAGAGGGGAACATGATCCTCACGCGCAATGCGCGCATTCTCCTGCAGAAGCCCGATGATCTCCTTCGCCGTGGGAGCCGTTTCTATTTCAGCAGCCCGTTCCAGGGCTGTCAATACATCGTCGCTTAAGATATAGGCCGCTTCAATGCACATCTGAGCAACCATATCCCGTATTTCGTCAACATGAATTTCCCGCATCGTTTGTCCGCCGCATACTGTACGCGCAGGCGCTACAGTTTCGTTATTTTGATCTTGGTTATTTTTCTTCCCTCAAGTTCGAGTACTTCAAGCTTTAGGTTTTTGTATTTGAGCAGTTCTCCGACTTTCGGCATGCGGCCGAACAGACCAAACAAAAATCCGCCGAGGGTGTTGAATTCCTTCGATTGAAGGTTGGACCCGATCAGTTCATTCACTTCATCGAGCGCTGATTGTCCGGAAACCACCAGGTTCTTCTCATCCACGATCTGGACATCTTTTTCCTCCGCTTCCAATTCATCGTGAATGTTTCCGACAATTTCTTCGATAAGATCTTCCAGCGTAACGAGTCCCGATGTACCCCCGTACTCGTCGATAACAATGGCGATCTGGAATCGATCCCGCTGCATCTCGGCAAGAAGCTCGCTGACCCGCTTGTTCTCCGGAATAAAATACGCCGGCCTGATGAACTGCCGAATACCGGCTTCCCGGTTGACATCTCGGGTTGACATGGCAACGAGAATGTCCTTAATGTACAGAATGCCGATCACCGTGTCTATCGTTTCTTCAATGACTGGGTAGCGGGAGTATCCGAACTCCGCAACAAGGGAAAAGACCTCCCGCAGTGTCGCATTTGCGGGCACGCTTATAATTTCAGTCCGCGGTCGCATCGCCTGCGATGCAAGCGTATCGCCGAACTCAAAAACCTTGTGGAGAAGCTCCTTTTCCTCTTCCTTGAGGGAACCGCGCTCCTCGCCGAGGTTGATCATGTTTTTGATGTCTTCCTCGGTGACTACGGCGGCGCAGGACGTTCCCTCCGGACCAGGCCCTACCATCAAATCCGCAGTCCTCGTCAGAAATCTGGACACCGGTGACAGCAGGCGCACAACCGGCCGCAAAAAAGGAGCGGCCAGCAGCGCGAAACGGTCAGGATTTCTGCAGGCAACGCTCTTCGGGGCAAGTTTGGCAAAAAAAACAATGAGCAGTGTCGTGAAAAACGCCGCGAGCCCCGCAGCAGGATACAGCCACGTCAGCAGATTCATGGCGATAACCGCGCCGAGAACCGCCGCAAGGACAATGAAAAAATTTTCTGCCAGCAGCAGGGTAGAATGAAGAATATCGGATTCCTGCAGCAGGAGAAGCGCTGCTGCTGCCTTCGTATCTCCGGATTCCGCCATCTCCTGCAAGCGGGATTTGCTTACAAAAACCACGGCGGTTTCCGAAGCCGCAAACAGTGCTGCGAAAAAGACACTGAGACATGCTATGGCCAGCGGAAGCCAGAAATGAAGTATCACGGTCGTATTCGTATCCATAGTCCGGCTCTACAAACAGATTGCAAGCTGAAATACGAGATTATATTTTTTCTCCCGTTACCCTGATGACTTCATCAAAGGTCGTCGCCCCCGACAGCATCTTTTGCACCGCAGCGTCGCGAAGACCGATCATTCCATCTTCGATCGCGGTTTTCCTGAGCAGTTCAGCATCCGACTTCTCTCTGAGAATACCTCTGATTCTGTCGTTCACTTCCATGACTTCAAAGATGCCACTCCGCCCCCTGTAGCCGGTGCCCCTGCAGAGCGTGCATCCTTCACCGTATTTCACCGTGATCTTTCTGTTTTTGTCCGCAATGAGTCCGACCGCCTCCGCCTCTTCCAGCAGCAGCTCGTACGTCTTCTCGCAGTTGGAGCAAACCGTTCTGACAAGCCGCTGGGCCATGACGCCGATCACCGTGGAGGAGATAAGATACGAGGGAACGCCGAGATCAAGAAGCCGTATAATCGCGCTGGGAGCGTCATTGGTGTGAAGCGTGGAAAAAACAAGATGGCCGGTGAGTGCCGCCTGAACTGCGTTCTCCGCGGTTTCAAGATCGCGTATCTCGCCTACCATGATGACGTCCGGATCCTGCCGCAGGATAGTGCGCAGCGTGCTTCCGAACGTAACGCCGATCTGCGGCTGAACGCTCACCTGGTTGAACTTATCGTAGACCATTTCGATGGGATCTTCGATGGTCACCACATTGACCGCAGGCAGAGCAATCAACTTGAGCGCTGAATAAAGCGTCGTTGTTTTTCCGCTGCCGGTAGGACCGGTCACCAGAACAATACCGTGCGGCCGTGCAATGAAGGAGCGAAACAGTTCGTACTCCCGCGGGGAAAAGCCGAGCTCCTCGAGGTTCTGGAGCAGAATTTCCGGGTCGAATATTCTGATTACGATTTTTTCGCCAAAGGCGGTCGGCATGGTGGATACGCGGAGTTCAACCTCGCGGTTTTTGAATTCCGTCTTGATTCTTCCATCCTGGGGCCGTCTCTTCTCGGCGATGTCCATGCGGGAGAGCATTTTGATGCGCGAAACAAACGCCGGATGCACAGCTTTGGGAATTTTGTGAACGGTATTCAGCACACCGTCTATCCGCAACCGGACTTCGCTTGCGTCCCGCTTGGGTTCAATGTGTATATCGCTCGCCCTCTGGTCGAACGCATACCGGAGCAGAAACTCGACCGCATTGACGACATGCTTGTCCGTGGCCTCGATTTCGGAAACGGACTTCATTTTGACGAACTGTTCGAGATTTCCCAGATCCACTTCCGACATCAATTCCTTTGCCGCTGCGGAAACCGACGAACGGAATCCATAGAACTCGGTTATGATCTTCAGGATATCGCTTTTCGGGGAAACAACGCGTTTGACCTTGTATCCCATGCGCTCTACATTCTCAACAACCTCGATATTGTAGGGGTCCGATACGGCAAGGGTAATGCTGTCAGTGTCCCGATCCAGGGGGATGGAAATGCTTCTGCGGGCAAACGCCCGGGAAAGGATTTGGGTGGTAATTTCAGGGTTGAGTTTCAGTGGGTCAATTTTCACAAAAGGCAGACCCGCATGCTGTGCTACGATCTCGGTAATCGCATCCTCTGTCAAAACCTGGCCGGGAGCTCCGGGTATCTCGAGGTTGAGCGATGATGCTACTTCAATCGCCGAGATCTCGTCCTCAATATGGACTCTGCCCCGCTGCAGCGAGTCTCCTCTGGCTTTCAGCAGCTTCATTCTCTGCGTATCTTGCTTAATATTGATTTCCCGGGCTTGTTCAGGGTTCAATTTACCGGCTTTGATTAATATATCGCACAGAAGGTTGGTCGTCAGTTTTGTCATAAAAATACCGCGAAGTCACAGTCCTTAACTGCACAAGATGGCTTAAACATAAAAGGCCCCCACGAATGCTAGGGAGGGCCATGCTTGTAAGAGTAACTTATTGTGGACGACCAAATACGCTGGTGTTGATAATACAGAACAGATCCTGTTGACAGCTTTTTCCAGGGACAGCGCCCTGTCACAAAAGAATTGTCGAATATGAATCAAGCCGGTTTCCGCAGAAGTGTTTATAGTATTCTGGTGGCTACTGAACGGGTAACCGTTAGCTCTTTTACCTGCTGGCCGAGCTTCTCTGTCAAAAGTTCCTGTTGCGCCTCGTTCAGGCGAAGCCGAAAAACACGGAGTTTGTTCAATGAACGCTTCGAGAGATATATTTCGTGGAGCTCAAAACCGATCTGCTTTTTGATATCCGCACTCTGCTGTGCCGTCAACTCAAGTTTAACAGCCTCTTCCATTGAACGTACCCCCTGAAGTTGATTATAGGCATTTTACTGATGAAATTCAAGTCTTTTTTCCCTGTGCGACTTCATCCAAACGGGATACAGACTGCAAAAAACCGAGATTGTCATGCCTGCATTACCAGCTTTTCGGCTATTTTCCCGACAGCTTGATCGACTTTTATCTTTTCAATCGTTCCAGTTTTCCGCACTTTTAATTCGACGAAACCTTCCTTTAAGTTTTTCTCGCCGATAACAATGCGATACGGTATGCCGATGAGATCGGCGTCCTTGAACTTAACGCCCGCTCGTTCATCGCGGTCATCCAGCAGAACTTCGAAACCTTTTTCCTCCAGCCCCGTGTAAATCCCTTCTGCAACATCCATGGTTGACACGTCTTTCACATTAACCGGAATAATCTGAATATGAAACGGCGCTATGGAGAGCGGCCAGATGATCCCGTTTTCGTCGTTGCCCTGCTCGATGGCCGCCGCCGCAATCCTCGCGGGGCCGATGCCGTAGCTGCCCATGATAATCGGCTTCTCAACACCGTTTTCATCCAGATAGTTCGCCTTCAGGGGGACGGAATACTTCGTTCCGAGCTTGAAGATATTGCCGATCTCGATTACCCGTTCTATGCGGAGGGGCTTGCCGCACCGGATGCACGCATCGCCCGCTGCTGCAGAATGAATATCCGCAAATTCAGCATCGGCGAAATGACCGGCCGCTGACACCCCTTTTACATGATATCCTTCCTTGTTTGCTCCCGCGACATAAACGCCCTGCCGGAGAGACGGATCGGCGATTTTCCGCACAGAGTGACCCATGGGGCCGATGAACCCAGCCGGTACTCCGAGGAAGTTCTTTACTTCATCTTTCTGGGCGGGCCGGTGCGGACCGATAAGCTTGGCAAGTTTCTTCTCGTGCAACGTTTGATCGCCGCGCACCAGGGCAAGAACCGGCTCTTTTTCGCTCATTACCAAGATTGATTTAACCAGCAAGTCGGGTGAAAGCTTCAGAAAACGGGTAACTTCTTCAATCGTGCGCTTTTCCGGCGTTGCCACTTCCTCATAAGCCCAAACCGGGAAATCCGGCGACCGCGGAACTGATTCGGCAAGTTCCACGTTTGCCGCATATCCGCAGGAGTCGCACAACGCGACATCGTCCTCACCTGCTGCGGATGGAGCCATGAATTCGTGCGCCATGGAGCCTCCCATGAGGCCGGTATCGCTCTGGACGACGCTGAATGCGATGCCGCAGCGGCTGTAGATCCTTTTATATGCATCGAGATGAAGTTCGTAGGACTTGTCCAGGCCCTCCTGGTCCCGGTCGAAACTATAGGAGTCTTTCATGATGAATTCGCGGGTTCTGAGCACACCGCTCTTGGGACGGGCCTCGTCCCGCAGCTTGGTCTGCAACTGATACCAAATCTGCGGCAGTTCACGATAGGAACGGATATCATGGGCTGCTAGCCAGGTCATGGTTTCCTCATGCGTCATGGCCAGGCACATGTCGCGACCGCCCCGATCCTTCAGGCGGAACATCTCATCGCCGATGACATCCCATCTTCCGCTTTGCTGCCATACTTCACCGGGGTTCAGCACGGGCATGGTCACTTCCTGACCGCCGATGGCGTTCATCTCTTCACGGATGATCCGGTTGATTTTTTCCATTACCCGCTGTCCGAGGGGAAGATAAATATAGAGTCCTGCGGCAAGCTGGCGCACAAATCCCGCGCGCACCATCAGTTTGTGTGAAATTGACTCCGCTTCTGCCGGGGCCTCTTTCAACGTGGGAATGAACAGATGAGAATAACGCATGCAACCTCCAAAACACGGGCCGCAGAGAGAGCGCAGGCATGGCTGGCTTTACTCTTTTCTCCGGTTTCCGCCTTCAGTTTTTTTTTGCCTGGCCAGCGCTTCAGCTTCACCAACCAAGGCATCCGCCAGTTCTGATTCCGGGAGTTTTCTGATGATTTCCCCATGCTTGAACAACAGTCCGATTCCCTTGCCGCCTGCAATGCCGACGTCAGCTTCACGCGCCTCGCCCGGTCCGTTCACTACGCAACCCATGACTGCAACCGTCAGAGGTTCTTTGATGCCGGCAAGCCGCCTTTCTACTTCCTGGGCAAGGCCGATAATATCTATTTCCGTTCTGCCGCAGGTCGGGCAGGAAATAACGTTCACACCGCGCTGTCTGATGCCGAGCGATTTCAGGATCTCGTATCCGACACGCACTTCTTCCACCGGGTCGGCGGTAAGAGAAACCCGCAGCGTGTCACCGATGCCTTCGGCAAGCAGGATGCCGAGCCCCACGCTTGACTTGATCGTTCCGGAGAAAATTGTACCAGCCTCGGAAATGCCGATATGAAGCGGATAATCGGATCTGCCGGAGAACAGTCGGTACGCCTGTACCGTCGTAAGCACATCCGATGCTTTGAGCGAAACTTTGATACTCGTAAAATTCAACTCTTCAAGAATGCGGATATGCCCAAAGGCGCTCTCCACGATGGCTTCCGGAGTAGGATGCCGGTATTTCTCGATCAACTGCTTCTCCAGAGACCCCGCATTCACGCCGATGCGGATGGGGATGCCGTTGTCGCTGCACGCCCTCACCACTTCGGCGGTTTTGTCCTTCCCCCCGATGTTCCCGGGATTGATGCGAAGCGCATCTACTCCCTGCTTTACCGCCTCGACGGCAAGCCGGTAGTCGAAGTGGATATCGGCAATCAGCGGAAGAGATGTTCCTTTTCTGATCTGTCCGAGGGCGCGAGCCGCGTCATTGTCCGGCACCGCCAAACGCACCACCTCACAACCAGCTTGTTCAAGCCTCATGATTTGCGCCAGTGTCGCCTGAACGTTCCTCGTGTCCGTATTGCACATGGACTGAACAACTACAGACGCGTCTCCGCCAATCCTCAGGGTGCCGAGTGAAATCTGTCTGGTATTCTTACGCGTTATGGTATCGCTCATAGGATAAATATCCACAAACGTTCTGCTTATCGATTCCGACGGGTATAAATAAAAATCTACTTGGTGAAAAACATTCTCATAACATCGTTGTACGACACCACTACAATCAACGTTATCAACAATGCCGCACCGATGCTCTGGGACACTTCCATAGTTTTACGAGACAGCGGTTTTTTGCGGATCGCTTCAATGATCAGGAACAGAACCAGCCCGCCGTCCAAAACGGGGATAGGAAGCAAATTCAGAATGCCGAGAGAGATGCTTACAAATGCGAGAAACAGCAAAAACGACGAAAGTCCGGCGGCCGCGGCCTGGCCTGACATCTGCGCTATCATGACCGGGCCCCCAATATTCTTGATGGAGATATTCAGGCTGAACAGCTGTTTCAAGGTAATAAATGTGAGGTCCATTAAGTCTATCGTTTTGTTGAAACCGAGTTGCACAGACTCAAGAAAACCATACCTGATCAGCACCTGTTTTATAATGGGTTCCACACCGATCACATATCTTCCATTGTCCATAACCGGAGTTATTGTCTTTTCAATGCGCTTTCCGTCGCGTTCCAGCAGAAGCGTGAGTTTCTCCCCTTTGCTCTCGCGTATCAGTGTGGAGAACTGGTTCCAGTGATAGATAATTCGGCCATTCACGGCAATGATTTTGTCATTCAGTTTGAGTCCACCCCGCTCGGCAGGAAATTCCGGTTTCAGCCTTCCAATCTCCGCCGGCATGTCCGGAACGAGGCCTGAGGTACCGATTTTAAACTCCGTTGCAGTCGCGGGCCGGAGGACCATGCTTTTTTTCTCTCCATGCCGGTCGACAATAACCGTCACGTCTGTATCAGGATTCACCGCAATAAGGGCCAATGCCTTTGACCAATCGGTGATGCTTCTTCCGTTTACCTTCTCGATCACATCCCCGGCCATGAATCCCGCCCGTTCTCCCGGTGAATTTTTTTCCACATAGCCGACTTTCGCAGGCCCTTCGGAATAGGTCCCGATCATAAACACAAGCGGCATTACCAGAAATGCGAGCAGAATATTCGTAAGCGGACCCGCGATTCCAATCTTTATCCTTTGCCACACGGTTTTGGACTGAAACTCACCGGCGTCGCCCGTCGGCTCTTCATCCGGGTTTTCTCCGGCCATTTTCACATAACCGCCGAGCGGAAGCGCGGAAATGAGGTATTCCGTATCACCCTTTTTAAAGCCGACAAGCTTCGGCCCAAATCCCAGCGAAAACTTTTCCACCCGGACGCCGGCCCGTTTTGCCATGATGAAGTGACCGAACTCGTGCACAAACACGAGGATGCCGATCACGATCAGAAAATATATCAGTGTCATTCTTGCTCCTTACTACCATTAGATTACTGCACAGGTTTTATTCCTCAGGATTCGCCGGCGGTGCGCATATCATTCAGAAAGAAAGCATGCACAGACCGAAAGAAGAACAATGATTGTATTCTCATTCTTTCACAAACAGCATATGCATGTGCATCGTCCGCTGTTATCCTTGTATTTCCGTTTCGACGATTTTTTCCGCTTTCTGCCGCGCCCAAATATCCGCTTTCAGCGCCTCTTCGACAGTCTTGAGAGGAGACGGCGTATGGGACTCCATTGTTGCTTTAATCACGCGGGCGATGTCGTTGTAACCGATTTTTTCCTCTAAAAAATATCTGACGGCAATTTCGTTTGCCGCTGAAAGCACTGCGGGCATGGTACCACCGGCCGTAAAGGAATCATACGCAAGGGCAAGACACGGGAATCGCTCCATGTCGGGCTCCTCGAATGTCAGCGTGCCAACCGAGGCAAGATTCAACGCTGGCGACACGTCAGGGAGCCGTTCGGGATACGAAAGCGCATAGGCAATGGGCCCTTTCATATCGGGCATGCCGAGTTGTGCCAACACCGCATGATCTTGAAATTCCACCATGGAATGAATAATGCTCTGCGGATGGATGAGCACCTTGATTTTTCCCGGCTCCATGCTGAAAAGCCAGCGCGCTTCGATCACTTCCAGCCCCTTGTTCATAAGGGTTGCCGAATCAATGGTAATTTTCCTGCCCATGCTCCAGTTCGGATGATTGAGGGCCTGCGCCAACGAAACGGTTTCAAGATCTTTCTTTGAGTATTTGCGGAACGGCCCACCCGATGCAGTCAGGATCAGTTTTTTAATGTGTCTGCATGCACCCGCCTGCAGACACTGAAAAATGGCGCTATGCTCGCTGTCCACAGGCAGGATGGACACTCCGCGTGCGCGGCTTTCCGCCATAACAAGTTCACCCGCAGTCACCAGCACTTCCTTGTTTGCAAGCGCTATGTTTTTGCGTGCACGAATCGCCGCCATCGTGGGCACGAGTCCGGCTGTCCCGACAATGGCGGAGACCGTGGTGTCTGCTTCTTCTGCAGCCGCGACCTGGATCATGCCTTCTATACCATGCATGACGCGGACCTTCAAGTCAGAGCATCTGTTCTTCAGGATGTCCGCCGGTTTTTCTCCTGCAACCGCGACGAGGTCCGGTTTGAACAATCTCACCTGTTTTTCCAGAAGATCGATGTTGTTTCCTGCTGCAAGGGCGACAACACGAAATTGGTCGGGAAATTTTTCCACCACCGCAAGCGTGGATTGCCCGATGGAACCGGTAGAACCCAATAGGGAAATTTTTTTCATGTTGTTTCACTCCACAGCGTAACGCTGCGCAAATCGCAGCAACGTTCGCATGTACGGGAACTTATCTGATCATTAAATAGCAATACAGTATCGGCGCTGCAAACAGCATACTGTCCATACGATCGAGGATTCCACCGTGCCCGGGAATTATTCCGCCTGAATCTTTGACACCTGATGACCGTTTTAACAGCGATTCAACCAGATCGCCTGTCGTGCCGACCACCGCGAGGACGAGTGCAATTCCGATTGCCTCTCCAATTCCGAACGGAATCTCCTGCATAAACCATATTCTGCAGACAAGCGCCATTCCCACGGACGCGATCAGCGCTCCGGCGAATCCTTCGATGCTTTTCTTGGGGCTCACTTTTTCATACAACCGGTGTTTGCCAAAGGGGATGCCGATGGCGTAGGCGCCGATATCCGACGCCCAGATCACAAAATAGAGGAACACAAGCCATTGTTTTCCATCAACGCCCATGCGGATCTGGATTTGAAACGCAAACAATACTGCGACATAGAATATGCCGGTAAGCGTAAGTGCTATGTCATCGATCGCTCCTTCCACAGGCCGTCGTGAAAAAAGCCGGGTGACCATGACCAGCATAATGCATCCCGCCATAAAAAAAATTTCGGCACCTCGGGAAAGAGGATGATATGCTTCAAGGATAATCAGCACCCCGGCCAGAATACCGAGGCCGGCACAAGGGCTGCTTCCGCGGGTCCGGGCCATGCGGTAAAATTCATATTGCCCCATCGCCGCAGTAAGCATAAGCAGCGCTGCAAAATACACCGGCGGCAGTTCCCACGTGACCGCGTAAAAGATGGGAAGAAACAAAAGCCCAGAAATCACTCTCTTATACAGCATGCATTGTCTCCGTAGGGTCAGGTCTGTATCGGGGTGAAACGCGGGGCGTTGTCACGGTTTTTGCAGCAATTGTTCCTGCGTAAGACCGAATCTGCGCTGGCGGCCCTGGTAATCCAGAATTGCGTCAATAAGATCTTTTTCCACAAAATCAGGCCAGAGCGTATCGGTAAAATAAAGTTCGGTATACGCCGCTTGCCAGAGAAGAAAGTTGCTGATGCGTTTTTCACCGCTCGTCCGTATGATCAGATCAGGATCAGGAAGGCCCGCGGTGTCAAGATGAGCGGATAATGATTCTTCGGTGATGCTGTCCGTTGGAGCGATTTCAGTGCGCATCCTGTTGATTGCTTCCAGTATTTCACCCCGGCCGCCGTATGATAAGGCGAGATTAAGAATCATTCCCGAGTTGTTGGACGTTTCAGAGACTGCTTTTCTCACCCAGCCCTGCACAGATACCGGAAGTTTTTCAATCCTGCCGATGGTTCGAAACCGGATATCGTTTGTTTTCATGGTCGCTATCTCAGTCTCGAGATAGTGCCCCAGCATGTCCATCAGGAAGCCGACTTCTTCTTTGGGCCGGCCCCAATTCTCGTCGGAAAAAGCGTACAGTGTGATCACCGGTATTTTGAGCTGGCGGCACTGCTCCGTCACGCGCCGCACGGCATCCACGCCTTTTTTATGCCCGGCAATACGCGGCAGGCCTCTGCGCAATGCCCACCGTCCATTGCCATCCATAATAATGGCGATGTGTCTCGGCAAGCTCTGAATATCCAGCTGAGCGTAAAGCCGCTCTGGTATCAGGCTTTTGCTGTTTATGTTTTTTTCTGTCTTCATTAAAGTCCAGTTGCCGGAAAACGCATTCTTATCCTAGAGTGATTTTATCAGCACCAAACAACCGGCAACCGTCCGAAAAGATCCAATTGGATTTACTTTATCGTATAGGATGTCACCTGAATGGTGTCGCTCTTTATCCACCAGCCGGGGATCTTTGCCAGAACATAAAGCCTGCCTTTCACGTCTTGTTGCTTGAGTAGTTGAAAATCCATCACGATCCCCTGAACCTTCCTTATGTTGAACCGTTCTTCAAGCCTCGCATTGTTCCAGCTCAGCCCCACAAATTCAGCATCTTTGTATCCGGGTATAAATTTAATCCCGATGGCATCAAGGTACGGGACAGCATTATTTTTAGGCACGATGATTTCCTCTTTGCCGTCACCGTTCAAATCGAGTGCAAGTACCCGCCCCCGGATCCTCACTTTTTCACGTTCAAGAGATACCGGAGGGTTGCCTGTTTTTTCTGCTTGCTCTGAGGCGGCTTTTATAAAGTCAGCATCGTGTCCTGTTATAGGTTTGATTACCGTTGTTCCGACTGCAGGATATTTTTCTTCGCTTTTCCAAATTAGGCTGTTATTTGCATAAACGACCAGTTGATCATTATTATTCAAAGATACCAGGAGCGGCTGGGACTCTCCCAGATCGGCGATCACAAATCCGTAAAGATCTACCCCCTTCGGAAGCGGAAACTCGAGTCCTGCAACGTATTTTCCTTCCGACCATGAGTATTGCTTCGGTTTCCCGGCATAAAATGTTACCGGATCATAGTTCTGACCGATCAGAACGTCTCCTTTGCCGGGGTATTTTACAATCCGCAGGAAGCCCGGCATTGCCGCTATGCGGTTGAAAGCACCATTCTGGAGTTCCATGACATACGAGATCACTTTTTCATTCTGCATGGCTGTCACGAAGATTTCCGGTCTGCCATTGCCGTTAATATCCGCAACGTCAATGTTGATATGCGTTACTTCACCGGAAGCAAACGGTACTGATTCCGACCATTCTTCTCTCCATCCCTTTGACTCCTGCAAATAGATATGCAGTCTTGCGCCATCAGAAAAAATATAGTGCAGAACACCGTCTCCTGCGAGGTCAGCAACAGCAAACAACCGGGCGTCAAACGGAAGCCTCGGTATGACTTTCCCGTCTGACACAAAGCTTTTTCCTTCGGCAAAGAAGCTTGTCTCCTCTCTATCCGGAGCAAAAAACGGTTTCACGTCCGTGAGCGATTCTTTCTTGGTTTTCAGGTCAAGCATGGCCATGATCGTATTGATCGGCCTCGCGTTATCTGCATAATACATCCCTGCCGTCACCAGAAGCTTACCCCCCTCCGATGGATAAATTTCAACGGCAGCGACCACGTCAAGCGCAAACGTACGGCCCATCTCTTTGATCAAGGAGGCATCGCGTTGTTTCCGGTCTTTCAGAAAGGCCGACACTGTGTCGTTCTCGACGACCGAAAATCTTCCGAGTTCGTTCAACCGGCGGGAAAGTTCCTGCATGATTCCCGGCTGGCCAACCCGCAACGGTATGAGGGCAATCCGGATTTTTTTGGGCGTGATCCGGGCCGTGTCCCCCGGCTGCGGTTGTTTGATCTTCTTAATGACGCGTATCGTGGACGTAGTTTCTCCCACCTCGGAAACTTCTGCTTCTCCGACTTCTTCTTCCATGCGGCCAAGCACTGCTCCGTTCACCGGATGGAGTATTTCCCTGCCTGCGCGCCAAAGCGACAATGTCACGCCGGTTTTCAGCCCGTCTTTGCTGCCCAATGCGACCGTCAGCGTTTCTCCCTGAATGGTTTTTATTTCACCCTGCACTTTGGGAAAATAGGAAGAAATGGCGCTCGCAAGCTCATTGACCGAGGTATATTCTTCCACCCCAAGCGGTTTTTCCGCGCTGCCGGCTGTTGCAACAAACATCATGACCGGCAAAAACAGCATAAGGAACTTTTTCATGCTTCCCATACTCCTTTTCTCTCTGCTGCTTTAATAATCTTTTTTAACTTTCAATCCCGTGCAGTGTGTCGTATTTTACTGAACTCTCATTGCAACCTGTACTTCCCATGACTGTCCAGGTAAAAGCGAAATACGCCATATCGGCATCACCATAGAGCTCTGGAATACCCGCTCAAATCCCGCTTCCGACTGTGAAACGGTCTCCACCGGCGCACGCCAGAGCAGGGCCGGCTGCGAAAACACCAAGGCAAGCCTGATCTTCTGCCATTCATCCACAAGGCTCACCTGACACACACCGTTTGATTCGCCTGTTGACGCAAGATTTCTTTTTTCCAGCGCATGCCCGGGAATTTCATAATAGCGGTCAGGGGCGTTTCCGGCAAGGAGCGAAAAATTAAACTCGCTTCCGAAATCCGTCGTAAGTTCACGATCGCCCAGGTTCTCAATCCTGTACCGAATGCAGACCTCGGAAACGGCGCTCTGCAACAACAGTTCTTTCCTGACCTGCACGCCGATCCCGGCCACCGTCCCTTTGCGTGCCAGGGTCACCGTTGCACGATTTTTTGCTTTTCTGCATATTGCCTCATACGCACCAAGCACAAAATCTCCGGATTCATGATATTTGCATCTCATGAATCCCGTCAGGTCCACGCCCGGGCCGAGAAAATGATCAAGGAGCGTCCCCCGGACATACCAGTCGTAAAACAGGTGCTGCTGGAGTCCGTCCTCCTTTACCATTACCCGTTCATGGATCGTTTTCGCACCGCCGTCATGAGTTCCGCCGGCAGAAGCATTGACAGCTTGAAGAATCTTTTCGTGATACCCTTCCTGTCTGCGCGTCAGTGTGTTCATCAGATTAAACGAACGCGGCTTCCAGTCAAGTTCGGTTATTCTGCCGCCTTCAGACGGCTCTATAAACAGGTTCAGCAACTCGGAATTCAGCATGATCTCTTCGTTGCCGTCCAGATCAAAATCTCCTTGTTCAATCTCCAGCCAGGTTGCGGGGTCGCCTTTTGTCCGGTCCGGCCGTCTTGTTCCTGTTTTGGATGCCCGGTCTTTCTGCTTGTATTGATGTCGCACGGTATCTGCAAGGAACTCGGCCTCGATGAGATGCTCGTATACCGCTGAGCGCAAGTGCGGCAAATAAAGCCCGCCGAATACGCCGTGCCAGTATGCGTCATTGCACTGGGCCTGATACAGGTGATCGGTCATTCGTGATGCAGTCTGCCCTCTCTTCGATCCTTGCGGAACGGAAACGCTCAGGGAATCATGAACCTTTTCACTCACCATCATCATCCGTTTGTGCAGGTGATTGCTTTCGGAATATTTGGCCAGGAAGTTTCTCCAGATTCCGCCCTTGATGAACGGCCTCAGCCCTTCGAAATCAGGAGTATTTTTCACCTTGGCCAGTGCACGATCATACTCCGTCATAGCGCGCGTCGGAAGAGTCCATTCTCCCATTTCCATATAAGACGCCGTCGGAAGATACACCCTTCCCCGGGGCGGTTCCATGGCCAGGTATTCCGAAAAGGTCGTGGTCTCCAGCCAGTCACTGTTTTGCTCGATCAGGGCAAACAACCGTTCAAGCCATTGCTCTTCGTATACGGAATGAAACGTCTCGGGCCATACGCCGAACTTCTCCCCGTCGTCGGCCATAACCATCAGGCGATTGCGCTCCTGCGAACGCAAACCTGCAAGAAGTTCTATGGTTTCTTCCGGCCTGTGAAACGGGATTAAATACCGGAGCCGCTCACTTCCCGGGAAAATACGCACAAGGCTGTTTTGGTCCTCGGTAAGATAATAGCCGTCGAGTTCATCATCATGGAGACCTGCCATTTTAAAATGAAAATCATCAACTACGACATGGTTTATTCCTGCGGCGGCAATGGCCTTTGCCAGATGCGGCTCCCAAACCCGTTCGGCAAGCCACATGCCCTGCGCATTATAGCCGATTGTACAGCGTATGTAATCGGAAAGCGCGCAGATCTGTCCGGTTTTATCAGCATCCGGCAGCACGGCAATTACGGGCTCATAGAATCCGCCCGAGAGTATCTCTGCCCGCTTTGCAGACACAAGCGCTTTTAGTTTTTGAATAAATTCCGGATGGTGTTTTTCAAAAAAATGATAGAGAATTCCAGTGTAATGGAGCACAATCTTGATCTTCGGGTGGCGTTCCAACACCTTGATAAAAGGGAGATAGGATTTTTGGTATGCCTCCTCGGCGACGAACTCAAAATTGCCGACCGGTTGATGGTTGTGAATCGTGAAAATAAACTGTACTTTCGGCATGTCGTCAAGACCTCAAGTTTCCTCGAAATTTATGAGGATACAGTTTGAAATATTAGCCTTATAGCCCCGAAAAGTCAATCAAAAACAGGGAAATAGAGGGGTACTGGGGAAGTTCGGAAGAGAGAATTTACGGTCCCGCTCAGTCTCTTACTTCAATTCCAAACGACTTGATCTTCCGGTGGAGATTGCTGCGTTCCACGCCGATGGCATCCGCCGTTCTGCTTATGTTGCCTCCGTTTTCCGCAAGTTTCCGGGTAATGAACTCACGTTCAAATTCAGCGCGGGCATCCTTGAGTGTGGAAAACCTTGAAGTAAACGCGACGGTCGGCGTGGACTTGCTCCCGGACTTGTCAGTATTGACCGGTGGAGGAACCTCCTGGATGCCGATCCGTTGACCTGGGATCATGATGACCAGCCGCTCGATAATGTTCCGGAGTTCACGGACGTTTCCCGGCCATGGATAACGGACAAAGAGTTCAAGGGCCTCAGTGTCCATCGTTTTTACTTTTTGTCCGTATTCCCTGGAAAACTCCAGCAGGAAGTATTGGATCAGCCGGGGAATATCGTCAGATCGTTCGCGGAGCGGAGGAACTTCAAGTGGGAGGACGTTCAGCCGATAATACAGGTCTTCACGGAATGTGCCTTTTCTGATCTCATCACCAAGATTTTTGTTCGATGCTGCAATCACCCGCATGTCTGCTTTGAGCGTTTTCGTGCCGCCCACGCGCTGGAACTCTTGTCCCTCCAGCACGCGCAACACCTTGGCCTGCGTGGCAAGGGTCATGTCGGCAATTTCATCAAGGAAAATTGTGCCGCCGTCCGCGACCTCGAATTTTCCGCGCTTCATTCCGGTCGCGCCGGTAAAGGCGCCCCGTTCATGCCCGAAAAGCTCGCTTTCGATCAACTCCTGAGGAATGGCTGCACAGTTTACTTCCACAAAAGGGCCGTCTGCACGCTTGCTGGCGCGGTGAATCGCCCGTGCAACAAGCTCCTTTCCTGTACCGCTTTCACCATGAATAAGCACCCAGCCGTTTGTGGGAGCGGCAAGGGCAATTTGCTGCTTCAGCGACATGATCTGCCTGCTCTCTCCCACAATTTCGTACCGTCGTTCAATACGCTGTCTGAGTGTCTGATTTTCTTCACGCAAGCGGTATTCTTCCAGGCCGTGTTGAACTACCAATATCAAGTGGTCCAGCTGCGGCGGCTTGACTAAAAAATCGTAGGCCCCCATTTTGACCGTTTTGACCGCAGTATCGATTGTACCGTGGCCAGTGACCATGATTATTGGCATTTCAGGTCTGATATCCCTGATCCTGCGCAGTGTCTCGATCCCATCCATCTCAGGCATGGCAATGTCAAGCAGTACAAGAGACGGCTGTATCTCACTCAGGAGGTCAATGCTTTCCCTGCCCGAGGCAGCAGACACGACGTCGTAACCTTCGTCGCGCATGACGTCTGCCAAGCTTTTGCGAACGCTTTCTTCATCGTCGACTATCAAAATGGTTTCTTGCGGCATAGGAGATACTGTAGCAGATTTTCAACAGTGTGTAAAGGACAGGACTTGCCGGAAAATTACAACACCATGTATATGATTGAATTAATATTGTTTTTTAAATCAAACCTGTATTTCTGGCACTGATCCGTCAAAGTTTATACCCAATTTTTCTCAAAAAATCCTTGCGCATCGCTTTATCACCGGCGCCTTCAATACCTTT
The DNA here is from genome assembly GCA_964586075.1 of uncultured Nitrospiraceae bacterium. Taxonomy (GTDB): domain Bacteria; phylum Nitrospirota; class UBA9217; order UBA9217; family UBA9217; genus JBAZLV01. The sequence continues at coordinate 49,535 of CAZPGZ010000005.1, read as the reverse complement.
CGGGGGAAAACCATCGATAACACCGAGGATCCCTTTGCCCTGATCCGTCGCCGCCACCACCACTTCAAGCGGATTTGCCGTGGCGCAAAAGATTCGGCATACTTCCGGACAGTTCTTGATCTGGTTCAGGACATTGATCGGGAAGGCGTTTTTCAGCATGACGCAGAACACATGGCCTGCGCCGATTGATTGCAAAATCTTCGTGCAGGATTCGATAAGACCGTCATCGTTGCCTTCCGTACGGATAAGGCAGGGACCGGAAGCCTCTGTAAACGCAATGCCGAACTTTGCCTGCGGCACCGTGCCGGCAATAATTTCATACAAGTCTTCCGCTGTTTTTATAAAGTGGGTCTGGCCGAGAATAATATTGCAGCCTTCAGGAATTTCAACTGAAACAGTATTCAGATTCATAGGACCTCCTTCAGAGAGAACTCTGCGCACTGCTTGTTACTATACCAGATTTTAGCAATGGGAGGAACCCGTGATGGAATTTTTTGAACGCTAGAGGGGATTTTTGTACAGAACCGGGGACTCGGTTCCGTTCTGGAGCAGATCAAGCATGCGGGCGATGGACTCATCGTGAAGCTCACGAATATAATCCTTGTCCATGCCCCACTTCCGCTTTCCATTCAAAAAGGAAAGAAAGACCATGCTTTTGTACAATCTCTTGTTGGTTTTGAAGGAAAACACATAACGGTCAAGTGAGCTCTCCAAAAGCAGGTCGCTTCTTTTGCGCACATGTTTACTGATTAAAACCGTCTGGAGCCAATAGGTTTTGTCGATGAGGCTGTCCGCCTGCATTTCCATCCAGGTATGCCCCATATTGCCCTTTTCGTCCGTAAGGGCCTCATGTGCCACGGAATCAGCAGCGAGATGGCTCAGATATCCGTAGGCAAAAGCACGTTCAGGCCATGTTTTCGCCTGATCCAGAAGCTTAAGTCCAACATCCCAGGAATGTGAGCTTTTGTCTTCGGGAAGATACTTTTTCCCAAGGATGATGTCGGCCATCAGATTGCCGTACAGAAAATCCTGTTTGTGTTTTCGTAAAAGTGCGAGAATACCCGCGGGAATCAAGGAAGTATACGACAGAAGTTCATTGCCGAGATACATATGGGTCAAAGGTCCCCATGCAAACGCAAAAGACGGAACGAGCAGAAATCCCACCACCAGAAGAACAAAATACATGAATAATACCGACACCTTCTCAACAAGTATGATAAAAACAATGGTATATGTTAACTCTCAGGAGCCAGGGCGTCAATATTTTTTTACAAAAAAATACGTAATCCTTTGGACTTGTTCAGAAAATAACTACAATTTTTTGTCGAATAGCCGGGAAAGAAATTACTTGCACCCTGCGCACGAGGAAGACGTGCAGCCGCCGCAACCGGAGCTGCCGCCGGAGGAGTCTGCCGCTGGACTGTTTGAAGACCTTCCCATGCCGAAGCGGGACATCCGTTTGCTTGTTTTCCTTGAACCGCATTTCTCGCAGGCTACTTCAGGATTCGATCCGAAAACAAGCTTTTCAAAATCGGCACCGCAGCCGTTGCAATGATATTCGTAGATAGGCATACTAATTCACGCTCGCAGCAAACTTGCCTGGATTCCTATTTCTTCTCCAGTTTCCTCCAGTCAGAGAGAAATTTTTCAATTCCAATTTCAGTGAGAGGATGCTTTGTGAGTTGGTCGATCACACTGAAAGGAATCGTGGCAATATGGGCGCCAGCCAGTGCTGCATCAACCACATGAAGCGGATTTCTTACACTCGCGACAATAACCTCGGTCGCATAGCCGTAGTTGTCAAAAATTGTAACAATCTGCCGTACGAGATCAATGCCGTAAGTGCTGATATCGTCCAACCTTCCGACAAAAGGACTCACATAAGCGGCACCGACCTTGGCAGCGAGCAGTGCCTGGGAAGGGGAAAAAACCAGCGTCATATTGACTTTGATGCCCCGCTCCGCCAGTATTTTTGTCGCCTTGAGGCCGTCCTTGGTCATGGGAAGCTTCACGACGATATTCTTGTGGATCTTCGCCAGCTCGACACCTTCTGCCACCATCTTGTCTGCTTCAAGACTGACCGCTTCCGCGCTTATCGGACCGTCTACGATTGAGCAAATTTCGGTGATTACCTGTTTAAAATCCCTTCCTTCCTTTGCTACCAGCGAAGGGTTGGTCGTCACACCGTCAACCACGCCAAGACTTGCCGCCTCCCGGATTTCTTTTACGTTTGCTGTATCGATAAAAAATTTCATAATCCGTCTCCTTCAACGAGCAGTTTCTGAGAAACTGCCGGCTTCTCAATTTAAGTTTTGCATTTTATGGCATTTGTACGCGACTGTCAAGCCAAGGCAGCATTGCTCGGAATTGAATTGACAACCATGCAGGGATTGACGAGCTTGTTTTGTATAAAAGCACCTGCGCGGAACATGCACGCCGCGGGTCTTTCTAAGCGCAACTGTTTTTACTGCAATCAGTCTTATTTTTTTTCTTCGTATTTCCTGGCGCAAGCTTCCGTACAAAAATAATACGTTTTGCCGTCAATGCGCCGGGAGACGGCGCGGTGCTTTACCACATAGGTATTGCATTCCGGATCGAGCACCATCTCTTCGCCGGGAAGGCGGTCTTTCTGTTCTGTACCGGTGTTTGCACTGATTACCGACCGGATTGCTGCTTTTGCGGCATAGTACAACAGAATAACAACTGCCAGAATAACAAGATAGCGTACCATGTAAATACCTTGACTCCTGCTTCGAGCAGGGCTGCGGGATCAGCAAATTAATGCCTGAAATGCCGCATCCCTGAAAACACCATTGCAATACCCTGCTCATCGGCTGCTTTGATCACCTCTTCGTCCCTGATGGATCCACCGGGCTGAATGACCGCCGTCATTCCGGCTTTTGCAGCTTCATCAAGTGCATCGCGGAAGGGGAAAAATGCGTCCGATGCGACCACCGTGCCCTTCAACGGAAATTGAGCTTTCATGACGGCAATCCTCACCGAATCCAGACGGCTCATCTGGCCAGCTCCAATGCCGATGGTCCGGTCTTTGGTTGCAAAAATAATTGTATTGGACTTCACATGTTTACACACTTTCCATGCGAACGCGAGTCCCTCATATTCGTCGTCCGTGGGTTTTCGCCGTGTCGCCACTACCAGTTTTCTGATGTCCGCGATCGAGCCGAGATCCCGGTCCTGGTAGATCAGTCCTCCTACAATCTTTTTCAAGTCCATACCTTCTGGTGCACCTTTGACGTTAGGGCCGATATCGAGCAGGCGTAAGTCTTTTTTCCGCTTCAGCTCCTGGAGAGCATCAGGCGCAAATTCCGGCGCGACGACAACTTCCACGAAGGTCGAGGTGATTTCCTTGGCTGTTTCAATGTCGACCATGCGGTTGAAGGCAATTACCCCGCCGTAGGCCGACACCGGATCGCACTCACGGGCTTTGCGGTATGTATCAACCAGCGTTCCTCCTACAGCCACACCACAGGGGTTGTTGTGCTTTACGATCACCGTCGCTGTCTGCCCATACTCTTTTGCAAGCTCAAGTGCGCTGTTTGCGTCAAGGAAATTATTGAAAGACATCTCTTTCCCGTGGAGTTGCTTCGCATTGGCTACCGACGGTTCCTTGCGTCCGAATTCACGGTAGAAGGCGCCTTGCTGATGAGGATTTTCTCCGTAGCGGAGATTCTGCACTTTTTCAAATTGAAGCGTAAGAATATTGGGGAACCGGGTTTTTTCATCATCAGGCACCTGGCTGTCAAGCCATGCCGAGATGGCGCTGTCGTACCGGGCAGTGTGCAGAAAAACCGTCCGGCACAGGTCGAAACGGGTCTTGGCTGATACTTCGCCGGTCTTTTTAATTTCATCGAGCACGCGTCCGTAGTCCCTCGGAGAAACCACGACGGCCACGTCAGTGTGATTTTTTGCCGCTGAGCGCAGCATGGTCGGACCGCCGATGTCGATGTTCTCGATTGCTTCTTCGAGCGTGCAGCCTGGTTTTGCAACAGTCTGCTCGAAGGGGTACAGGTTCACCACCACGAGGTCAATCGGTTCGATGCCGTGCTCTTTCATCTGCCGAACGTGTTCGGGGTCGTGCCGTTTGCCGAGAAGTCCCCCATGGATTTTCGGATGCAGCGTCTTGACCCTGCCGTCGAGCATTTCGGGAAACCCCGTGAACTCGGAAACATCCTTCACTTTTACTCCGCCATCCCTTAAAAGCTTGGCTGTGCCCCCCGTTGAAAGAATTTCGATATTCAGTGCCTCAAGCCTTTTGGCAAAATCAAGAATGCCATGCTTATCAGATACACTAATGAGCGCGCGGTTTACTTTAGCCACGGTGATCCTCCCCAAAAAATATATAAAATTATGGCAATATTAACCGGAAAAGATTGGAATGTCAATTTGCAATTTCCAGACGGGGCAACGGGCCCTTGCGCAAACGCTAAAACGTCTGCGCAAGGGCCTGCTTATATTGTGGAAAAGCTTTGTTGCGTTATGGGGTGCTCTTATTCTGCTTTTCTTTTCTGTACGATTCTGCCAGCAGGGAAATGTAATGGGTTACTTTCTGGTTTTTCCCGTAGCGGTGTGAGAAATCGAGCAGTTGCATGGCGCATCCGGGGCAGCCCGTTGTTATGGTATCTGCTCCGGTTTCGTTGATGTCCTGTATTTTCCTTTTGCCGATTTCCGCTCCGGTTTCGTAGTGGGTCAATATATACGTTCCGCCCATTCCGCAGCATGCGTCAGGTTTCGACATTTCTTTGAGGGTGACACCGGGAATGCTTTTGATGATCTCGCGCGGCTCATTGAAAACTTTCATGGTCTTTTTCAGATGGCAGGAGTCGTGGTAGGTCACCACGGCATCTATCATGCCCTTGGGCTTGCGGTACTTGACCACATTGATGAGAAACACCGATATTTCATAAACGCGTTTGCTCCAGTATTCCGCCTTGGGCCCGTACACAGGGTCACCGCTCAAAAGTTCCTTGTAGTCATGCTGCCAGCACCCGCCGCAGGAACCGCAGCCAACGATCATGTAGTCAGCGCCTGTCTGCTCCATGGCGTCGATGTTGTTTCTGGCGAGAACGCGCGCTGACTCGACATCGCCATGGGCGAATACGGCAACGCCGCAGCAGTTTTGCTCTTTGGGAATATGCGTTTCCACATTGTTTTCTTTCAGTATCTCGACAATATCCATGCCGTTGCCGGGATAGAAATAGTTGATGGAGCAGCCCGTGAAAAAGGCTGCTTTTATTTTCGGATTCGCAGTTTTAACGACGTCCGGCACGCGTTCGCGGAACGGAGTGGATGTCAGTTCGGGCATTACTTTGTCTGAATCAAGTCCCAGGCTTCCACCGACCATCGCAAAAGGCGCTCGCGGTGACACCAGTTTCTGGTCCTTCATATTATAATCGCGGAACGCTATTCCCGATAAGGCTGCTCCGACCTTCATTCCGGCATCAAACAATTTGGGGTTCTTGAGCATGCTGAAAATCATCTTCTTGACCCAGAATACCCCTTTTTTTCTTACCAGAGCCGCTCTCATCGCCAGCATAATCTTGTCGAAATTGACTTTTGTCGGACAGTTTTGCATGCACGACTTGCACACGAGGCAATTGAAAAGCATCTTGTAGACTTTCGGATCGTCCACCGAAAGCTCACCGGAAAGTACCGCCTCGGAAACCGCCACCTTTCCGCGTGCGACCCCCGCCTCCACTTTGTCCGTTCCATAAATGGGGCAGACCGCCATGCAATTGCCGCACTTCATGCATCTGTCCACTTCCTTTTTTATAAGTTCCATTTCATCATACACGGTTTTATCCGGTTCCACAGTCTGCACCATCAGCGCACCTCTTTAGCGGGAACCATCTTCCCGGGGTTGATAATGTAATTGGGATCAAGGGCTTCCTTGACGCTTTTCAGGAGGTTGAGGCCGTTCTGGCCGATTTCATCGCCGAGATACTTCATCTTTGCGATTCCGATGCCGTGCTCGCCTGAAAGGGTGCCGCCAAAACTGAGTGCTGAAGCGAATATCTCATCAACTGCCTTATGGACACGCGCCATTTCTTCTTTGTTGTTTTTGTCCGCAAGAATGGTCGGATGCAGGTTGCCGTCTCCGGCGTGGCCGAAGGTTCCGATGGTGACATTGTATTTTTTCCCGATGTTGGCACAGGCGGTAAGCATATCCGTGATCCTGGACCGGGGAACCGTCGCATCTTCTATGATCACGCAATTTCCTAGTTGTGCGAGGGCGGGTAAGGCCGCACGGCGGGCGGACCACAGTTTGTCCCGTTCATCATCCGAGGTCGCCACTTTGAGATCTCCGTTGTTGGTCCTGACGACTTTTTGCACCGCCTCTGCTTCCTGTTGCACGACGGTTTCCGCCATCCCATCCACCTCGATCAACAGCAAGGCAGCGATATCGGTGGACAAACCTATTTTTGCATAGTCTTCGACGGTCCGGATTGTTTTATTGTCCATAATTTCGAGCGTCGCAGGAATGACCTGAGCCGCAATAATTCCCGCCACGGTATTCCCAGCATCTTCCACCGTTTTAAAGGTTGCCAGCATGGACCTGCGATATTTTGGACCGGGAATCAGTTTCGAGGTAATTTCAGTGATGAAGCCGAGAGTACCTTCGGAGCCGACAAACAAATTGGAAAAATCATACGCAGTGACATTTTTTACCGTCTTGCCTCCAAAGCGGACCTTCTTGCCGTTCGCGAGGACCACTTCCATGCCCATGACATAATGCTTTGTAACCCCGTACTTCAGTCCCCGGAGGCCGCCGGAATTCTGAGCCACGGAGCCACCCATGGTTGCCGTGGTGACCGTACCGGGATCAGGCGGATACATCAAGCCGTATTTCGCAACTGCGTTATTGAGGTCCTGAATGATCACACCTGGTTGGACCGTCGCAGTAAGGTTTTCCGCATCGATCTCGAGTATTTTATTCATGTGCTGAAAAGAAACAACCACTCCCTGCTTAAGAGGAACGCACGCGCCGCAAAGATTCGTTCCTGCTCCTCTTGGATACAGAGCGATATTGTTTTCACGCGCCAGATCTACGATTTTTTGCACTTCCTCGGTACTCGACGGCATCACCACCACATCAGGCATCTGGCGGGGCATATCCGCAGTGGCGTCATAGCTGTACGTCAACAAATCGATTTTTTGCGTCAACATGTTCTCTTTGCCAACAATGTCTTTCAGCTTTTCTACAATAGCCTTGTCAAGCATAGTGCACTCTCCTCGCGAAATTAATTTCTATTCAACAACATTCATACCAGTACTATCATTATACCAGTCTAGTGGTCAGACCACCAGACTAATAATATTTACTCCTTACGCGTTATATTGTCAAGCTGTTTTTACGTAAATTTTGTTTACTGTTGCGATGAGAGTTTGAGAAAAAACCGTTATACCAGCAAAACGGTCATAAGGTTTTTTGTAGGATGCCGAAAGGACTTTCTTATTGCACAGAACGACTATAATGAACCGTTTGTACGTTCTACTCCTTTTCTATTACCTGAAGCTGAGGAATGCATGTTTTTGCTTTTTCTTGCAAAACAGTGCAAGCGCATTATGAATGGCTAGCCCATTCTTTTCGTCATCTCGCGTTCCGCATAGGTCAGGTGTTCAAGCATGCTTTTTGCCGCTTTGTCCGCATTATGATTTTTAATTGCCTCATAAATCCGGATATGCTGGTCGATGATTTTTTGAGGGTTGTGCGCATCAGTGTACAGTTGTCTTCGCGCTGCGGAAACAGACCGTGAAAAATCTTCTGTGATGGTTCTGAAAAGTCTGATCAGCAAAGCATTATGTGTCGCCTCTGCTACGGCATAATGAAAAGCCGTATCGAACTCCTCGCCTTTTTCAGAATCCTGGACATTCAATCGCTCTTTCATTTTTTCAAGGGCTATCTTGATCTGATGTATCTCTTCGTCGGTGGCAAGGGTGGCGGCCATTCTTGCCGAAGCCGTTTCAAAAATTCTGCGAATCTCGAGCATTTCAAGAAGCGAGCTTTTTTCGACAGCGAGAAACATCGCCAGAGGCTGAATGATTTCATCGGTGTTGGTGTCCCGGACAAAGGTCCCGTCACCCGGCCGGATTTCGACAAACCCCATCATTTCAAGGGCTCTGATTGCTTCCCGAACCGAAGCCCTGCTCACCTGTAGTTTTTCGGCAAGCTCTCGCTCCGGCAAAAGCTTGTCACCAGGCTTCAGGGCACCGCCGGTCATCAACTGCCGGATCTGCTCCACGACTTCTTCATATATTTTCTTGGCCTTGATCGGTTTAAAGTCCATATTCAACACCCTGTACTAAAAGATTATTACAAAAAAAAATAATAAGCAAGCCCAAAAAACGAAACAAAGCTGACCATCATCCTACCACATTATACTCTCGAACGCGCAGTTTGACGCCGAGACGCTCGGCAATCGCGCGGCAGGCCGCAATATCCACTTCGGGAAGCGCCACTACGGTGATGGAAACATCCGATACATACTCTCTTGCTTTGGCGATAAAGTCCAGAACTGCGGCATATGTTCCCATACCAAAATGGGGCTGGGTTACTCTGTTATAAAGTTCTTCATTCTGGGCGTTCAGGCTGACACTTACCGCATCGACAAGACCGGCAAGTTCCGGCAGAATATTGCGTTTATGGATCAGGTTCGCATGCCCGTTTGTGTTAATACGAACCCGGCCTCCCCTTCGCTTGACTTCCGCAGCCACGGTCTTGACAACATCAAGCCGCAAAAGCGGCTCGCCGTACCCGCAGAATATGATCTCTGCATACTTCGTGGGGTCGTTTATCTGCTTGATAATCTCCTCGGGTGTCGGTTCTTGGATCAAGCGGAGGTTGTGTCCTTTTACAAAATCGGTGGAATACCGCACGCAGAAAGTGCAGGCAGCCGTGCAACGGTTCGTAATATTAAGATATAAAGAGTTCCGGATGGGATAGGTTATCAACCCTTGCCGGGAAATTACCCCAATGCCGAAAAGCTGCATGGCGTTATAACTCGTGATTCTCGCAACATCATCACGAGAGAGCCCTTTGATCAGCGCTATGGCCTCGGCTGTATGGGACACGTATGCAGGTTCATTTCGTTTTCCGCGTTTCGGTTGCGGAGCAAGATACGGCGCGTCTGTTTCTATCAGCATATGCTCTATGGGTATCTGCCGCACTACTTCACGCAGCACGTCTGATTTCGGGTATGTCACGGGTCCGGCAATGGAAATATGAAACCCCATCTCAATTACTCTGCGTGCCATTGCCGGGTCGCCTGAAAAGCAGTGTATGATCCCGCCCAGGCCGGGGGACCATTCCTCGGAAAGGATTTGGAGCACGTCTTCATGAGCGTCCCGATCGTGAATAATGACCGGAAGATTGAATGCGCGGGCCTCACGCAGCATGATGCGAAACTGCTTTTTCTGATCCTCGCGGGGCGAGTGTTCATAATAGTAATCAAGCCCAACTTCTCCGTAAGCAACCACTTTCGGGTGCTGCGCAAGAACGCGCAACGCATCGGAGGATTGCGGCGGAGCATCTTTAATATCGTGCGGATGGACGCCAACCGCAGCATAGACGCAATCATATTGTTCTGCAAGCGACACTGCTGCGCGGCTGGACTCCACTGTCGTTCCGATAGCGACAATATACTCGACACCACTTTCCCGTGCCCGTGTAATCACGGAGTCTCGATCGGCGTCAAATTCGTGCGCATCAAGATGCGCGTGGGTATCTATAAGCATTGTCATAATCTACTTTCTCAACAAAAGAGCGAGAGCAGCCATGGATTGAAAAAAGAGGAAGTAGGATTTAAACCGAATAAAGCTGCTGATATAGTGTATGGTGAACTGGGTAAAGGTTCTTGAATTATTCAATCATTGATTTCGGAATATTCTTGAAAAAATTCTCGTTTTCTATCCATCAGAACCAAACCGCGACCTGCTTCTCGATTGTCCATAAAATTCAAAACCGCTATTTTACCTTGCTTCCCGGTTTTATTTCCCGGTCCAGCGTGATCACCGACAACATCTCGCTCGTGCTGGCGGCAAGGAGCATACCCTGGGATTCCACACCCATAAGTTTTGCAGGCTTCAGGTTGGCCACCAATATGATGGATTTACCAGTAAGCTCTTCCGGCTGATACGCTTTACCGATGCCGGCAACCACCTGCCGCTTTTCAGCGCCGATATCCACGATAAGTTTCACCAGTTTGTCGGATTTTTCCACGCGTTCAGCCGACAGAATCTTTCCTACGCGGAGGTCTACCTTGATGAAATCCTCTATCCCGATCAGCGCCGATTCCTCAAGAGCGGGCTTTTCCTCTGTTTTTTTCTGTTCTGCCTGATTTTCCATCTTTTTCTCCGTATTCTTCTGTCGGTCTATTCTCGGAAACAGTTGCGCACCCTGCTGCACCTTTATGCCTGATGCCAGTTTTCCCCAGAGGCACTCTGCACTCAAGCTGCATGTCTCAATCCGCTTGTCCAGCCCAAGAGCATCCCATATCTTCTGGGACGTCAGCGGCATGATGGGAAACAAATATAATCCAATCAGCCGCAGAGACTCCGCAAGATTGTAAAGCACGGTCCCGAGCCGCTCAAAATCCTTCTTCTTCGCCAGTGACCAGGGAGCGTTTACCTCCACATAACGGTTTGCGGCCGTCACCAAGGACCAGCAATTCTGAAGGTATTTTGTGAATGCGAGTTTGCCGAGGTCTTCGTCTATCTTTTCCGGCAGGGTGGAAGCAAGCCCAGGCAATTCCGCATCCGAAAGATGCTGCGCGCCCACCAGAGGTATCCTGCCACCAAAATATTTAGCAATCATGGTAAGCACCCGTGAAAGCAGATTCCCGAGATCGTTCGCGAGCTCTGTATTGAATCGGGTGATAAATGTCTCCGTGGAAAAATCGCCATCCAACCCAAAGGGGACTTCGCGCAGGAGAAAATATCGGAAGGCATCAGGACCATACGAATCGGCAATTTCGCCCGGACTGATTACATTGCCGAGCGATTTTGACATTTTTTTTCCGTCCTTGGTCCACCACCCGTGAGCAAATATGGTCCCGGGAAGCGGCAGGCCGAGCGCCATAAGCATCGTGGACCAATAGACACTGTGCGTCGTCAGAATGTCTTTCCCCACGAGGTGGTAATCCGCCGGCCACCAGTATCGCTCACGAGCCGACTGGTCGGAGGAGCCCTCCGCAGGAGGACTCAGATAACGCGCCGCTGAAAAATAGTTCACCAGCGCATCAAACCATACATAGGTAACAAAATCCCGATCGAAAGGCAACTCAATACCCCAGGACAATCGTGTCTTGGGGCGGGAAATGCATAAATCGCCGAGTTGCTGCGTCCTCAGGAATCCGAGCACTTCGTTTCGTCTGCTCTCCGGATGAATGAAATTTTGATTTTCCTCGATATGCCTGATAAGTTGCTGCTGATACTTGCCCATGAGGAAAAAGTAGTTGACTTCGGAAATCCTCTCTACCGGCCTGCCGCAGTCCGGACACTTTCCCTCTACGATTTCCTTTTCGGTCCAGAAGCGCTCGTCAGGGGTGCAATACCATCCTTCATATTTTCTTCTTTCAATCTCACCCTTGTCGTATAACTTCTGAAGAAGTTCCTGCACCACGGCAATGTGTGCATTATCCGTGGTCCTGATAAATGCATCGTTGGTAATATCAAGTTTTTTCCATAGCTGCCTGAAATTTTCAACCATGCTGTCCGCATGAGACTTGGGTGTGAGACCCCGCTCCTGGGCTGCTTTTTCAACTTTCTGGCCATGTTCGTCCGTTCCGGTCAGAAAGAAAACCTTATCGCCAAGCAGTCGATGATAGCGTGCAAGAGTGTCGGCGGCAATTGTCGTATATGCGTGCCCGATATGGGGAACGTCGTTTACATAGTAAATAGGGGTCGTAATATAGAAATTTTTACTCATCATTTTCTTTTGTGGTCTGCTGTAAATTTGTCCTCTATCAAAACAATTGATCAGGAGCAATTTGGCTCACCGCGAATCAGATCGTATTATGTTTTTTCAGGCTCTGGAGGTTTGCTGTCGCCTTGTTGCTGGTTCTTCTTTTTTTTACGCCAGAATCTGCGCCTTTTTTTCTTGCCTGATTTCTCTCCATTTTGCTGAGGCTGCTGGGGGCCCTGCTCCTGCAAAGATGGCTCTTTTTCAATTGTCTGATGCGGCATATCCTTGAGCTGCTCCGGCGAAGGCTGCGGCTTCCCCTCTTGCTGGAAAGCTTTTCGTGTCTCGGCTTTGCCGACGATTTTTTGACCGGCCTCCTTTGGTTTTTCCTGCCGTCGGTCTCGCTGCTGTTTCTTTTCTTCCGCCAGCCGCCGTTCTTCTGCAGCGCTGCGTTCTTCCTCAATGCGGTTTGCCTCTTGTTTTTTGTCTTTTGCTATCGCTTCCCGCATATCGGCGAGGTCTTTTTTAATCTCGTCATACATCTCATACTCATACGACAGGCAGCAAAGGAGCCTCCCGCAGACGCCCGATATCTTTGCCGGATTCAGCACCATCTCCTGTTTTTTTGCCATCCGGATTGAAACCGGTTCAAAATTTTTAAGAAAGGACGCGCAACAGAGTTCCCTGCCGCAAGAACCGAATCCGCCAATCAGTCGCGCCACATCGCGCACGCCAATCTGGCGCATCTCAATCCTGCTTTTGAGTTTATGCGCAAGTTCCTTGACCAATTCCCGAAAATCAACCCTCGTTTCGGAAAAGAAATAGAAAACCGCTCGGCTTGCATCAAAAGAGTATTCCACGCGAATCAGTTTCATGGTCAGTTCGCGTTCGGCAATCATCTCCTGTGCTATCGCAAACGCCTCGTCTTCGTGCGTCCTGTTTGCTTCCTCGTGGGCGACATCATCGGCGGTTGCTTTGCGAAGAATTCTGCGCAAGGTTTTCGGCGCTTGCCCTTTTTCGGGTCGGGTGTCTGCGGAGGTCTTTGTTTCCTCCACATCAATCTCCACTTCCAATCCTTCAGGACCGGTGGTAGGCAATATCGCAACGGCCGCGGCTTCGATTTTTTTGACACGAACCACCTGGCCAAAACCAAGTCCTCGGTCTGAGTCTACAATTACCTTGTCTCCGACGGCGACATTGACTCCGGCGTCGTCGAAATCATAGACTTTCCAATTTTCCCGGAAGCGAACACCTGCCACTTTTATAAAATTGTCTGTCTGCTGTTTTTCCATGTGTTCTTTCCCGTGCTGTTTTTCCAGCAAAATCGATTCATTCTTTTCCCAGTTTTAGGAACAGGTTCTCAGCCACCAGTTGAGCGCTCACATGGCGTCCGAGCAAAACCCTGCTCGCAACAAACAGCTCCATGAAGGCCAGCAGTTTCTGAAGAGGAAACCGCGCTTCCCATTCCCTGCACCGTTCCCTGTCGAGTGCATACACAAGGAGTGCCGGATCCCCGGTCAACCGGAAAACTATTGCATCACGAAGCCGCTCAACTCCTAAATCAAGCAGCCGTTCCAGCCGTTCCCGGTCTTTTGAAACCGCTTCGGCATGCGCGAGCAGTTCCGAAAAGTTTACCGAGGAGAGACCGGATAAAAACGCCGTAATTTCTTCCCGGTCCGATTTTTCCTGCTCTACATTCATCTCAAATCCGCGGCCGATGCTCCCCTGCGCAAGCGCCGACAGAAACCAGGCATTTTCTTCTGAAAGTCCGCATTTTTTCGTAAACACGTGCGCGAGCGTACGGCGGGGAAGTGAATGAAATTTTATTTCCTGGCACCGGGACCGAATGGTCGCAAGCAAGCTCTGCGGCAACGACGTGACCAGAATAATCAGTGAGTCTCCCGGCGGCTCTTCGAGTGTTTTTAAAAAAGCATTCGATGAAGCCTGGTTCAGGCTCTCGGCCCTGTCCACGATTAATATTTTTTTCGATCCCTCGAATGGTTTAAGCGCAAGGTAATCCTGCACCTGCCGAATCTGATCAATCTTAATATCATCGCCGTCCGGTTCCAGAAAATGCACATCCGGATGGCTCCGCGAAGCAATCTTTCGGCATGACGAACAGAGACCACAACCGCCGTCCGGCGACGCCTCCCGGCAGTTGAGAGCAGCCGCAAGCGCAAAAGCGGTCATTTTTTTTCCGACACCCTTCTCGCCGGAAAATAAATAGGCGTGTGCCAGCGACCCGTTTGCGAGCGCCCGCCTCAGGATGCGGACGGGCTGTTCATGACCTTCTATTGCAGCAAATGAATTATCGGATGACTTCATGGTAAATAACAAAAAACAACAAAAGCAGCTTCTCCCGGCGCCCAGCTATTTAAACTCCGGCATGAGGCTCATCAGTCTCCAGCCTTGAATTCCCTGTTCGTCTTTATATGCCCACTCCTGTGTATCGCGCAGGGTTTTTACTTTGGTAGTAGAGAGAATATAGTAATCGACTTCAACTTCCACAATCGCCTTGCGCCTGATTTCATCGTACGCCGTACTGACGATTCGGGAGTCCACAATTCTTACTTTTTTTGCTGTTTGTGCCCGTTGCCTGGCATCCTGTTTCAGAGAGTCTGTAACAAACATGCTTGCGGTATCCAGGTCATTCCAGCGATAATAACTGTTGTATTTTCTGAGGCTGTCGTCGAATTTACCCCGGAGATCGTAAACATAGTTACTGCATGCGGCAAGGGTGATTAATACCGTCAGCGCGTAAATCAGTTTTTTCATTTTCCCCTCCGGAAAAACATTCAGCGTATGACGATGTTCTCTATAACGGTATCGACGATCGTTCGAATGGTTGCCTGTATTGAATCCATTGATAACGATGCATCCACAATCCGAACTCGGTCTGGTTCTCGACCGGCCAATGCAAGATACCCTTGCCTTACTCGCTCATGAAACGCTATTTTTTCGTTCTCAAACCGGGACTCTGCCTCAAGTCCGCAACAGGCATTTCTTTTGTGTGCCCGCGTAACTCCTTCGCCGGCATCAATATCAAGAAGAATAGTAAGATCGGGACGGATTCCGGCTGTTACAATCCGATCTAGTTCGCCGATCATTTCCTGCGAAAGACCCCGTCCATAGCCCTGATAGGCAAGCGTTGCATCCGAGAAACGATCACAAAGAACAATCTTGCCTGCTGCAAGCGCGGGGGAAATAACTTCGTACAGATGTTGCGCTCTGCTCGCCGCATAGAGAAGAAGTTCCGCAGCAGGATTCAGCGCTGTGTTCTCCGGGTTGAGCAGAATTTTTCTCACCTGGTCGCCGATCGGCGTCCCGCCCGGTTCCCGGGTGAGCATAACTTCCTTGCCCCCGGACTTCAGATAGTTTGCAAGCAGGATTATTTGGGTGGATTTTCCGGAGCCTTCGATCCCCTCGAAGGTAATGAACCTTCCTCCCATTATTTAAGCTCCGAAAAAACATCTCCCTCTGTTTTGAGGGCAGCGTTCGAGGAAAACAAGATAACCTGCGTCTTGGAGCCGAGGGAGCGGAGAACCTGATATGCGGCTTTCTGACGTGCGAAATCGAAGCCCGCAAGTGGGTCGTCCAACAAAACCGGCATCCGGAGCTTCCCCACAAGGGCCTCAATCAGCCCGATTCGAAGGCAGAAATAGACAAGATCTCGGGTGCCATGGCTCTGGTCTTCAAACCTGATGACTGAATCGTCCTTTGCGTGAACCAGCGGCGGTCCGCCGTTCTGCCCCATATCCACCCTGACATATTTGCCGTTGGTGATTGCTATGAGGTTTCTCTGGGCCGCAGCTTCTACCGCAGGCACCAGTGTTTCCAGTTCTATTCCTCCGATTCTACTGGCAACTCCAAGCTCAACGGTGAATTCTCCCTGTTTTCCGCTTGCAGGCGGAGCAGAGAAGTCCGCCGTCAAATCCGGCATTTCTGCGGTAAAATCCCAGGATGGCTCCGAAGGAAGCGCCGAGCCCTCAATCCGTTCGATGTCCTGACGTATGGCATAGGTATCCACGTTATATTGGGCTACAGCTCGCGCCGCCTTCTCCAAATCAAGCGCTTCCTGCTGCCGCTTATTGTATTCCTGCTGCAGCGTTTCCGGGTCGGCATCGTTGACAAGCCGGAGGCGCTGCTCTTCAATATCCGCTCGAAGCGAAGAAAAATAACGATAATTATCTGCTTTTTCTTTCAAGTCTCCCGGAGTGGAGGCACCCACCGCCTTCATACTGGCATACAGGGACGCATCTTCCTGATCCTTGCGCTTCTCCAAATCGGTGCGATCTTTCTCCAGCCCATCCAGTTCCTTCGCGAGTGAACTGCGCCGCACGTTTTTACGGGAGCCATTATACCACGCGGCCGCCATCAAGCCCGCTGCCAGAAGAACACCAAGCGGAAAAAAATGTTTATACTCCTCTGTAAGCAAGAACACTCCTGCAGCAATCGAGATAACTCCCAATACAATACCGCCAATAAACAATTTATCGGTGATAAGATTTACCGAGGGGATGCCGGCAAGCTGGATCCTCAACCCTTCCATCTGTTTGTTCAGGTCCTCAGTCTCGACCAGTCGTTGGCCGTGAAGCCGTTCATGTGTTTCAACAAGCTCGTGCAGGTTTTGCGGCAATGTTGCGCAGGCTTTAAGCTCATCAAGCTTTGCATCGAGCTCTTTTTTCTTCTGATCTATATCCTCGATAGCCGCAAGTTTTTTGCGTATCTCGTCAAGAGTAATTTTAGCCGACTGCGCCCGGTATTCAGCATCTGCGGCGTCCTCAGCTTTTTTGAGCGCCTCGCGGAGCTCGGCAAGCCTCGCCTGGTCTGCGACTGGCTGCCTGACTGGGGAGGCAATGGGTTTTGCCGGTTGTGTACGCGGCGTCAGTACAGGCGTAGATGCAGGCTGAGCAGGCCGGTCTGCATAGTAGTCTCTCCTGAGAATAAAAATTTTTGAGAAATCCTCTTCCGACATGCCGGTGGTAAGTGTGGCCATGAATGCTTCTGCATCGTTCCAGTCCTTATGAAGAAGGGCAAACTCTTTCTTCCCCGGGTCGTATTTGGAAAGGTTGACTGCCTTTTTTGAAAAATCCTGAATAATACGGTAATAGGCCCCGTCGCCGGAAAACAACACCAGTGCCCCTCGCGAGGCATCAGGCGTCTGCCGTGACAAAAGCGCGTCCATCGGCCCAGGCTGGCTGCTAGGGAAAAGCAGCCGTTTCGTGGTCTCCACTGCAGTGGTCTTCCCCGCTTCATTTCCGGCAGCTACAAAATTAAACCCGCTTTGAAATCTTAGCCGTGCGAGTTCACGAAAGCCGCGGATTCCCTGCATAACAAGTTCAACCAGGAACATGATAATGCCCCTTTCCCTTGATATTTTGCTACTATAACGCAAGTACACCGAAGTTGCAACAGGGAAATGGCTTCCTCTCTCTTAAGAAACTGATTACAGGCCGGACTACAGGCAAACCTGCACGCACCGGCTCGATAATCTCCGGCGCAATGTCATCGTGGCTTGCCTGGCTTTTCATGAACGCTTTTGCAATATATCTCCGAATAGCGCTGCTTCTTTGATGACTTCAAAATATTTATCTGTTGGATCCGAATCTCCCGTTACAAGCGCGCCTACTTGTACATGCTTTTTTCCATCCTTGACCGTGATGGTGGCGGAGGCAATATTGAAATCCATATTGCCATTGTTAGAAAAGTATCCAACAACACCGGCAAACAGACCGCGAGTTGCAGGTTCAAGTTCACCAGGAATTTCCATGCAATGCGCTTCTGGATCATCTGTTCTCATCGCTCCCGAAAATGCTGCAGAGATGAGGTCAAAACTATTTCTGCCTTGTTTTAGAACGCCTTGCATGGTCGAAGTCGTGCCGCATTCTTTGTCGGAACCGGTCCTTTCTCTTTTTTTTACAATGATACTGCCGGGGTTGAGCATGGCGCCCAAGCCGTTGTTTTCAGCATACGTGTGCACAATGATATCGGCAGGCTGTTCAATGACTTTTTCCGCAGCGCCACCCTGCGGATGTGTCATTGTCGACAACTTCACATCAACAATTCCATTGCGACATCGCACAAGGCGGTCGTGCGAAAAACTTACGGTCTGCAGATCTTTAAAATCAAAGTGCGCGACGGAGGACGACGTATCGCTCTTGCGCCGTATCCTGTGCAGTTGAAGAACATCCTGAGAATCTGTCCCGGCCGAAAACCGCAGTGACACAGTCGGCCGGCAAAGTTTTCCTTGCAGGATTGAGTCTTTGCATCTTCTCACCCTGTTTTCAAATTCAGACCTGGTAAGATCGGGGATGAGGGGACCAGCATTTCTCGTATCGTCGCTGGCGGAAAAAATAGCCGGCGCTTCGGTTTTCAACGCTTTCTCAAGCTTTTGGACAACATCTGCAATCCGAGAAACTGCTTCATCATAGTACCGCTCACCTTGTTCACAAACGGTACGTCGGTATCCCAACTCCTGCTCGCGGGCTCCTGGGTTTACGATTACCCATGCCTTATCACGGCTATGGTCAAAAGCAAGAACCATATCAACGAAGGCAAAGTAGGTCTCAGGAATTTTAGCGTCCGTTTTTACACTACGCGATACAGCATTACGCTGTCGTGTAAAATCATACGAAAAAAGACCTATGGCTCCGCCGGTGAAAGGTGGGAGGCCGGCAATGCGTTCGGTTTGATAATTTGACAGGAGTTCCTTTAGCTTTTCCAGCGGCTTACGCTTCATTGTCGCCCGTCTTCCATATTTACCTGCCGGCGTTTCAGGCAAGCTGATTTCGACTTCATTGCCATACGATTTAAAGATAAGATATGGATTTACCGACACGAAAGAGTATCTTTCCGCATCCTTGCAATCCTGGATGCTTTCGAATAGGAGGGGATATCCTTCCGAGCTCAAGCATTCAAGCGCCGCAATAGGCATAAGCCCCGGAAAGCCGATCTCTGCGTAAATGGGCAGCATTATTCCCGTTTTGATGGAATTGAGAAAATCTATTTTGTGTGGCCTGATTGTATACATGGCTGGAAAGAATTTTAGTTGCAAACAAGAGGAGGGTCAAGATAATTCTAAAAAAATCATCTTCATCAAAAATATGCTATAATGTAATTGACTAATTTCTTATTCACTAAAATGCTCTTTGAGAATCTCAAGGGTTGTTGGGCGTTGCCGAACCATCACCAATAGGTGTACAGATGGTAACCCGTTATAAAGTGGAATAGGTACCTTTCTGGCGAAATACCGAACCGGCAAGAGAGCTGCTAGTTGGGCAGTAACTCTCCCGGTTGCTTTACAGGTTTCCACCAGGAGGCAAGAACCGAATGCCACTAAGCTTCGATTTCGTATAAGCGGGGAAGTTCTATATACACGAAGCTTCACAGGGTCTGCAGTGCGGAGCCGCAGAAGCAGGTTGTTCTTCCTGACAGCTGACGAAGCTCAGCGGAATACCAATACTGGTTCGATGGCAACGCCTTTTTTATTGTGACATTAGAAGTGCACTAGAACCGCTTACCTGCCTTCATAATTACCGCTCATCTTTTCCTCGACAAAATAACAGAAATATTTTACACTAGCTTAATTTTTCAAAACTTATCTTCTCCGAGACTAAACAATATGAACCATATCATGGAAATAAAAATCTATTATGAAGACACGGATTGCGGGAGCGTCGTATATTATGCAAATTATCTTCGCTACATGGAGCGGGCAAGAACCGAATACATGGCTGCCCGGGGATCATCGATAAAAACACTTATAGAGCAGGGATCGCTGTTTATGATCCTTCGCGCAGAGGTTGATTATCGTTCACCCGCACATCTTGGTGACATCTTGGTTGTGGAAACCTGGGTTACGGAAACCACCGGTGCTACGATCACCTTCCAGCATACCATGAAAGAAAAAGCAACAAACAGGCTTATCACGGAATGCAAGGCAACCGCTGTTTGTGTGGATGCAACCGGCAAACCAAAAAAAATCCCCCGCCAAGCACTGGAGAACCTGCGGTGAAAAACGCGATTGCCGACACCATCTCGCTACGAGGAGCCGGCATTGTATCAATTCAGCAGCCAAAAAAGGGGCATCGTTTCACGCTTGACAGCCTTCTGCTCGCTGATTTCTGTCATGTTAAACATCGAGACAACGTGCTTGAGCCTGGTGCTGGAACTGGCATCATCTCCATCCTCCTCGCAAGAAAATTCCCACACATAAAAATTACCGCCGTCGAAATACAATCAACAATGGCGGAACTTTGCCGTTTGAATATTACGCAAAACGGCCTTGCTGACCGTATAGCCCTCGTCGAGCAACCCATCACGAATTTGCGGAATTTTTTTCATCCATCAACCTTCGATCTTATTGTTGCCAATCCACCCTATTTTCGAACAGGCACCGGAAAACAAAGCCCTTCACCTGAACGCTTTTTTTCGCGCCATGACCGATTCGCCTCTCTGGATGTATGGTTTGAACTTCAGTTTTTTTTAAAAAATAACGGCCGGTTCGGTCTCGTTTTTTCAGCGGATCGTTTCGCAGATGCTATCACCTCGCTTCGGGTTCATGGTCTAGAACCCAAACGCATACGCTTCGTTCACTCCCGGCAGGGAAAATCGGCGTACCTTGTTCTGATCGAATCGATAAAAGCTGCAGGAACAGGTCTTGAAGTACTTCCCCCACTGGTTATTCATGCATGCGGTCAAAATTATTCAGAAGAAATGAAAGACTTCTATGACTTATAGTATTGTGGTTCTCACAACACAAACCTTTCACAAACAGTCTTTTTTGGTCAATCTTGATTTTGCCTGTAATCTCTGATAAGGTGCTCTAAAGAACGGAAGTTATTATTATATCCCGCGGATGATACTGCTGGAGAGCAGCCTTCTCGATGCTAAAATCTATACATTGCGGTCTTACTATAAGGAGATGGATATGCGATTATCGCTTGGAATACTGTTGACCTTATTTCTTTTTCTTTCCGCATGTGCCGGACCTCAGCCTGCGCCATCGTGGAATCTCAGCTATACACCTCCTGCTCATCACGCTGTCTTCCGTAATACCATATCAATCTTACTCATAAAGCCGGTTTTTACTGGCTTGCAACAAGTAAGTGATAACGACAACGAACAACCCGGCCCTGCTGATACAATTGCACAAGCTTATAACACTGACTTTTGTTTGCGTCTACAGGAAGCTATTCAAACAGATATGGGGAAAATTTTCAAAACAAAAGGAATTACCGCCATTCATGTTGCCGATTCCGTTGAGCAGCTAACGCCTGGGGACAAGCAGAAAGCTGACATTGTGGTTGCAACCAATTTCAGCTTCGGGCCTCAGATAAATAATTCACAAACGACATATCGATATTTTGGGGGGGAGTCAATTGTTGCAAATACCGGTACTTTGCAATTTGTAGGAACCGTCACCGTTGAATTCTTCGATCCACGGTCAAACAATAAGGTTTTCGCGCGGACAGTAGACGCGGCTTCTCTCAGCGCGAATACAACTGTCGAATATGAAAACCAGAGTGAAGCAGAAAAAAAGTTTAAGGATCAACTGAGCAGGATTTATCCGGGTTTAATGGATAAAATTGAGAAAAGCATAACTGCCGAGGATTTACAAGCTGTGTTAAAAAAGATCCGAGGTCGTATCGAATAAATCCGCAAGCTTGATACAATGACCAGCTGGCAATATACTGATAAAACCACCAAAATAAAAGTCGATTATTCTTATCGAACACCTCCTGCCCGTTCTCGGTCAAATTAGTATCTGATAGAATACTTCTGTTTTCTATTTTGCCGTCCTGCCTTATCGTTTTCAACAGTTCTGTTAACTTTCCACAAACGCTGTTGAAAACCTGTTACTAACCCTGTGAAACTGATTTCATCGTGCACTGCCCATGCGTATCATATGGAAACTGCCTAAGACAGCGGCACTGGTGTACCAAAGAATTTAATCAACATCGATATTATCCGATTAAAGGAGCATATCAAGAATAAACGTATCGAATCTCGCGGCATTCTTTTGGCTGAACGTTCGTGTGATTATTCATTTACAGCGCTTGCCACAAAAAACTGAACTATATGACGCAAACGCGCACATGGAGAACTTATCCAGAAAGGAAAGGCCAGGATAGCAGATGCAGATTTAGGAAGGACTAGCCATGGATATCTGTAGCAAATCAGTTTTATCAATCCAGTTTGTTCTTAAAGTCTGTTCCGCAGGCTCCATTAATCGGCTGGATCGGTGTAACCATGCAGGAAGTTTCTGTACTTTTTTGTCCCAATGCTTCAATCGCCATTTCTGCGATGTCCTCAAAATGAAAGGGTTTCTCAATACACCGCATAATTCCCGTTTTCTGCACCAGCAACTCTAAATCAAGCGACCAGGAACCGGTCATAATAATCACTGGTATTGAAGGGTAGTTTTTTTTAGCATATTCAATAACCTGATATCCGTCAACATTCGGCATCTCCAGGTCTGTCAGGATGAGACTCACAGAATTGGGTTTGGACTGCAGTATTTCAATTGCCTTTTCACCATCTTCTGCCGTTAAAATATTAAAATTCTTTAACGTTAAACCAAAAAATGATGAAAGTGAATGAAGAATCATTCGGTTGTCATCCACAATGAGAATACTATCCATACAACTATCTCCTTTGGTAAGTCAGAAAAAAACTGACCTGCCGTTGCAATCGTGTGAATTGAGCACTTTATTGTGTTTCTTAAAGCTGAAGAATGCAATATAACTTGTTGTAAAAATTATATTTATTTTTTTACAAAGTTCCAGTTAACAAATTTTTATTTAAATATACCATACTAAAAAGTAAAAAGTAAATCACCAAATATGGGTATTTTTTATGGTGTACAAAAAAAAATAGTTTGCAATTTTATATGCACTCTAAATTCGCTGTTCCTCCCCCTGATTCTCAAAGCTATTATGATTTTTATGCAGCATATTTTGTTGGTAAAGTACTATTTATGCCACCAGTATTAATTAAATTAGTACTTGTTCATAGTAAATTCAATGCTAAATTAAGCATTAGATCTATGGCGATAATAAAACACAAAAATGCATTTTGAGAAACTCTTTATACGAATGACTATCCTTTTTTCATGCTCAATAAATTCGTCACCCAAATAGCAACGTATTACGATGACTCCTTTTTAAAACCTATTGTATTTTATGCCTCCGATCATGAAATATCAATATTTACAGATTATTATTGATTTTTTTTGCGGTTCTAGCATACCGAAAATCTGCCCAAAAATTAGTGGCTAAATTGGTACTTTACCCTTAAAAAAAGCTTGACACTCTGCCAGAAAATCTCTATCATATGAACCGATTTATCGTACTGCACGTCTTATCATCATTCATTCACTACACCAACACAATTTCACCCGGCGGAACAAGAGCAAGTTAGTTGCAGATGTATGCTCAAGAGGGGTGATTTTTGTGTAGATTGGAGGTAGACAAAAAAGAAACCATACAGATTCAATCTTCCATTCAGTAATTGCTCTATTTTAGTTTTTCGCTTGTATATGGCTGTACCGGGTAACAGATCCAGATGTGCGATTCTAAATAGACTTGTAGTGATTTGAAAGGAGGTTGTATGTATTTTCAGAATTACAATCCGCTCGGCAATGTCTTCCTTTCCACCATTGTGGCAGCAATCCCCATCCTCGTGCTGCTATACTTCATCGCCCTGCACCCGCATACTGATAAAAATGGTGTGAAACACCTCGGTATATCCGCTCCGTGGGCGGCACTTTACGGCGTTATCGCGGCCTTCCTGGTTTCGTGCCTGCCCTTCGGGATGCCTTTTGCGTCAGCTGCTTCCGCTTTTTGCCTCGGCGTTATGTCCGGATTTTTAGGGATCATCTGGATTGTTCTGGGGGCCATGTTCCTCTATACGATGACCGTCATCACCGGACAGTTCGAAATCGTGAAGGACTCCATTATTCACATCTCATTTGACCGGCGTCTCCAGTGCGTGCTGATCGCCTTCTCCTTCGGTTCCATCATCGAAGGTACGTCAGGCTTCGGTACCCCGGTTGCTATTGCCGGAGCCGTGATGGTGGGTCTGGGATTCAGACCGTTCCAGTCAGCCGTTCTGAACCTTCTGGCCAACACTGCGCCTGTCGCATGGGGTGCTATCGGAACGCCTATCGTAACGCTTGCTGCCGTCAGCGGCCTCGACCAGGTCACGCTTTCTTCCATGGCTGGCCATCAGCTTCCTTTCTGTTCCGTCTTGGTGCCGTTCTGGTTGATCGCAGCCTTCGTGTTTTATGAGGGTGGCACTTGGAAGGATGTCTTTGAAGTATGGCCGGCGGCCCTCTGCTCCGGCGGTTCTTTTGCTCTCATGCAGTTCTATGCTTCCGGAACACAAGAATTCCACCTGATGACCGACGTGGTTTCGGGTGTGTTTTCCGTTATCTGCACCGCTCTCTTCCTGCGGTTCGTATGGCATCCGAAGACCCGCTTCCTGCTGAAGGAAGAGCGTGAAGCCCTGGCCAAAGCCGGCAAGAGCACGGCAACGTCTACCACCGATGCCACGGAGTGGAAGTACCCCCATACCACTGGCCAGACAATATATGCCTGGATTCCCTGGACCATTCTGATCGTCTGCTGCGCAGTCTGGGGTATGCCTGCATGGAAAAAGTACCTGAACGGTCTTATGTCAACAATCACGTTCAGCACCACCCTGCTCGGTTCCAAGTTTGCCGGATCGCTTTCCCTGCCGGTTTGGGAAATGCCTTCACTACATAATTTGGTGATGCGCACACCTCCTGTAGCTACAGAACCAAAACCGGAAGCAGCCCGCTTCGTTATCAACTGGCTTTCCTGCGCAGGTACTGGTGTGTTTACCGCGTCAATTCTGACCGGTCTTGTGCTCAAAATGAATGCTTCTCAGTGGAAAGACGCTGTTATCCGCACAGCCCATCGTATGGTGATCCCCATTTCGGTTATCGCTCAGGTGCTCGGTCTCGGGTTCCTTACCCGCTACGCAGGCACTGATGCGGTCCTCGGTCTGGCCTTTACGCATGCCGGCTTCTGGTATCCGTTCTTCGCGGCCTTCCTCGGATGGCTCGGCGTCTTCCTCACCGGATCCGACACAGCATCCAACGCTCTGTTCGGAAGCCTCCAGAGAATCACCGCGCAGCAGCTGGGCCTGAACGAATACCTGATCGTTGCCGCCAACTCCACCGGCGGTGTTATGGGTAAAATGATCGACGCACAGTCCATCATGGTGGCTTGCGCAGCGTGCTACGACGATCCGAAAGAACGCGCTCACTCTCTGGGCCCGATCTTCCGTGCCGTGTTCTGGCATTCCATTGCCGGCGCCTGCGTGATCGGCATCATCACCATGCTGCAGGCCTACATCTTCACTGGCGCAATTCCAATCCCGCCGCTTGGGAAGTAACTGCGACATTATTCAGCATAGCCTTATTTTTTAATAAAAACCTCCCCCGATAAAACCGGGGGAGGTTTTTTTATAATCAACAACTATCCCCTCCGAATGAAATCACCCAGAACATGGAAACAAATTATTTCTGTAAAAGATATACTTTTAAACATCACGACCTCTTAATAACTGCAAAAACGACATATTAGACGACTTGTTTTCTTCCCCCCTAGAATAGCTCTGATGAAAGCTCCACAATAGATACCTTTTTCACCGTACATCGACTGCTACAAAATCCCTTTTTTTTCTTGACAAGAATACGCTAATCGTTGCATAATGACAGTTGTATAGCGAAACTAATTTAAATGGCTAAAACGAATCAAAAGTATTCACTGAATGACTCGTTATACTATTTGGCTGCACTTTATGCGCGGACTGTTCATAGACGCCTTAATCAGGAACTGAGCGGCAAAGGTTATAAAATTACGGCGGAGCAGTTGTCTTTCCTGGTTCATGTGTGGGCTCAAGGCGGGCAGACCCAGCAATTTTTTGCCGAAAAACTTTACAAAAATAAGGCTACGATGGCGCGGTTGGTGTCCAGCGTAGAATATCAGGGTTTTGTTTCACGCAAGGCGGGCAAACACGACGCCAGAGAAAAAATGGTGTTTATAACCTCACAGGGGGAAAAAATAATCCATAAACTCTCTGAAATTGCACAAAAACTATGCCATACTAACGTGACAAAAGGAATTTCGGACCGGGAAATAGCATTATGTAAAGATGTCCTGCGCAGAGCGCACCAAAATGTAGCGTAGTTTTTAGTCGGTCACATATTCATCAACCTTTTACGATTTTTTTTACTGTAGTGCACCTGGTAACAATTTTACGCAAATAGTTACAAAGTAGCCGGCTTCCAAAATACTAAACACACAAACTTGTATAGCGATGCCTCAAGGCTGAACACGGAAATCGCTAATTTTTTTGAATAATTAGTTGTATTTAACAACTGTTGCTATTTACAACTATATCCCTTCCAAGTTTAAGGGATTGCTTAAAAAGAACTGCCAACCTGTTTTTTTAAAATCTCTTGTTTAGCTTCATTATTTATTGGATGTAGACTACTCTGCTCGTTTACTCAAGTGGAGTATAACGAGGGCTCCCGGTATGACTTCGCTGTACTTGTGTATGTTTGCCTAGAGAAAGTCACGCAAGTTTTACGCACAAGAAATTGCATGAACAGACTTCTCAATGAATTGAAATTCACAAAATTAGATAGTAAACAACCGAAACATCTGGTTCGAAGTGAAACTGATGTTTACAACATAAAGAAAGGAGGTATTCAGCCGTAGTTTCGCTTTCTAGTTTAAGGATACGTGAACACTTAACGACAGAAAGCATGGATTGGATAGTCAAGCAGCATATTAACAACTGGAGAATCCAATCTCCCTTTTCAGCAATTGCTCTATTATTTAGTTTTTCGCTTGTATATGGCTGTACCGGGTAACAGATCCAGATGTGCGATTCTAAATAGACTTGTAGTGATTTGAAAGGAGGTTGTATGTATTTTCAGAATTACAATCCGCTCGGCAATGTCTTCCTTTCCACCATTGTGGCAGCAATCCCCATCCTCGTGCTGCTATACTTCATCGCCCTGCACCCGCATACTGATAAAAATGGTGTGAAACACCTCGGTATATCCGCTCCGTGGGCGGCACTTTACGGCGTTATCGCGGCCTTCCTGGTTTCGTGCCTGCCCTTCGGGATGCCTTTTGCGTCAGCTGCTTCCGCTTTTTGCCTCGGCGTTATGTCCGGATTTTTAGGGATCATCTGGATTGTTCTGGGGGCCATGTTCCTCTATACGATGACCGTCATCACCGGACAGTTCGAAATCGTGAAGGACTCCATTATTCACATCTCATTTGACCGGCGTCTCCAGTGCGTGCTGATCGCCTTCTCCTTCGGTTCCATCATCGAAGGTACGTCAGGCTTCGGTACCCCGGTTGCTATTGCCGGAGCCGTGATGGTGGGTCTGGGATTCAGACCGTTTCAGTCAGCCGTTCTGAACCTTCTGGCCAACACCGCGCCTGTCGCATGGGGTGCAGTCGGAACGCCTATCGCAACGCTTGCTGTTGTCAGCGGACTCGATCTGGTTACGCTTTCTTCCATGGCAGGCCGTCAGCTTCCTTTCTGCACCATCCTGGTGCCATTCTGGTTGATCGGTGCCTTCGTGTTTTATGAGGGTGGCACCTGGAAAGATATCTTTGAAGTATGGCCGGCAGCTCTCGTAGCCGGTGGCTCTTTTGCCATCATGCAGTTCTGGGCATCAGGACAGGAAGCATTTCTGCTGATGACCGACGTGGTTTCGGGTGTGTTTTCCGTTGTCTGCACCGCTCTCTTCCTGCGGTTCGTATGGCATCCGAAGACCCGCTTCCTGCTGAAGGAAGAGCGTGAAGCCCTGGCCAAAGCCGGCAAGAGCACGGCAACGTCTACCACCGATGCCACGGAGTGGAAGTACCCCCATACCACTGGCCAGACAATATATGCCTGGATTCCCTGGACCATTCTGATCGTCTGCTGCGCAGTCTGGGGTATGCCTGCATGGAAAAAGTACCTGAACGGTCTTATGTCAACAATCACGTTCAGCACCACCCTGCTCGGTTCCAAGTTTGCCGGATCGCTTTCCCTGCCGGTTTGGGAAATGCCTTCACTACATAATTTGGTGATGCGCACACCTCCTGTAGCTACAGAACCAAAACCGGAAGCAGCCCGCTTCGTTATCAACTGGCTTTCCTGCGCAGGTACTGGTGTGTTTACCGCGTCAATTCTGACCGGTCTTGTGCTCAAAATGAATGCTTCTCAGTGGAAAGACGCTGTTATCCGCACAGCCCATCGTATGGTGATCCCCATTTCGGTTATCGCTCAGGTGCTCGGTCTCGGGTTCCTTACCCGCTACGCAGGCACTGATGCGGTCCTCGGTCTGGCCTTTACGCATGCCGGCTTCTGGTATCCGTTCTTCGCGGCCTTCCTCGGATGGCTCGGCGTCTTCCTCACCGGATCCGACACAGCATCCAACGCTCTGTTCGGAAGCCTCCAGAGAATCACCGCGCAGCAGCTGGGCCTGAACGAATACCTGATCGTTGCCGCCAACTCCACCGGCGGTGTTATGGGTAAAATGATCGACGCACAGTCCATCATGGTGGCTTGCGCAGCGTGCTACGACGATCCGAAAGAACGCGCTCACTCTCTGGGCCCGATCTTCCGTGCCGTGTTCTGGCATTCCCTTGCCGGCGCCTGCGTGATCGGTGTTATTGTCATGCTGCAGGCTTATGTCTTTACCTGGATGATTCCAATACCGCCGCTTGGAAAATAAGACTGTAGACTGAATTTTCATACTATCTTTTTTTACCTCCTCCGGCAAAAAGCCGGAGGAGGTTTTATAAATTTTCGTGGGTATTCAAATGACAAAAAGACATAAATGTCCTCGGTGTGGTTTTACAAAAGCGTATGCAATACGGAGAGACAAAAAGCGCTGTCAACGCTGCAAATATGAGTGGCATCCAGGCCGTCTTCCCTTGCACTTGGAAACATCCGAATGGAGAGGCGTCGTGACAACATTCCTGAAGGGTTTTTCAAGCAGTGGAATCGCTTATGAAACCGGTTTTGAACGCAAACGTATTTTGCGCGCACTTCTTTGGATACGAAAAGCAATGACGCTTGATGTCCCGAAGGTTTTTAATGGAAAAATACAGATCAATGAAGCATATCTCGACGGTCAGAGTAAAAATAGTGCTGCCACACAAGAACCCGAAGACATGAAGGGACACCGAGGAACGCTCAAAACTCCCGTTTTCGGAATTTTATACAGAAACGGCAAAGTATGGGCAGAAGTTGTCGATGATGCTAGCGCACAGGCGCTGATACCCTTAATTAATGCAAAAAGAAAAGGAACTTCTTCTGCTTTTCCCGATATATCAAAAAACTACACAGGAATTGCAGCGAAGGGATGCTTCTACCATTTTGCGAAGCGTGAATCAGCAGAACATCGTACTGTTGATGCCGGAAACCGCATCAGCAGTATTGAGGGTGGATTTTGGGGATACCTTAGACGCAAGTTGGCGGCAAAAGGAGGTGTTCGAAAAGAACGGCTGCCTCTCTATCTTGGTGAGTACGTCTGGCGTTACAATCAAAGAAGTTTATCGATAGAGGATCAGACTGATCGTATTCTTGCATTACTGCATAATCAAAAATCACAGAAATTTGCAACTGAACATTAATTTAGTCTGCCCTCTTTGATCTGCTTAAGCATAGGTACTCAAAAAGTTTTACCATCGTAAACTATTATCAGCTTCCGTGTTGTACAAGAGAATATTAAAACACTGAAGACCATACTGATCAATAACTCGTAAAGTTGATAAGATTCTCCACCCATTTTACAAGATCTGTTTTGTCTTTCGGCGCACCGTCAACTCTGATAATTTCCTTACCATTCTTATAAACAATAAACGTCGGCGTTTTCTCTATTTTAAAACGGCTGGCTAATTCGACATCAGACTCTATATCCACTTTCAGGACCTTGAGTCTTCCTATTTTTTCTCTCGCGAGATTCTCCACCACCGGATCAGTAATTTTGCAGAAAAGGCATAAAGGGGCAGTAAAAACGACAAGAAGGGTTTCAGGCCAATGCGCAACTGCTCTATCAAAATTCTCCCCTTTAATCCACATCGACTGTCTTGGAAATTCAAGAATTGTTTTGCAGCTACCGCATAAGGGTTTTGTCAAAAGTTTATTTTCAGGAACACGATTCAGTGTTAAACAATTATAGCATCTAATAATTACAGAAGTATCGGACATACTTAATCCTGTTAATTCGCTGTTGAGTGAAATCCGTATTAAGCAAAGAAATACGATTGTTTTCTTCACGGAGATGCAATCGCCGGGTTGAAAAGACAGCTAGATATTGAGTACAGTACTTAAATATAGTTTAGTAAAGTGCACGCCTTTAGTCAAGAAGCCTTTTATCCGGTGAAATATTAATTATTATTTTCTTAATTGATTTTGGACTAATCATCAGGCAATTTATCGCGCAAAGCTGTAAATACTATCCCTTGGCCTGGTTGTAAGTTATAATGAAAGGGAGCCGGTATGAAGTCCAGTTGATCAGACGGCGATACGTCGACAAGCGTGCTTCCCGATTGCATATAATTCCTTAAATTCTCAGCATAAAAATGCTGCTGTGAGTGTATGTCCTTATTCAAAATAACAAGCGCTTCCTGGCGTGTTGATACCGATGCTTTCCATATAAGCAAAATCCGGTTATTTGCATGATGTAACACATGAGTAGGACCGTCTTCCTGGAAAACGCTGTGACTGCTCTTTATTCTATTTACAGTCCTGATAAATGTTCTTAAATCTATCTCTGTTTTTTCCCAGTCTTCCGGCTTCGTATTTACAACATGCAGTTTTTCGCGAAAACCGAATTCAAAACCGATTGGCATCATAACACCACCCGAAAAAAAAGCCGCAAAAAAATAACGCTGTCGAAGTCCATCTAAGTTTCCCTGTAACTCTGCAGCAAGTCTATTGGTATCATGGCTTTCTGGAAATGCGACTGATGGACCAAGATCACGCGTTAACGCGTATTGCTCCATAAGCCAATAATCATCATAATTCCACCATTTTGAACTATTGAAAATGTAATCGAACCCGGCAGAGGCCGCATTTCTTGTCATCTCCGAAGGAGAACCGAGGGTTTCTGCCAAGAAAAGAACATCCGGGTATTTTTGTTTTATTCTACCAATTAATTCTATCCACATACTTTTAGGGATCTGATAAGCGGCATCGCATCTAAAACCCTTGAAACCCATTGATATCATATGCTCTATAATACTTAAAAAAAACTCGGTAAGACCTTTCTGGTCTTTTGTATTCCGGTGGTCAAACTTCGCAAGATCCCTCCAGACGACCCGGTGGCCGTTTTCATCTGCGCCGGGATGAACAATGTTGTTTTGTTCCCATAAGAACCATTCCGGATGAGAGGTTATCAGCGGTGAATCAGACGCGCAATGATTTATAACCAGATCCCCCATTACTTGCATGCCAAGTTTTCCTGCAGTATTAATCATTTGTCGTACCTGTTCTGTAGCAGTCAAACTACAGGCAGAATCTATCAGCTCTTGATTAAAATCAAAATAATCTGCGATAGAGTAAAGACTTCCTGATACTCCAGGACGCTGAATCGGATTTACGAAAACCCAGTTAAATCCCATTTCTGCTGCTCTTTTGAGATGATTCTCCCAATTCGCGACCTTACCGCATAACAAAGGAAATAGATTATAAATGAGCATTTTTCTGTTAGACATTTTTATTGTCCTCTCAATTAGTAATACCTTCCCCCCATGCTAATGGATGAAAAGCTGCTCATCTTTTTTATCGGAAATTAATTCAAAAACTTAAATATTTCTGCTTCTTGCATTTACAATATCGTTGTGATATAAAAGTATTCAATGATACTTAATCGCTTGTTTTCACGTTTCTTGGACAGAACTGATTTTATCTACTGCGTATCTCAGAAAATCCTTTTCCGGCTCGGCCTCATAGTTCAGGTAATAGGCCTGGCGATTCTAGCGGTTCTCTATCCTCTGGAAAACCCTTTTTTTACAATCGGAATTATGGTTTTTGAAATTGGTGTGCTTTTTGCGTCTGTGCCTTTTCTGGGCAGTTGTTCCTGGCTGGATAAGGCTGTTTGTTTCCTGACTATTATTGGAATTCTGCTTCAGTTTTTAGGATTTTATGCACCTGAGGAATACGCGGGACTAATCATCATCAGCGGGGTTGGTATTATCTCTGCTGCAGCTTCTGTAATAACAGGCAATGTGCTTTATAGTCTAAAGCTCAACCGAGGACTTTTTGTCTTGGTGATATTATTTCTTGTTATGCCTCTAATAAATATTTTATTCAACGTAAATCATGTCTTGAATGCCGCCGCCTTCTCATCACTTTTTATTTTGCTACTGTTTCTTACGGGAAAAACGCTTCGGCAGCTCCCTCGCCGGAATCCTAGGAATCAAGTTACTTTATGAAGACGATGCTAAGAATTTGCTGAATACATTTTTTCTTTACCGGATATCTGCCTTTCCGATATTTTCTCCTCCCTTTGTGGTTCCGGCAGTATACCCATTGGTAGATCGTTTCCCGAGTTTTAAAAGCCCTTTTTCTATCAGTCGCTGAGCTGAATGTGCTACCTGCGGATCAAACTGCCGCCCCGATTCCCTTGTAAGTTCCCGCAATACGTTTTCAGGAGGTATCATGCTTCGATAAGGGCGTTCCGACATCATGGCTTCCACTGTATCAGCCACCGCGAGAATTCTTGCCGTAAGCGTAATTTCCTCTCCGGCAAGCCCTTGTGGATATCCCTTCCCATCGTATCGTTCATGGTGCTGATGGATTGCATCAATAATCTCTGAAGGAAATCCAATCGGTTCGAGAATTCTAACACCATACGCCGGGTGGTCCTTCATAATACTAAATTCTTCATCACTTAACTGATTCGGCTTGCTGATGATAAGGTCACTAATGCCGATTTTGCCCACATCGTGTAGAATGGCCGCGATGTGAATATCCTCGAGTTCTACCGGTTTCACTCCCATGTCACGAGCAATTTCAACTGCATATCGTGCTACGTTGGTTGAGTGCCACCGAGTGTAAGGATCCTTTGCTTCAACCGCAGCGACGAGCGCTTGAATGGTACGAAAATAATTCTCCTGCAAATTCTCAAAAAGTCCTGCATTTTCCATGGCAGTCACTACTTGCGTCGCCAGAATCGAAACAATCTGCAAGTCACTCGTAGTAAAAGCGGCACCTGAAAATTTACCTACGTTAAGAACGCCAAAAAACTTATTTTTCCCCATCAGCGGGACGGACATGCACGATGATGGTGAGTTCTCCTTGTTCATTGCGCTCATTACTTCTAAATCTTGATGATGACCTGCAGAAATAATAAGTGGTTTTCCGTACTTGTACACCAACCCCGAAACTCCCTCTCCCTGTTTGCGACATGCGCGGAGGGCAATATCAGCCGGAAGACCATGGGAAGCACGAATCAAAAGATTTTCGGAAGCTTCATCTACCAACATCAGGGAAACCCTGTCCGCGGAGAATTCCTGCACCAAGATATTAGTTATTAACGTAAAGAGATTTTCGAGATCAATCTCTGTTACAAGCAGTTTACTGATTTCGAACAAAGGAATAAGTGCCTTGAGTCGAATATTTTCTTTTTTTAAACGACAGCGATTTATCGTGCGATCCACGGCATTAAGAAGTTCTTCCTGGGTAAACGGCTTGAGCACAAAAGCATCTACCCCTCGCCGGAGAGACTCAATAGCGATATCGAGAGTTGCATGTCCCGTGACTAAAATTATCATAATATCTTGGTTCAAGCTCTTGGCTCGCTCAATAAGTTCTAAGCCATCCATACCAGGCATCTTAACGTCTGTAATAAGGAGATCTGCAGATACGCGATTAAGTTCCGCTAAGGCTGCCGCAGCATTAGAAACAGTGTTGACCTGATATCCTTCGTCCATCAGCATATGATTGCATAAGCTCCGGATCATGTGCTCATCATCTACAACCAGAATTTTTTCACCGGCCATAGTTCACTCCATTTTTTCACTGTTTCACATCAGGCCATCCGCAGTTTTTTTCGTTGGCCCATATTTATGTTAATCATTAAGCTTTCGTATATTATCACAAAAAAAAAACCCTGTAAACTCAGTACAGGGTTTTCGTGGAGCCAATGTTTTCCATCGGCGTGTCATTAATCGGAAGTTATGAAGTTATATTTTTGGTCAAGAAGATCAAAACTTATTCTGCTGATTGTTCCGCTTTTTTCGTTGCCGCATTTCTTTTCGACTTTTGTTTCTCCGTGTCCTTAGCGTCCACTGTTTTAGCGGTTTTTTTCGCGGCTTTTATTTCATCTTTTGATTTTTTTTCTGTTTTTTTAGGTTCAGCTGTTTCCTTTTTCTGCCGCTCCACAAACTCTATAACCGCCATAGGTGCGGCATCGCCTAAACGATTGCGGGTTAATACAATTCTGGTATATCCGCCATTGCGTGAAGAGAACCTTGGAGCTATCGTTGTAAACAAGCTATTTACCACAGATTCGTCCTGGATAAAACTGAGTGCTTGTCGTCTGGAATGCAAATCACCTCGTTTAGCCAAAGTAATCATTTTTTCAACAAGAGGCCTGATTTCTTTGGCTCTAGCAGTAGTTGTCTCAATTTTCTCGTTTTTTATTACTGCCGCCACAAGCATTCTCAACAATGCTTTGCGGTGTCCTGAATCTCTTCCGAACTGTCTGCCTGCACAACCGTGTCTCATTTTTTAATTCCTTATCTCTGTGATCGTAGGTAATATGTTTAAGCTTCGCTCGGCCGTTCTGCAAGAAGCCGGCGCGCTTCTGTCACAATTTTATCATCAACCCTCATGCCGAGACTCAAACCCATTTCTGAGAGTATTTCTTTAATTTCATTAAGAGATTTTCTGCCGAAGTTCTTTGTTTTCAGCATTTCGCTTTCCGTTTTCTGCACCATCTCCGCAATGGTTTCAATTCCCGCATTTTTGAGACAGTTTGCAGCCCGGACTGAAAGTTCTAATTCATTAACACTCCGGAGCAGATTTTCATTAAAAGGCGGGGCCTTCCTGATTTCCTCTTCCAGAACCGGAATTTCTTCTTCCTCCTCCGGCAGATGTATAAAAACAGCCAGGTGATCTTTCAGGACTTTAGCCGCATGGGCTATAGCATCATCCGGACGGATGCTGCCGTCTGTTGAGACCTCAAGGACAAGCTTATCGTAGTCTGTGTCCTGTCCAACACGGGCATTTTCTACTTTGAAATTTACTTTGCGAATAGGAGAAAAAATCGAGTCAATCGGAATAACACCGATAGGCTGCCCTGGTTCTTTATTCTTGTCTGAAGCGACATATCCTCTGCCGCGGCGCGCCCTCATTTCGATCTCCAGCTTACCGCTTTTATCAATTGTTGCGATATGCAAATCCGGATTCAGGACTTCCACTTCCGGATCGGATTCGATGTCCTTTGCAAATACATCTCCCGGGCCTTTTGCTCTCAGAAAAATAGTTTTCGTTTTATCTGTATGAAGTTTTAAACGGACTTCTTTTAAATTTAAAATCAACTCCGTAGTATCTTCTACAACACCCGGAATACTGGAAAATTCATGCTGAACTCCGCCAATTTTTATCGATGTAATAGCAGATCCTTCAAGCGACGAGAGAAGAACC
Organism: uncultured Nitrospiraceae bacterium; assembly: GCA_964586075.1. GTDB lineage: Bacteria > Nitrospirota > UBA9217 > UBA9217 > UBA9217 > JBAZLV01. The sequence continues at coordinate 13,918 of CAZPGZ010000005.1, read as the reverse complement.
CTTCGTAAGGAATTACCTAAGGTAGTGCCAAAGCCGCGTTCCAGCGGCTCAGCTGTAAATTTTCCAAATGTATCTGTTATTTTTTTAGGATCGTATTGAAGCTTTTTAGGCATCTGAAAATCCTTGATTTTTTTAAGCATGGCTCCTCCGAAACGGAGTGAATAAAATAATTATGATTGAGCAAAAAAGATATATCTGTTGAGGTAAGTTTTTGCTCCAAGTTTTCTGAAATGTGGAAACCGATTAAGTCTTATTTTGAATAGAGTTCGACGACAAGCTGCTCTTTCACTGTCGGCAGAGTACACTCATCCCTTGCCGGCAATGCCAAGACTTTTCCGCGAAACTGCGTCTTATCGATTTCTAGCCACGTAGGAAATCCTCGTTTCTCTACTGCAGATAGGGTTTGCTGTATCTGGGCTATGTTTCGGCTCTTTTCCTTCAGTTCTACAACGTCTCCAGCTTTCAGTACATACGAGGGGATATTGACCTTTCGTCCATTTACCAGCAAATGACCATGACGAACAAGCTGCCGTGCTTCTTTTTTGGAACCAGCAAAGCCCATTCTCTGAATTATATTATCCAATCGCCGTTCCAAAAGCTGCAGCAAATTATCACCAGTAATACCCTTCATGCGCTCAGCTTTTTCGAAATAGCCCCGGAATTGCCTTTCCAGCACACCGTATACCCGCCGTATTTTTTGTTTCTCTCTGAGCTGCAAACTATATTCAGACTGTTTGACTCTCGCTTGACCATGCTGTCCGGGCGGATAGCTCCTCCGAGTTATTCCACACTTATCCGTATAACAACGCTCCGCCTTTAGGAAAAGTTTCATTCCTTCTCTTCTGCAAAGCTTGCAAACTGATCCAATATATCGTGCCAAGTGTTTCTTCCTCCATTACTTACTGTTAAATATGGAAAAACCTACATAATATGCTATACCCGTCTTCGTTTCGGCGGCCTGCAACCATTGTGGGGAATCGGAGTTACGTCCTTAATCGCAACAATTTCTAAGCCAGCGGCCTGTATCGATCTGATAGCAGATTCCCGGCCGGTTCCAGGGCCTTTAACATACACTTCAACCTGTTTCATTCCATGTTCCATTGCCTTTTTAGCCGCTGTCTCTGCAGCAAGTTGAGAGGCAAATGGGGTACTTTTTCTGGATCCTTTGAATCCTTTATTACCAGCACTTGACCAGGTAACTACATTTCCAGCCGCATCAGTAATTGTAACTATCGTATTATTAAATGAAGCATGGATATGGGCAATGCCGTTTGAAATATTCTTTTTTTCTTTACCCTTTTTTGCCATTGTATCTCCTGTTATATATACAGCTTCATCCGCTATTGCACAGCAACACGGCTACTTTTTCGCCAGACCCTTTTTCTTCCCTCGACCGGACATCGCCGATTTTTTAGGTCCTTTTCTTGTTCTCGCATTGGTTTTTGTTCTTTGGCCCCGCGCGGGCAACCCCCTGCGATGCCTGAGACCCCGATAGCTTCCGATGTCCATCAGACGTTTAATGTGGGCCGTTATATCACGCCGAAGATCGCCCTCGACGGTAAAATCGCGATCCAAAATAGTACGAATTTTGACTATATCAGACTCAGTAAGATTTCCGCTTTTAGTATTCGGATCGACACCAGCAGCAGCAAGAATTTTTTTTGCAGATGTCGGCCCTATCCCATAAATATAAGTAAGCGCAATTTCAATTTTTTTATCTTTCGGTAAATCTATACCGGCAATTCGCGCCACGGTTCCTCCTCATACATACATCGTCTTCCGTAATAGAGATCTGGTTCTGGATACCAAGATCCCTGCTGATGACAGAATTATTGATTTTACCCCTGCCGCTGTTTATGGCGTGCATTGTCACAAATCACACGAACAATACCTTTTCGCCTGATGATCATACACTTAGGGCAAATTTTTCGAACTGATGAACGAACTTTCATTTCATACCACATCCATTTCTTCAGGATTTTATGCGTATTTTGCAAACATAATGCTACTTGAAACGATACGTAATTCTCCCTCTTGTCAAATCATAAGGAGTAAGTTCAACTGTCACTTTGTCTCCGGGAAGTATTTTAATAAAATGCATGCGCATTTTACCGGAAATATGTGCCAATATTTTGTGGCCGTTTTCCATTTCAACCCGAAACATGGCGTTCGGGAGCGTCTCCAGCACCGTACCTTGTACCTCTATGGAATCTTCCTTAGCCATCTTCCCGTTTTACCGTGTTCCTATATAGTCTTGATCCTGCACTTAAAAAAAGTTTATTTTGTCGTCAGTATCCAAGGACCTTCAGGCATAATTGCAACTGTATGTTCAAAGTGCGCCGAAAGGCTGCCGTCTGCCGTTACTGCAGTCCAGTTATCATCCTTCACAACTGTTGCGCTTCCGCCCGTGTTGACCATTGGCTCAATAGCTAATACCATTCCCGGTTTCAACCTCGGCCCCTGGCCGCGGGTGCCGAAATTCGGAATTTGTGGATCTTCATGAAGATTTCTTCCAATCCCATGGCCCACAAAATCCTTCACTACTGAATAGCCTTCTGATTCAACAAAAGCCTGTATTGCATACGAAACATCATACAGGTGGTTTCCCGGCTGTGCTTTTTCTATCCCCAGCGCAAGAGCTTGTTCTGTCGTACGAATTAAGCGTTCCGCCTCTGAAGATACTCGCCCAACGGGAAGTGTTACTGCGGCGTCACCATAAAATCCATCAGCAATGGCCCCAACATCAATGCTGATTATATCGCCTTGCCGGAGAACGATGTCTTCTGATGGTATCCCATGCACTATTTCATTATTGAGCGAAGTGCATAGTGTTTTTGTATAGCCTCGGTATCCTTTAAATGCCGGCTTTGCTCCGGCTGCGCGTATAAATCTTTCAGCCTCTTCATCCAGATACTTCGTTGTGAGCCCTGGTTGAATCATGCTGCGTATATGTTCGAGTACGTTGGCAACAATTACGCTTGCTTTTCGTATTTTTTCAATTTCCTGGCGGGATTTAAGAATAATCATGATACATCCCGACTATCAACGTCTCCCCTTGATAGAAACACCTTTCAAAAAACCACCATAGTGTCTTTGTATTAAGTGCGACTCTATTTGCGAGACAGTATCCAGGGCAACTCCAATCACAATCAGCAATGACGTGCCGCCGAAATAAAAAGGCACATTAAAGAACCTGTAAAAAATATCTGGCAGAACACAGACCGCTGAAAGGTATAACGCTCCGCCGAGAGTAATGCGTGTAAGCACTCTATATAAATAATCAGAGGTTTTCTTTCCAGGCCTGATGCCAGGGATAAATCCACCGTACTTCTTCAGGTTATCAGCAATATCCACGGGATTAAAGACGATAGCGGTGTAAAAATAAGCGAAGAAAACAATCATGAGAACATATACTATCGTATAAAGCCAGCTTCCTGGAGAAAGCTGCTGAGCTATTTGCTGCACCCATTCAACTTGTGCAAATCCTGCAATTGTTGCAGGAAATAATAAGATAGACGATGCAAAAATCGGCGGGATAACTCCAGCCGAGTTGACTTTGAGAGGCAAGTGTGTACTCTGACCTTTATAAATTTTACGGCCTACCATTCGTTGCGCATATTGGATGGCAATTTTTCGCTGGCCACGTTCCATAATGATAATTGCAGCAACTACTGCAATAATAATGGCAAGAATGACAAATATCATGAAATATTGTATCTCGCCTGCTTTCATAAGCTGATAGGTATTCACCACCGCACTCGGGAAGCCCGCCACAATACCTGCAAAAATTACAAGCGAGATCCCGTTCCCAATGCCTCTTTCCGTAATCTGCTCTCCAAGCCACATGATAAATGTCGTTCCTGCTGTCAGCGTGATCATGGTGAGAATGCGAAATGTCCAGCCGGTCGATTCCACAAAAGCACCGTCTCCCATTTTTTCAATACCGACAGCCATCCAGAAAGATTGAAAAGCAGATATAAATACCGTGCCGTACCGCGTATATTCAGTTATTTTTTTCCTGCCGGCCTCACCCTCTTTCGCAAGCGCCTGCAATCGAGGAATGACCACTGTTAAAAGCTGGAGGACAATCGAAGCGGTAATATAAGGCATAATACCAAGGGCAAAAATCGTAACCCTTGAAAGAGCACCACCGGAAAACATGTCAAAAAAACCCATCAGGCCGCCTGCCGATTGGTGCAAAAACTGGCTCAGCGCTTCTCCCTTCACCCCAGGTGTAGGGATGTGAGCTCCGATGCGATATACAGCAAGCATCATAAGCGTAAATATGATGCGATTTCTGAGCTCAGGGATATTGAATATGTTTTTCATGCCGGAGAACAAGAATTATAGTACCTCTGCCTTCCCGCCTGCCGCTTCAATTTTCTCAAGTGCACTTTTGCTGAACTTATGGGCACGAACGACAAGCTTGAATTTAAGTTCCCCTTTGCCGAGTATCTTAACTTCTGACTTATTGTTCTTAATTAAACCCTTTTGTACAAGCAATTCAGGTGTTACAGAATCATTCCCCTGCAATTTGTCCAAGTCGGAAATATTTATAATAGCATATTCTTTTTTAAAGATATTGGTAAAGCCTCTTTTCGGAATTCTCCGCTGAAGAGGCATCTGGCCGCCTTCAAAACCGGGACCTTTCACACCGCCTGAGCGCGCCTTCTGTCCTTTATGTCCCTTCGCGGCGGTTTTTCCTGAGCCGGATCCCACTCCCCGACCAACTCTTTTTGATTTTTTTGTTGCCCCTTGTGCGGGCTTTAATTCTTCTAATTTCATAATTAGCTCACGACCGTTCGTAGTAAAGTGCAATAAAATAGATTTTGTCTATGCTTCTTCAACCTTAATGAGATGACCAACTTTATCAATCATCCCGCGAATTTGAGGAGTATCTGTACGGACAACGTAATGATTCAGTTTTTTGAGGCCGAGCCCAAGAAGCACGGCTTTATGCTTTCCGGGCCGAGCAATTGCACTTCTTGTCAGTGTAATTTTAATTTTTTTTGCGTCAGACTTTACCATACCTATGCTAGCTCCTCTACAGATTTACCGCGAAGTGACGCTACCTGATCTACGCTTCTCAATCTGATCAGGCCGTTGATCGTGGCACTCACAACATTATGCGGATTGCTTGATCCCAGCGATTTGCACAGGACATTACGGATCCCGACGACTTCAAGCACAGATCTGCTTGCGCCGCCGGCGATCAAACCGGTACCCTCTGAAGCTGGTTTGAGAAGTACTCTGCCTGCTCCATAATGGCCAAGTATTTCGTGGGGGATAGTATCGCCTTTCAGAGAAACAAGAACCATGTTCTTTTTGGCGCGTTCCACAGCTTTTTTGATCGCTACCGGCGCCTCTGCAGCTTTTCCTTTGCCGACCCCTACCTTGCCGTTGCCATCGCCGACAACAACAAGCGCACTGAAATTAAACCGTTTACCACCCTTAACCACCTTTGCTACCCGGTTCAGGTAAACGAGTTTATCTTTCAAACCATCGCTTTCTTCCGCTTCTTTGTTATATCTTTCTGCCAATGCCGCCTCCGCAGTAAATATCTCTTTAGAAATTTAACCCGTTATTGCGCGCCGCATCCGCTAGAGCTTTAATGCAGCCATGGTATTTATAACCACCTCGGTCGAACACGACTTGCTTGATACTTTTACCCAATGCTCGTTCCGCTATGCATGTTCCGACTTTTTTGGCGGCGTCGACATTTCCGCCGTGTTTCAACTCGCTCTTCAGCGTTTTTTCCGTAGAAGACGCAGCAATCAGTGTCTTTCCGGTCGTATCATCAATAAGTTGTGCGTAGATATGGCTTAAGCTTTTAAATACGCTCAACCTTGGTTTATCGGCAGTTCCATATACATTTTTTCTAACTCTAGCATGCCGTCTTTGTCTTGCTTTTAGTTTGCTCTGCGACACAGTCACTCTCCGTTCAGCACGATGCAGGTTGGTTCAAATACATCGCGTTTATAGCAATGTATGTTTTACTTTCCGCCAGTTTTACCGGCTTTTCCTTCCTTGCGCTGGATTATTTCACCGCCGTACTTGATGCCTTTTCCTTTATAGGGTTCCGGTTTTTTCAAGCTTCTCAAGTTTGCAGCAATTTGCCCTACAAGCTGCTTATCAATTCCTTTAAGCGTAATCAGGGTTTGCTTTGAGTCAACCGTCGCTTTAATGCCTTTTGGCAATGGATAGACAATAGGGTGAGAAAAACCGAGGTTTAAAATTAAGTTCGTTCCCTGTGCAGCGGCTTTAAAGCCGACCCCGGATATTTCTAACGTTTTTTCGTACCCTTTACTCACTCCGATTACCATATTGGCAACCAAATTTCTCGTCAGCCCGTGTAGCTCTCGATAAATTTTTTGATTTGACGGTCGTTCAACAGTGAGTTTATTGTTTTCTTTTTTGATGGCCAAATTAGGATTAACATCCTGGCTGATTTCGCCCAGTGGCCCCTTTACAGTTACCTTCCCGGTCTCAAGCTTAGCATCGACACCGGACGGCAATTCAATTGGTTTTTTACCAACCCTCGACATAACAACTCCTAACGTTCTAATAGGCAAAAATTAAAAACATCACCAAACGTGGCAGATAACTTCTCCGCCGACATTGTCCTTTTTCGCCTGTTTTCCGGTTTGAATTCCCTTCGGCGTTGACATAATGGCTGTACCAAGTCCCGCTAAAACTTTCGGAATCGCATTATTCCCTGCGTAAACCCTGCGACCTGGCCTGCTAATGCGTTTCAGGCCTTGAATAATGGGAGCCTCATCTTCCGTATACTTAAGGTATATACGGATCAAACCCTGTCTGCGGTCTTTTACTAATTTTACGTTTTTGACATATCCTTCATCTTTTAAAATCTTAGCAATTTCAATTTTCAATTTCGAGGAAGGAATATCAACTTTTTCTTGTTTTGCCTTACTGGCATTGCGAATGCGCGTCAGCATATCCGCTATTGGATCGGTCATCATTGATTCAAACCCCTCTTTTTTACCAGCTTGCCTTAATAACGCCCGGAATCTCTCCCTTAAGCGCTCTATTTCTAAAACAGATTCTGCACATATCAAACTTTCGCAGATACCCTCGTGCGCGGCCGCAAAGCGGACAACGGTTGTACGTACGCACCTTGAACTTAGGGGTTCTGGTTGCTTTTGCTATAAGTGACTTCTTTGCCATAGTTCCTCCATTACATCCGGATTGCCGGTCTACTTCCGGTACGGCATACCCAGATGTCCGAGCAACGCCCTGCCTTCCTCATCTGTCTTCGCCGTTGTTACGATCACAATATCAAGGCCATGTATCGAATCAACCTTGTCAAGTTCTATTTCCGGGAAAATGACTTGCTCTTTAATGCCGAGCGTATAATTCCCTCGACCATCAAAGGATTTCGCTGGTACTCCTTTAAAGTCGCGGATTCTCGGAAGCGCTGCGCTAATAAGGCGATCGAGAAATTCATACATACGCTCGCGCCTGAGGGTTACCATGCATCCGATCGGCATTCCCTCCCGCAGTTTGAATGTTGCAATAGACTTCCGCGCATGAGTTATAACAGGCTTCTGGCCTGAAATCCTGCCCAATTCGTCTGCGGCGTGCTCCAAGGCTTTTGCATTGGAAATCGCCTCTCCCATGCCAACATTCAATACTACTTTCAAAATTTTTGGCGCCTGCATTGTGTTTTTATAACGGAATTCCTTCATAAGCGCCGGAACAACTATCTCGCGGTATCGTTGTAGCAATCGTGGAGTCGGAACCCGTTCTGAAACCTGTTTTTCCGCCGAAGCACCAGAGGCGGCTTCATCAGGTTTTCCCTGCTTCGCTGATTCTTTCCCTTTTGACTTTCCTGCCGTAGTTTTCGGAGCTTTAGGAGAGGCCAGCTTTTCTCCGGGGCCGCCTTTAGAATCTTTTGTCGTTTTATCTTTCTTGTCCGCCATAATATCGCTTTCCTATTTTAACCGGTTCACCGTGATTCAAACACCCGATTCGACAACCTATCGTTTAATCGATAACGGCATTGCAAAGTTTACATACGCGAGCGCGCGTGCCATCTCCCTGCACCTTGCGTGAAACAGAGGTAGGTTTATCGCACTTCGGACAAATCAGTTTTGTATTCGATGCCGATATCGGGCTTTCCTTTTCTACAATGCCACCCTGCTTTAATTGCTGATTCGGCCGCGTATGCCGCTTAATCATATTCAGTTTTTCCACAAGGAGCCGGTTGGCGGCAGGATATACGGTAATAACTCTGCCTTTTTTACCTTTTTCCTTGCCTGTAACGACCATCACGGTATCATTCTTTTTTATTTGCATTTTTAAATCCTGCTTTGCACAAAAATGGTATGAAACATTTATGCTATAAAACTTCCGGTGCAAGTGAAATAATTTTCATAAAGTTCTTTTTTCGGAGCTCACGCGCTACGGGTCCGAAAATACGCGTTCCGATTGGTTCGTTTTGATTATTGATCAGAACAGCTGCATTCCGATCAAACTTTATATACGAACCGTCCTGTCGGCGGACTTCTTTCGTCGTACGCACAACAACGGCTTTGGCGACTGTTCCTTTTTTAACTTGCCCTTCTGGAATTGCCATTTTAATAGCAACGACAATCACGTCACCCAGCGTAGCATACCGCTTGCGTGTGCCGCCTAATACTTTAATACACATTACTTTTTTTGCGCCGGAATTATCCGCCACATCCAATACTGTCTGCTGCTGAATCATAGCTCATCCTCTGGAAAGCGTTAGTGTTCTGATTATGCTGAGGCCTTTTCAACTATTTCGAGAACTTTCCACCGTTTTTCCTTGGAAAGCGGCCTGGTCTCGATGAAACGAACCACATCCCCGACCTTACACTCGTTTTTCTCGTCGTGTGCTTTAAATTTGGTGGTGCGCTTTATGGTTTTACCATACCGTGCGTGCGCAATCCTCCTCGTTACCGCCAGCACAACAGTTTTATCCATCTTGTCGCTTACAACCTGTCCGATATACGTTTTTCTTTTTTTTGACTCATTAAGCGCGGCCATACTTTTCCTTTAAAACGGTTTTTGTTTTTGCAACATCCTTGCGCAGGATTCTAAGACGCATAGGATTTTCTATCTGCCCCATAGCCTGCTGGACACGAAGATTGAATAGTTCCTTTTTCATCTCCGCAACTTTCGCTGCAAGTTCGTCTTTGGATAAATCTCTTAATTCTTTTGCCTTCATCTTCATATCTCTGCCTCGCGGGAAACGAATTTTGTCGCTACCGGCAGTTTATATGCGGCCAAGCGGAATGCTTCTCGGGCGACAGATTCCTCTACCCCTCCCATTTCGTAGAGCACTCGGCCTGGCTTTACCACTGCGACCCAGTACTCCGGCGCGCCCTTTCCCTTACCCATGCGTGTTTCTGCTGGTTTCTTGGTAATCGGTTTATCAGGAAATACGCGGATCCATATTTTCCCACCGCGTTTGACATACCGGGTCATGGCAATACGTGCCGCTTCTATCTGCCTGCTCGTAATCCATCCCGGCTCAAGAACCTTCAGCCCATACTCACCATAGCTGACCTCAGCGCCACGGTACGCTGTTCCGTTGGTTCTTCCCTTTTGCATTTTTCTATGCTTAACTCGTTTTGGTGCTAGCATGATTAAATCCTTTATTCAATCATAATAATGATGACGCGAAAATAAACTTATGCCGCCGGTGTTGACTGCTGCAAAATATCTCCACGATAAATCCAAACTTTGACACCAATCTGCCCCATCGTGGTTTTTGCCTCGAAAAATCCATACTGGATATCAGCGCGCAGCGTATGAAGGGGAACCCTACCCTCACGATACCATTCAGTCCGAGCTATTTCGGCGCCAGCCAATCTTCCTGCACAGGTTATTTTAATGCCCTGCGCGCCGAGTCGGAGAGCAGAGGTAACAGCTTTTTTCATTGCCCTTCGAAACGCGATTCTTCTTTCCAACTGAAGCGCAATATTCTCAGCAACAAGCTGAGCTTCCAATTCAGGTCTTCTGATTTCCTGAATGTTGATATAAATCTGCTTTCCCGTCATGGCCTCAAGGTCTTTTTTAAGTTTGTCAACCTCTGCGCCTTTCTTGCCGATAATAATGCCTGGTCGCGCGGTATGAATATTAATTTTCGCCTTCTGGCCTGCCCGCTCGATCTCAACCTTGGAGACACCGGCATGCATAAGCCGCTCTTTTACAATTTTGCGAATTTTAATATCTTCATGCAGAAGTGCCGCATAGTTTTTTTGAGAAAACCAGCGCGACTCCCATGTTTTTATAATTCCCAGCCTCAGTCCTATTGGATGAACCTTTTGCCCCATGACGCCTCCGTAAATAATTACGCTGAGAGCACCAGCGTAATATGGCTTGTCCGTTTTTTTATCACGTTGCCGCGACCCATGGCCCGTGCCCGCATTCGCTTCATGGTCGCACCTTGGTTTACATAAGCCTTTGCCACCTTCAGCGAATCAAGGTCGCCGACCTTCTTTTGCTCAGCGTTTGCGACTGCAGAGTCTAATAATTTTTTTACGATCCGCGCCGCATGTAACGGAGTAAAGGTAAGAATATTGAGTGCCTCTCCGACCATTTTACCCCGGATCAGATCTACAACCTGTCTCGCTTTGCGCGGCGTAATGCGTATATGTCTTACTGTAGCTGTTGCTTCCATACTGGTCATCCTCACTCAAAATGCGCTGTATATGCGCAATGCAGCACTATTTCGGAGCACTTGCCTTTTCTGCTGCTTTCGATCCTCCGTGCGCCTTGAACATCCTTGTTGGTGAAAACTCACCGAGCTTATGACCAACCATATTCTCAGTGATATATACGGGGATAAATTTTTTACCGTTATGTACAGCCAGTGTATGCCCTACGAAATCCGGCGTAATCGTCGACCTGCGGGACCACGTTTTCACAATCTTCTTTTCACCCGCATTATTCATGGTTTCCACTTTTTTCATAAGGCTTGCTTCAATAAAAGGGCCTTTTTTAACCGATCTCGGCACCGTATCCTCCGTTTTCAATGCAGATCACAGGTTGGAGTTTTTGATTCTGTTTTAGCCTGCGATCGTAATTGTGTTATCTGCTCTTAGTTCTTCTGGAAAGAATATATTTATTCGTTTTCTTATTGTGTCTGGTTTTTTTGCCGTCTGGAAGCCCCCACGGTGAACATCCAGGCCGTCCACCGGATGATTTTCCTTCTCCGCCGCCGAGCGGGTGATCTACAGGGTTCATGGCAACTCCGCGCACGCGCGGTCGTCTTCCCAACCAGCGAGCCCTGCCAGCCTTCCCAATGCTGATATTCTCATGATCAAGATTCCCAACTTGACCTATTGACGCCATGCACTCCGAGCGAACCATCCTTACTTCGCCAGAATTAAGGCGAAGCGTAGCATATTCCCCTTCACGCGCCAACAGTTGAACTGAAGAACCGGCACTTCTCGCGAGCTGCCCGCCGGCACCCTTTTTCAGTTCAATATTGTGAAGAACGGTACCTACCGGTATTGATGCTATCGGCAGTGCATTTCCCGGCTTGATATCAGCTTCCGGACCGGACATAACGCTATCTCCCACTTTCAAACCAAGTGGAGCAAGAATATAACGCTTTTCACCGTCGATGTAATGCAAAAGTGCGATACGCGCCGTCCTGTTCGGGTCATATTCAATATGCGCCACTGTAGCAGGAACGCCGTTTTTATCACGGCGAAAATCAATGATTCGGTATTTCTTCTTGTGCCATCCTGCCCGATACCGAACTGTTATTTTACCGCGGTTGTTTCTTCCGCCGCTTTGGGCCAATTTGACAACCAAAGACTTCTCAGGTTTGGTCCGCGTCACATCTTCGAATGTAGATGTTGTCTGGAAACGTCTTCCTGCGGACGTTGGGTTATACGTTTTTACCGGCATTTAAGCACCCTCAAAAATATCTATCTTTTCACCGGGCTTCAGCGTAACATAGGCTTTTTTCCAATCTGATCTGCGGCCTATCCGCTGCCCCATGCGCTTGCTTTTACCCGCGTTCTTCACCGTGGTAATATCCGCCACTTTTACTTTAAAAATTCCTTCAACAGCCTTCCGCACCTGCACTTTATTGGCATTAACTTTTACTTCAAAAGTCAGGACGTTGTTTTTTTCCTTTAACCGCGTACCTTTTTCCGTAATACGAGGAATTCGTATAATATCGTAAAAATCAGTCATCATTTACCATACACCTCCTGCATAGCGCTTAGGACATCTTGCGTTGTTATGAGGTATCGGTATTTCAACAGATCGTAAACATTCACATTTTCAATTCTCAGCACTTTTACCGACGGAATATTTCGAGCAGCAAGAGCAACATTCTTATTATCTGATTTCACGAGGACAAGCGCGGTCTCTTGCACGCCAAGCGTCTTAAGCAACTGTGTCATCAACTTGGTTTTTGAGTCTGCCAGATCAAGACTGTCTACCAAGATCAGCCTATTATCCGATACTTTTGAAGCAAATGCATCCACGAGCGCCGCCCGCTTAGCTTTTTTGGGAAGAGCATAAGAATATTCTCTCGGCATCGGCCCGAAAACAGTACCTCCATGCCTCCAGAGTGGAGACCGACTGCTCCCGGCCCGTGCTCTGCCTGTTCCTTTTTGCTTAAACGGTTTTTTACCGCCGCCGCTCACAAGAGCCTTGTTTTTTGTAGCTGCCGTACCAGCTCGTTTATTTGCAAGCTGATTTACCACCGCAGAATGGACAAGATACGGCCTTACCTCCGTAGAAAACAGCGAGGGAAGGTCCACATCCTTCACTTTCTTATTGTTTTGATCAACCATTACCACTGACGGCATCTTATTAACCCTCTGTTATTTCTATCTCTTGATTAATCTGCTTTATAAATGAGCAAAAATCCGTTTTCGCCGCCCGGCACGGCTCCACGCACAAACAGCAGATTCTGATCCGGCCGCACATCAACAATCTCGATGTTTTTTATCGTAACATTCGCCGAACCCATGTGCCCGGGAAGTTTCTTGCCTGGCCATACACGGGATGGATACGCGCTCGCCCCAATAGAACCAGGAGCTCGGTTGAACATAGATCCATGTCCGCCGGGTCCGCCTGCAAATTTGTGCCGCTTCATGACACCGGCAAAACCTTTACCCTTACTCACACCGCTGACCGATATTAATTCACCTTTTTTAAAGATATCGACGGTGACGACCTGGCCTTGCTCAAACACTCCGGTGCGAAATTCGCGGAGAATACGGTGTGGCTGCACATTTCCCTTTTTGAAGTGGCCGGCGATAGCCTTGGTCACCCGGTCTTTTTTCGGCATCTCTTCAAAAGCAAGCTGTACCGCTTCATAGCCGTCTTTCTCGGCGGTTTTCTTCTGCACTACAGCACACGGACCAGCCTGAATTACAGTAACAGGAATCAGTTCCCCTTCGCTATACTGCTGGCTCATTCCGATTTTCTTTCCGATAATTCCCTTACTCATTGCCTTTTCCCTCACCCACGCACGATGGCAGCTTTAGAACACGCTCATCATGAGTTTGCGGTCAGATTCATTCCTACAGCTTGATCTCCACGTCAATACCCGCAGCAAGATCAAGCTTCATAAGCGCATCCACGGTCTGCGGGGTAGGATCCAAAATATCCATGAGCCGCTTATGGGTTCTGACTTCAAACTGCTCTCTGGATTTTTTATCCACATGGGGAGAACGGAGTACGGTCCACCGGTTAATTCTGGTCGGAAGCGGAATAGGGCCGGATACTTTAGCTCCTGTTCTTTTTGCCGTATCCATGATTTCGACTGTCGATTGATCGAGCAATCTGTGGTCGTATCCTTTTAATCGTATTCTAATCTTCTGTGTCACGTGCTCGTTCCTTCCCTTATTCAATTACTTCCGTGATGACGCCGGCGCCCACGGTCCTGCCGCCTTCACGA
>CAZPGZ010000004.1:0-150356 GCA_964586075.1 uncultured Nitrospiraceae bacterium | reverse complement strand
TATGTTACCATAGGTCCGACTCTCTGAGTGGTACTGTTTTCCGGGGGAAGGTCAATACAAAAAATCCATATGAACACTAAGTTAACTCTTTCCCTGTAGTTGTCGTCGTCAGTTTCCCATGCTTTACGCCCTTGGTGCCTATCAAACGGTCAGCGATCATTTTTATCTCTTTGCTCCTGCCCTTGACGACAAGGACCTCCAGGCAGTTGTGCGCATCAAGATGGACATGGAGAGCGGAAATAATCTGGTGGAAAGACTTGTGCTGCATGTCCGTAAGCGCGTGGTCAAGTTCACGGGTATGGTGATTATAGACCAGCGTAATCGTGCCGACTGTTTCCTGATCGCCGGATTCCCATTCCTGCTCGACCAGCGTGTCCCGGATCATGTCGCGTATGGCCTCGGATCGCGTTGCATAGCCTTTTTTATCGATAAGATCGTCGAACTTTTTTATAAGTTTGCTGTCGATGGATACACCAAAACGGATGAGTTCTGACATAGGCTCTCCTGTAATATTTTTTTTATCAAACTAATACAGAAGTGAACTTTTGTCAAGCAGAATAGACGTTTTTGCGTTAAACAGGATAGTTTTGAGAAGGGATAATACAAGAGAGAATATGGATCGAACTCTGTCCGTCTGATAATGAAGGTGGGTAATAAGCTGTTGAAAGCAGCTCAGAGAAACGTCATGCCAACAAACAAAAAATCACGGGCGTTGCTTCGGAATAAATAACTCAACCTTGTTTCTTCCTCTTTTTTTGGCAAGGTAGAGTGCTTCGTCAGCCTTTTCGATCAAGGTTGCTCCGGAATCCTCGGAGGACAGCTCCGCCACTCCAACACTGATGGTAATGGGCTCCATCGCCGGATAGGAATGCCGGGCTATGGCATCCCGTATCTTGTCCGCAATCACCAGCGCCCCTTCCCGGTCCGTTTCCGGGGAAAGAATAATGAATTCGTCTCCGCCGTACCGCGCAAAAATGTCTATTTTTCTGATGATACCGCAGATGATGGTCGTGGTTGATTTCAGGACGGCATCTCCTGCATTATGCCCATGCTTATCGTTTATTTTTTTAAAAAAATCAATATCCAGCATAATCAGAGAAAGCGGATGCGAGTGCCGTTTTACTTTTTCTATTTCCAGCATCAAAAGTTCAAGGAGTTTCCTTCTGTTATACGTCATTGTCAGCGGGTCCATTTCCGACAACTCACGCAATTTTTCTTCAGCGCGCTTGCGCTCGGCAATCTCCAGCAAGAGCAATTCATTGGTCCTTGCAAGATCAGCGGTACGTTCCTGGATCCGCATTTCAAGCTCATGATGGATCTTAAGCAATTCGTCCTGATTTTGCTTGCGTACGGTAATGTCCTCGACGACGCCTTCCGTCATAATGATGTCGCCCTGCTCGTTGAAATGCGCGGTGACGGTCGTCGAACACCAAATGGGTGTACCGTCCTTTTTTTTCATTGCCAGTTCACGGTCTTTTATAAAACCCTTGATTTTTAACTCCTCGAGCAGCTTTATTCTGTCTTCCGGTTTCTGGTACAGATCGCTCATATCCATCGACAGCAATTCTTCCAGGGAATCGCAGCCGGTAATTCTGACCATTGCGGGATTTCCATGAAGGAATCTACCGCGCGCAGGCGTATTGCTGTAAATGCCGACCGGTATGTTATTTACAAGACTGCGATATTTGTTTTCACTTTCCAGCATAGACTGTTTTGCTTCCAGAAGATGCAATGAGCGATCCGCAAGGTCAGCGATAAAACGGGCAAGCGACCGGTAAAACACAACAATATAAGCTACTTTTTCTTTCGCAAAAACAGGGATGCGGTTGATTTCCTTAAGATAGGTTTCGAGATCACAGCCGAAATCCATCGCCTGGCGGGCGAAGTATTCACGATCCGGCACATCTCCTTCGAACCAGAACTGTGAAAGGAACAAGGTTGCCAGGTGATTACCGGCAACCATAATGGGTATGGCGATATGCCAAAGCCCGTTTTTGCATCGATATTGAAAATATTCCTGTTCTCCCAGATGATCATCGAGATAATGGTCGCTCTCCAGGCAGCGTTGATGCAACATCGGATTAAACCGGTGGATATTTGTGCAAATAGCCGACCAGCCCGCTTTGACCAGAACCGTGCCATCCATAGTATCAATAATAGAAATGGGCAAACCGGTGGCGCGAAAATTTGAATCAGCGAGCTTCTGGACCATGGACATGTCAAGAAGATCTGCAATCCTGTGCATGCTCATTCCCCGCATCGTAATAAACGAGTGTCGTTATCGCACTTAGACCAATAAACTTACGTAAAAATAATTTTATTGGTTTGCATATCATAACGCATTCCATCATCTCGGTCAAGGAGATATATTGTTCACCAACACGCTCCGGCAGTTTGCAGAAAAAGCACAGAGCAAGTCGGCCAATTATTTTTTAGAGAATATTACTCAAGGATTCGGCTGCTTACAGTTTGATCCCGGCTGTTGTCGTAATGGCGCCCGCATCGTCAACTATGATGGCTTCTATGCCGAATTTTTTTATAAGTTCCAATCCCTTTTCAGGACCGAGTATAAACGGAATTTTTGCAAGAGGGTCAACAAACGATCCGGTCTCTCCGATAAGGGTCACGGAGGTAACTCCGGTCGAAGGCCTTCCCGTGCGAGGGTCGATAATATGATGATAGCGCTTGTTGTCCTTAATGACGAAGCGTTCGTAATCGCCTGATGTTGAGACACATTTATCGGTCAATTTGAGTATGGTAAGCATTTTCCGCGGGTCGCGTGGGTGTTGCACCCCTATTTTCCACGGACTACCGTCTTCCCGGAAGCCCAGCGCTCTGATATCGCCTGCAACGGCAATAAGCGCGTTGTGTATACCACGGCTTTTATAGAGATCAGCCACCCGGTCAGCTCCATACCCTTTCATGCCGCCGAGGTCGATAATCATACCTGTTTTTTTGAGGAATATCGTGGACGCTTTTTTGTCAATAATTATATTACGGTAGTTAACAAGAGAGAGTATCGATTTGATTTCATCATTTGAGGGTATTTTCCCTTCTTGCATCCTGGACTGCCATAAAACCACCAGGGGGCCTATCGTGATGTCGAAAATGCCGCCTGAGAGCTTTGAAACAGCTGCTGCTCGTTCCACGACATCCAGCAACTCCGGTGAGACTCTGACCGGTTTTATCCCGGCATCGCGATTTATCCTGGCTACTTCACTCGACTCCTTAAAGCGTGACAACATGACATCAAGCCGGCGCAGTTCAGCCATCCCGAGTTCTATGGCTGATTCTCCCTGTTCAGCGTTCCGGGCGACGACCGTAATAGTTATGTCCGTACCCATGATAAATTCTGTTTTTTGGACTGTTTTCTGATCAACACACGCAGGAAGAAAAACAGACAGAAATAACATTGCAATAATGCTTTTATTCACCTGTATTTTTCCTTTTCTGCATCCGCAAAGAGAACGCTGAGCAATCGATTCATATAAAATCGAAGTACAAGTATAGCCTATCATCTCGCCCTATTGGAGTCAACCGAAACGCAAATGCACCGTATTAACAGCTTACCGGGTCTTCGGCCGCTTCCGGTCCTCTTGCTCCGCACCTATCTTTATGCTATAGTCCAAATAGGGTTTAAAAAAGCAGTGCAGTGGAAATATTCCTTTTTTCTGAAGACAGGGGAAGGCATAGTACCGTTATTATATTAATTTATCCTTCGGAAGCCCGGACCAGGGAGCATTATGAACCATCTTCATGAATTTACCGCCGAACCGATGATTGCCTACTTCTCCATGGAAATCGGGATCAAAACCGATATCCCGACATACAGCGGCGGTCTCGGCATCCTTGCAGGAGACACCATTAAATCCGCTGCGGATCTGCAGCTTCCCCTCGTTGCGGTCACACTGATCACCCGCAAAGGCTACTTCAAACAGGACATCGATGCCGCAGGATGGCAAAAAGAGAGTCCGGTAAGCTGGGACCCGTCAAGCCATATGACATTGCTGCCGCAAAAAGTCAAAGTACAGATAGAAGGCCGTGACGTTTTTGTCCAGGCATGGCTCTACCAGGTCATCAGCCCCACCGGCGGCAAGGTCCCCATTCTCTTTCTGGACACCCATCTGCCTGAAAATACCCCGGAGGACCAGACGATTACAGACGTCTTGTATGGCGGCGACAGCCTTTATCGCATCAAACAGGAGGTTGTCCTCGGCATGGGCGGAGTGCGCATGCTGACGGCGCTTGAGTTCCAGATCAAGAAATATCATATGAACGAAGGACACGCAAGCTTTCTCGCCCTCGACATCCTCCTCAGGTGCAAACGCGATATCGAAAGCGTATGGGACGAGCGCTCCTGCTGGGACATCGGCCGGGTGCGCAATCTTTGCGTGTTTACCACGCACACACCGGTAGAGGCGGGACACGACAAATTCCCCTATCCGCTGGTCAGGCAGGTGCTCGGCGACATCATTCCCCTTGAGGTCCTGAAGGACATCGCGGGCAAAGACAGCCTGAATATGACGCTGTTGGCGCTTAATCTGAGCAAATATATAAACGGAGTCGCCAAAAAACACGGTGAAGTCTCACAGCACATGTTTCCTGGATACCATATCCACGCCATTACGAACGGCGTCCACTCGTTTACCTGGACATGCGACGAGATGGCGAAACTTTTTGATAAATATATCCCCGGATGGGCGAATGAGCCTGAGTTGTTCGTACGGTCGGGGATTATCCCGGAGTCTGAAATATGGGATGCGCACCAGCGGGCAAAGCAAAAGCTGCTTGCCGTTGTAGAGCAGACAACCGGCGTCACCATGGATCCCGGTGTGCTCACCATCGGCTTCGCTCGACGGGCCACCGGATATAAACGACCGCATCTGCTCTTCTCGGATATCGAGCGACTGCTCGCGATCAATAAAAAAGGCAGGATACAAATAGTGTATGCAGGCAAAGCGCATCCGCACGATGAAAACGGCAAGAAGCTGATTCAAGGCATCTACGGATACCGGGACAGGCTGAAAGGGAAGATCGCCGTTTCATTCCTCCCCGGTTACGATATGGATATCGCACTAAAACTTGTTTCCGGCGTTGACATATGGCTGAATACGCCGCTCCGTCCGCTCGAAGCCTCAGGCACCAGCGGCATGAAAGCCGCGCACAACGGAGTATTGAATTTCAGCGTACTGGATGGCTGGTGGATAGAAGGGCATATCGAAGAGTTCACGGGGTGGTCCATCGGCGCTGCGCCGACTGAGACAACGAAGCCGGGCACATCGGACGCGGAAGATGCGGCTGATCTTTATGACAAGCTTGAAAACCGGATTATTCCGAAATATTATGCCGAGAATAAAGGCAACTGGATCCGGATGATGAAGAACGCCGTAAGCAAAAACGCATACTACTTCAATAGCCATCGCATGATGCGGCGATATGTAACGGAAGCATACATCCGCTGATCGTCATCCACGATTATACTCCTTCAGACTCTTGCGTCACCCTGAGTACTTCTTCCACCGTGGTAATGCCCGCGGCAGCCTTGATCAGCCCCTCCTGGCGCAAGGTTTTGAATCCTGACTGAGCCGCTGCAGCCCTTATGGAAGAACTTGAAGCCTTCGCAATAATGCAATTGCGAATTGTTTCGTTCATAGCCATAAGTTCGAAAACCGCAACTCTGCCCTGATAACCGGTATTCTTGCAGGCTGGGCACCCCTCCCCCCGGAAAAATGTTGCATTTCTGTCGGAAACACCAAGGCTCCTGAGCAGATCAGGCGTGGACGCATACGGCTTCCCGCAGCGGCTGCAAATTTTCCGTGCCAGTCGCTGGGCCAGGATCCCAATCACCGATGAAGAAATAAGAAACGGCTCGATTCCCATGTCGATAAGCCTGGTTGTGGCACCGGCCGCGTCATTCGTGTGCAGCGTTGCGAAAACCAGATGTCCGGTCAAAGCAGCATGGATTGCAATTTCCGCTGTTTCCCGGTCCCGTATCTCTCCCACCATGATGATATCGGGGTCCTGCCGGAGAATGGAGCGAAGACCGCTTGCAAAGGTAACGCCCGCCTTGGGATTTACCTGTAGCTGATTGACCCCCATAATTTGATATTCGACCGGGTCTTCAACCGTCACGATATTGTTCGCTTTTCGGTCAATGGTATTGATGCTGGCATACAGCGTCGTGGTCTTGCCGCTGCCAGTCGGTCCGGTCACCAGAATCATGCCGTATGGCCTCGCGATAAGCCTGCGGTATTGTTCCAGCATCTCCGGCGAAAAACGCAATCCGTCGAGAGTCATGATGATCTGGGACCGGTCAAGGATGCGCATCACAATGGTCTCTCCCTGGATTACCGGCAGGGTAGAAACACGGATGTCCACGGTTGTGTCTCCATCCATACGGAGCGTGCTCCGTTCGCTGAATACCGACGTTACGACCGGTCCCGCTTCGCCGTGTGTTATGCGCACCTGAAAGCGTCCGTCTTGCGGAACCCGCTTTTCCGCAATATCCATGTTTGCAAGGATCTTGATGCGTGACACGATAGGGGAATGCGTTTCACGCGGCAATGTCCGCACTTCCGTCAGCATGCCGTCTATACGATACCGGACTTTGATCTGATTCCCCTCCGGATCGATGTGGATGTCGCTGGCATGATCCATCATTGCCTGTGCCAGCAGCATGCTTACGAGCTTGACAACCGGCGCATCTTCTGCCGCGGCACCGGAGATTTCCGTTATTTCTTCGACTGCAGTACCCATTTCTTCAGCAAAGTTCATCGCTGCGGCTTCAATGGTCTGGCTCATGCCGTAATGACGGTCAATTGCCCGCTGGATGTCGCTCCGGGTGGCAACCACCTGTTTGATTTCCCTGCCGGCCGCTTTTTTGATATCATCGAGGCCGAAGATATTCAATGGATCCGACATAGCGACAACCACAGCGTCCTTGTCCCGGTATAACGGAATGGCTGTAAGCCTTCTTGCCAGATCAGCGGGGATCAGCGTCAAGGTTTCCGGGTCCATAAGCTGCTTGTCGATTTCGACAAAAGGAAGATGGAACTGCCTGCCGAGAAACGTGGCAAGGTTATGTTCGTTGATAAATCCCAGATCAACGAGTATTTCTCCTATCTTCCCACCTTTTTTTCTCTGTTCTTCCAGCGCGCGCTTCAGCTGATCGTCCTTGATCAGCCCACCGGCAACCAGCATTTCGCCCAGCATCTTTTTCTTTATGCCCGGAATGGCCATCGTTAACTCCTTGGAGCGAAAGAACTCTGTATAAGAACACAGTCCAGCATGGGACCTTCAGGGTATTATATCAGAAAACCGTCGTTTTTCTTCCATTTTTTTACGTGCGACATCGGCATTTGTGATATAGTTATCCCATGTCGGATGATGCAAAACTCCCTGCCCGTGCTAACCAATGTGCGCACGGGCTCGGCCCGACGTCTTTCACGAACAGGCCGCCATACTGCACACAGAGTGCTTTTTCTATTTCCGGCAGCATCAGAAGCGAATCGCATGGGTGCCAAGGAGAGTTCAACAATTATGAATGAACAGGAAAAGTATATGCTGCTTGTCGTCGATGACGACCCGTACATACTCGAGTCCATTTCAACATTGTTATCTGAATTTGGCTATAAGGTTTACACCTGTCAAAATGCTCATGACGCCATAAAAATGGTCCAGGAAATCAGATTTGATCTTGTTCTGACCGATATCAAGATGCCGCAGGTGACCGGCATTGACCTTCTTCAAAATATTCATAACTACAATCCACAGATTCCCGTAATCCTGATGACTGCCTTTGCCGAACTTGACGTTGCAGTCGATGCCATAAAAGCAGTCGATGCCATAAAAAAAGGCGCATTCGATTTTATTACAAAACCATACAATCCGGACTACCTCCTGCACTCCCTGGAAAAAGCGGTCAAATACACCAGGTTTGTTCAAATGGAAAAGAACTATAAAGACATGCTGGAGGATACAGTCAAGATACGGACTCGCGAACTGGCTAATGCACTGATGATGGTAAAAAATCTGAGCAATGAAGTCATCAGACGGTTGACTTCTGTCGCTGAATATCGTGACACGGATACCGGTGCTCATATCGGAAGGATCGGACTCTACTCAAACAAAATTGCAAAAGCCATGGGGCTTCCGGATGATTTCGTCGAGGCCTTGACATTTGCGAGCCCGATGCACGACCTAGGAAAAATCGGCATACCCGACAATGTTCTCCTGAAACCAGGCCCCCTCTCTTCTGAAGAATTCGAGATCATAAAGAAACACACTCTTATCGGAGAAAAAATGCTTGCAGGGTCTTCTTTTCCCCAACTCAGGCTGGCCGCTTCAGTGGCATTAAATCATCATGAGCGGTGGTGCGGCGACGGATATCCAAGAGGCCTGAAAGGCGAGGACATCCCTCTTGAGGGAAGAATTGTCATGCTCGTCGATCAATATGATGCCCTGAGGAGCAGGAGGCCTTACAAACCGGAATTCACCCATGCAGAAGCGTGCACCATCATTATCAAAGGCGACGGCAGGACAAGTCCCGAGCATTTCTGCCCTGAAGTTCTCAAAGCATTCAATGAAGTTGCTCCTGCGTTCGATGAAATATTCAAAAGCCATCAGATGTAGAGCCAGCCGTCATCTTCCATAGCCGCGCTCATTGTTCCTGATTTTCCAACCCCCGCCCGCCTCTTCTCTCTTCGACAATGCTGCTTGCATTCCTGATCATTTTATATTATATTTTTGCATGCATAAAAAAATTAAAACCATCCAGGAACTCAAGCCTGTTCTCGATATTCTCCGGGCTACCGGAGAAAAAATTGTTTTTACAAACGGGTGTTTCGATCTCATCCATACCGGCCACACGCGTTATCTCGCAAAAGCAAAATCGCTTGGGCACATCCTGGTTGTTGCAGTAAACAGCGATGACTCTGTGCGTATAATCAAGGGAGACAAGCGGCCGATCAATACGGAACAAGACCGCATGGAGACTCTTGCAGCGCTCGAATCCGTCGACTTTGTCGTACTGTTCCATGAACCTGACCCAGGGAAAATTATTTCCGAACTTCTGCCTGATGTTCTGGTAAAGGGGGGGGACTGGCCGATCGAAAAAATCATTGGACGTACTATCGTTGAAGGACGGGGCGGCAAGGTGATCAGCACCGGATATATCGAAGGAGCTTCAACAACAGGAATTATTGAAAAAATCTTGAAGAAATATAAACAATTCTGTCCGTAGCCATTTCGGGACATTTTTAAATCGAATAATTTCTGAGAGCGTACGAAAAGCTTATTTGTACGGATATTTTCTTCTCTTCTTGCTTTCTGACAACTTTCCTGTCTTATCATTCCTCTCTGACTGCATCTTTTTCCCATCTACGAGGCTTTTTTTGTTAGATTCTATAAAATACAACGTATCGTCGTCAAAACCAAAATAATGCCCGATCTCATGCCGAACGGTATCAATAACAATTTGTTCTATTTCCTCAGGTAAATGTGCGGCTGCTTCAATCGGATGCTGATAAATCACGATGCGGTCAGGAAGAGCGTTGCCATAATTCCATTCACGATCGGGAAGCGGAACACCCTGATATAGACCGAAAAGCGAGCCTGATTCTATCTGCATGTCTCTAAGAAGCGCAGGCGAGGGGCTGTCCTCTATCTCAATAGAGATATTTTTGAGCTTTTGCTTAAACCTGGGCGGCAGTTGCCGGAGAGCGTGCCGTACTATTCTTTCAAAAGCGGCTTTGTTCATGATGACAAAATAGACTGTCCTGGTTCTTTCGAAAGAACCAGGACAGATAGTAGGTAATAAGATTGAAGGGCTTGGGTTCTTCCGTCTCTTTGCTTTTGTTGCTCCTATTTCTCGATGCTGTAAAAAACTTCCCGGCCCCGATATGTTGCGGCGTCACCAAGCTCCTGCTCTATGCGGATAAGCTGATTATATTTGGCAATCCGGTCGGTGCGCGAAAGCGAGCCGGTTTTGATCTGGCCTGCATTCGTAGCAACCGCAAGGTCAGCAATCGTCGCGTCCTCACTCTCACCGGACCGGTGCGATATGACCGCAGTATATCGCGCCCGCTTCGCCATTTCGATGGCGTCGAGCGTTTCGGTAAGTGTACCGATCTGGTTCAGTTTGATAAGAATGGAATTTCCGATGCCTTCTGCAATACCCTTGGAGAAAATCGCCGTGTTGGTCACAAAAATGTCGTCCCCTACCAGCTGAATTTTTTTTCCAAGACGGTCCGTCAGGAGCTTCCACCCTTTCCAGTCTTTTTCCGACATTCCGTCTTCGATTGAAATAATAGGATATTGCCTGATCCATTCCTCATAAAACGCTATCATCTCTTCTGAAGTTTTTTTCTTGCCCTCTCCCTGAAGGTCGTAAATGCCGTTATCGTAGAATTCACTGGCGGCACAGTCCAGCCCCAGAAAAACATCCTGGCCGGGTTTGTAACCTGCCTTTGTAATGGCATCAAGAATTACCTGAACAGCTTCCTCGTTCGATTTAAGGTTCGGAGCGAATCCTCCCTCATCTCCCACGGCGGTATTATAGCCTTTCTTTTTCAAGACAGCTTTCAGGTTATGAAAAACTTCCGCTCCCATGCGGACAGCTTCGGAGCAGGAAGATGCGCCTGCGGGAATAATCATGAATTCCTGAATATCTACATTGTTGTCTGCGTGGGCGCCGCCGTTCAGAACGTTCATCATGGGGACGGGCAATTCCTTGGCATTCGGACCGCCAAGGTAATGATAAAGCGGCAATCCGGCATCTTCGGCAGCGGCTTTTGCAAC
The DNA here is from genome assembly GCA_964586075.1 of uncultured Nitrospiraceae bacterium. Classification (GTDB taxonomy): domain Bacteria; phylum Nitrospirota; class UBA9217; order UBA9217; family UBA9217; genus JBAZLV01. Next base: position 139,559 of record CAZPGZ010000004.1, on the reverse strand, counting down.
GGCAAGCGAAACCGCCAGCATCGCGTTTGCGCCGAGCTTTGACTTGTTTTCAGTCCCGTCCATCTCGATCATGGTCCGGTCAATTACGGCCTGTTCTGTTGCATCCATTCCCATGACGGCAGGGCCGATCAGTTCAATAACGTTATTAACCGCTTTCTGCACCCCTTTTCCCAGGTATCGCGCACCTCCATCACGCAGCTCAAGCGCTTCCCGTTCGCCCGTTGATGCGCCGCTCGGCACAATGGCACGTCCCATTACTCCGCTTTCAAGAATCACATCCGCTTCCACCGTTGGGTTTCCCCGTGAATCCAGCACTTCGCGTGCATATACATCAATGATTTCGCTCATATGTCCTCCCGATATAATTCGTTATCAACTGGCGAAGTGTTCAGTCTGAGGGCGGGGAGATAGACCGCCGTAATCTCCGGCTAAATACTCACCCTTCCAAGACAAACCTGCTTCCTGCTTTTATCAATTCATTTGTTTTTTCTTCCAATGAAGATTCCGCGTAAAGCAGTACGGCCCGCTCTGTATCCGAAAAACGCAAGAGCAGCCAGCTGTCATCTTCAAGCATATATTTGGTACCGTCTGAAGTGGTTTTTTTACCCTTGACCCGCATCCCGCCGAATTCCATGAGGGGCAGGCTGAGTTTTCCTGCAAAAGCTTTCCAGCTTGTTTCCGGGAGAGGAATAACGGCCCGTTCGGCAAGAATTGTACCTACTTCTTTATAAAGGCGTTTTAACAGATCCTTTATTGGCTTCCTTTCAGTTGCAACCATCTCGGCAACCAGCAAACAGGCAAGGATGCCGTCTCTTTCCGGAAGATGGTCTTTAATAGTCAAACCCGCATTTTCCTCGCCCCCAAATATGATTTTCCCCTGCATAAGCAGATCGCCGATGAAGTGAAAACCGATGCCGGTCTCATACACTTCAATTCCATATTTTTTGGCAACAGCGTCAATAAGGTGCGAGGTCGCTATCGACCGCGCTGCGCCGCCTTTCCATCCGCGCGTTCTGCACAAGAAATCGAGCAGAAGCGCCAGTATCTGGTTCGGGTTAATATAGGTGCCGTCTCCATCAAGAATTGCGAACTGGTCAGCGACGTCATTCACCGCCAAGCCTATTTCATATTTTCCTCTCTTCATGTGGTCTGACAGGCTGGCAAGGTTCTTCCCCGAGAGGTCCGTAAGACACCCGCTGAACAGAGGGTCCCGGTTTCCATGGAAAAGCGAGACCGCGCATCCAGCATCCGTTAAAAAAGTGTCAAGATAATCTCTTGCGGTTCCGCAGTGGAGGTCAAGCGCGATTTTAAGCTTTGCTTTTTTGAGCAGATCAAAATCGATTTTTCTTTTTAGATCTTCAAGATACGCTTTGCGCAGGTCGACTGTCTCGATAACGGTTCTTTCCCTGGATTCGCTGCTCGGAAATACGCCCTGTGCATTTTTTTCTAAAAGGATATTGGTTCTTGTTTCTATATCTTTTATCACTTCGGAAGGAGCGGAACCTCCCCAGGCTGGTAGAAACTGCAGTCCATGATAATACGGGGGTTGGTGGGGGGCGGAGATGATAATGCTTCCGGCAGTCTTTCTTCGTAAAAGTTCAAAAGTGATCACCGGAGCAGGTGTTTCGCGGTTCGACAGATAAACATGGATGCCATTCGCGGCAAGAACTTTCGCGGACCCTTCGGCAAAAAATTCCGACATGAAACGGGTGTCATACCCCACGACCACTCCCCTGTCCTTCATGCCTCGTGAAGCTATATGATCCGCAATCGCCTGGGTGACGGTTTTGACTCGGGCAACGGTAAAATCATCGGCTAGTACCCCCTGCCATCCGGATGCACCGAATTTAATTTTATCGACCGTCATGTAAAAAAAATATCATAAACAAAACCAGTTTGCAACTTAAAAGGACGCTGCGGACCTATGCAGCATGCAAGCCCTGCGTGATCTGCAGCGCGGTATCTATGACGGGGAAGGCAAGGTCATTCTTTTTGATTGCGTGCTGATAAGAGGTCATGCAGAGCAAGTTCGATATGAGTCAAGGGAAGCTCTTTTTGCTCTTTGGTCTGCATATTCCGCAAAACGGCTTTTCCTTTTTCCATTTCCTGTTCGCCGATAATCAGCGTATAGCCGGCTCCGGATTTGTCTGCTTTCTTCATCTTGCTTTTCAGGCTGGCGTTTGTGTAATCCGTTTCAACCATAATGCCCGACAACCTTAGTTGATAGATAACCGGCAGCACAATTGCCCCTGCTTCCGGTCCTAAAGCGCAGACAAACAGCGCGGGACGCGGAACGGGAATCGTCCTCGTATCCATAAGCGAAATTGCCCGTTCTACACCGAGCGCAAAGCCGATCCCCGGACTTGCAGGGCCGCCGATTTCCTGAACAAGGCCGTCATAGCGGCCGCCGGCTGCAACGGTATTCTGGGCTCCCATGTGCTCCATCACCAGTTCAAAGGTCGTACGGGTGTAATAATCAAGTCCGCGAACCAGGCGTGCATTGATCACAAAAGGGATCTTGAGGCTTTTAAGGCCGTCTTCAACGGTGTGAAAATGCTTCTTGCAGGGTTCACAAAGATAATCCAGCATTACCGGCGCGTCCTCGAATTTTCCCGCATCAACCTTGCAGTCAAGCACGCGCAAAGGGTTCGTCTCGTAACGGCGCTGACAATCGCCACATAGTGCCGGAAGTTTCGTCTTTAAGTACTGCTTAAGCGCATCCCGATACGCCTCTCTGCAGGCTTCGTCGCCCAAAGAGTTTATCTGGAGGGTCAACCCTTCAATTTTCAATCTGCTGAAAAGCGTATAGAGCATCGAGAGAATCTCTATATCGACGTGGGGATGATCGACTCCTATTGCTTCAACGCCTATTTGATAAAATTGGCGATATCTGCCTTTTTGAGGACGTTCGTGCCGGAACATGGGTCCCATGTAATACAGTTTTGCCAGCTGCATATCCGCATACATCTTATGCTCGATAAATGCACGCACGACTCCCGCGGTGCCTTCCGGCCGAAGAGTTATTTTTTTCCCGTCCCGGTCATCGAACGTGTACATTTCCTTCTCGACAATGTCCGTTGAGGCCCCTATGCTTCTCGCAAATAAGTCGGTATATTCAAAAATCGGCACGCGGATTTCTGAGAATCCAAAATCTTCAAACAGCCTGCGAGCCGTTTCCTCGATGCGCTGCCATGCGGCTATATCGCCCGGCAGAATGTCTTTTACGCCTTTAATTGCCTGAATTGACATGCATACTCCTTTTAGTAGTGCGAATTTCTGACAACTGGTCTCCGATCAAGAATATCCTTCCATTGCCGCCATATGGTACGAGTTCACGGTTTACGGAGAAGCTTCCACGGATTGACCTTGACGTCTTCAGAAGTTTCCTTCAGATTCGTGGACAGATCCTTGAAATTCTCGATCATGATACCGATATTTTTCCTGTTTTCCCCGATCAGTTTGTCGGTCTTTTCTGTTATTGTTTTGAGATTGTTTGAGCTTTCATCAAGCTTTTTTAATATTTCCGGCAGGTTTTTAAGTCCTTGCGCAACCTCTTCCCTGCTTGAAGTCATGACTTTGATGTTCGCAGTTGCCTCCTGCATATTTTGAATCGTGCTTTTCAGCGATTTCGCCATGGCCGGGTCGCCCAGCATGGTATCAAGATTAATGGCGATTTTTCTGAGCCGCGCTATTACGTCAAGCGCAGTTCTTGTGAGGTCCTCCAGTTTCATGGATTCCTCGCCGATAAGGGGGCGGCCTTGCTCCAGAAGATGGGCGCTCGGCGAACCTGCCGTTAATTCTACATATTTCCCGCCTACCAGGCCGAGGGTCATGATTCTGGCCCGGGTGTCCGTTTTGATCACCATGTCCTTGAATATGCTTAAAGTAAGTTCAATCTTATCTCCCTGTTCCGGAGCGACGCGTACATTCGTAACTTTCCCGACTTTGACGCCGGAAAATCTGACCGGCGCATCTTTTTCAATGCCATCGCTGTAAAGAAAAAGGACCTTGACGTCTTTTTTCTTTTTGAAAAGGCTCTGAATATCGCTTATCGCGAACACCATGACCGCCATGATGGTGAAAGAAATCAGGAGAAATATTCCTGCCCGGATTTCACTTCGTCGATATTCCATAATCAGCTCCCTGCCATTGAATGTTTTTTGTCCGATTTCTTTTCATTCCAGCAGCAGATCTTCACGCAAATCCCGGCTTGAGGCGTGAAAAGATATAGGACCATCCGGAGTCCCTGTTATAAACTGCTGAACGAGCGGGTTTGTACTGGCACGTATTTCCTTCGGCGACCCTTCTGCGAGCACGGTGCCCATGTACAGGATAATAATCTTGTCGGCAATCAGCATGGCTTCTTCCACTGAATGGGTGACCACGATACAGGTGATGCCGAGAAGCCTGTTCAGGTCTGCAATCAGCTTGGTGATGACCGCCGTAACGATCGGATCAAGCCCTGAGGTCGGTTCATCGAAAAAAACCAGTTCAGGATCCAGTGCAAGAGCGCGTGCAAGTGCGACCCGTTTCAGCATGCCGCCGGACAACTGGGAAGGCTGCAGGTTTTCGAAATCCCGGAGTCCGACAAGATCCAGTTTCATTTTCACCATAATTTTGATGATTGATTCGTCCAGCGACGTGTGTTCCCTGATCGGAAGCGCGATGTTTTCTCCCACGGTGAGAGAGTTCAGCAACCCGCCATGCTGAAACAGCATGCCCATTTTCTTTCGAAACGGGTCAAGCTCTCTGCCCATGAGTTTTGTTATGTCCTGGTCCTTGAAAAAAACCTCGCCGGCATCCGGCTTCAGCGCTCCGATGAGGATTTTCAGCAGGGTGCTTTTTCCTCCTCCGCTTGTGCCTAATATATAGGTTATCTTTCTCTGCTCCGCGATGAAATTGACGTCGTTCAGTATCTTGCGAGCAGCAAATTGTTTTTGAATGCCGTGAAGTCTGATCATATATCGGCGTTACCCATAAAATGCGGTTGTCATGACCGTGTCGATCATGATAATCATCAGCATGGAAGATACTACTGAAAGCATTGTCGCTTTTCCGACATCTTCAGCTCCGCCTTCCACAACCAGTCCTCGATAGCAGCCAACTAAGACGATGACTACGGCAAAAATCGCGGCCTTAATCATCCCGGAATACAGATCCTTGAAAATCAGCACGTCCAGCGTCGCCCGTATGTACGTGTCCGGTCTGATGCCCAGTCTCATTGAACCAAACAGAAAACCGCCGAACACTGCGCTAAAATTCGCGATGAGCGTAAGCGCCGGCAGAGAAAGCAGCAATGCTATGAACCGCTGAACAACGAGAAAGCGGACAGGATTGATCGCCATGGTTTCAAGCGCTAATATCTCGTCTGAAACTTTCATGGTCCCGATCCGTGCGGTGAAAGCGGCGCCTACTTTTCCGGCTATGATTACCGCCGTCATAAGCGGCCCCACCTCGCGAAACACTGCAATCGCCACAAAACCCGGGATATAGCTGTAACCGGCAATTTCCTTCAGTTGGAATGAAATAAGCACCGTCAACGCAATGCCCAGAAAGACAGCCACCAGGAGAATAAGCGCCAGCGACTGTGTTCCAATCTGGTCCACATGATCAAGCAGGTTGGCCTGTTTCCGTTTTTTCCGGTCCTTCAGTACAAGGATCGACTGGAGGATGGTCTCGCGAAACAGATACCATAAACCTGAAAGGTCCTGCAAGAAAGTTATAAATGTTCTGCCGATGTAGCCGAATATGTGCTTCACAACCAACTCCGGAACAGGAAAAGTGCGTCAGCAAAATCGTTGCATCCTTTTCGGAATTCTGTTTGTATAATATTATTCGAGTTCCGCCCTTGCTTCATCAACCGTCTGATAAATTTCAAACACGCTTCCAAGCCGCGCGAGTTCAAACACGTCTTTTACCGAAGGGCTTAATGCACAGAGCCTGAGCCGTATGTTCTTTTTCCGGCAGTTTTGCATAATCTCAATGAGTGTTGCTATGCCGGAGCTGTCCATGTACCCCACGTGTGACAAGTCAATGAGCAGCGTCTTTATATCGGCAGTAATCCGCTGAAACGTCTCCTGCATGACGGCTCTCACATTCACGGACGTATTCATGTCCACCTCGCCGCTCAGCTGCAGCAGAAAAAACGAACCGTTTTTTTCGGTAGTAATCTCCAGGTTCATCACTCGACCTCACGAACAATGTTCCCGATTCAATTTTATCAACGTCAATACCGTTCCCGATTCCTTGTCCGTATCGTATTCGACGGTATCAAAGACTGACGCTATAAAATGCGTCCCCAATCCTCCCGGCCGAATGTCATCGAGCTTGCGCGGTGCAATTTTTGCTATATCCGGCTTTTTGCCGGAATCCTTCAATTCAATTATAAGCTTTTCCCGCTTGTTGGTGAGCACCAAGGAGATTGTTTTTGTATAATCGCCTTCATAGGCATATTTTATGATGTTGGAACAGGCCTCATCCACCGCAAGAATAATTTTCCGGGCTTCTGTTTCAGGGAAACCGGCGTCTTCGAGGAACGGTTGCAGTGCGCTTCGTATGATACGCAGGTATTTGGGATGGCTGGGCACAATCAGGGTAACAATCTCTGTCATGAAAGCACTCCGAAGCAAACCAGAGTTATGTCATCGTGCTGAGGACTAAGACCGGTAAACTGCTTTACCTTTCTTATAATCTCAGCCTGCAATACATCCGGAGCAGCAGCGCTGCGCTGAATAAGCGCAATGAATCGTTCATATCCGAACAGCTCTTTTTGAGCATTCATCGCTTCGGTAATGCCGTCTGTATACAAAACGATGCTGTCTCCGCAGGTCAACGTCACCGTTTCAGGCAACAGTTTCATGCCGGGCAGGATGCCGAGAGGAACGCTGCTAGAGCGCGGAAGTTTTTCAGCCGATCCCGCGGCTCTTTTAATGACTGGAGGCAGATGCCCGGCATTCAATATTGTCAGGGCTTTCTGTGCGATATCAAGTTCCAGGTAGAGAAGTGTGGCGAACATACCGCGTCGGCTCCGCTCCACCAGGAGATCGTTTAATTTTTCGAGGGCTGAGGCGGACGATTTTTCCGTAAGAAGAAGCGTCCGGAGATCACTTCCCAGCTTTGCCATATACAGTGCGGCAGGCACGCCCTTTCCGGAGACATCGCCGATCATGATTCCCATACGGTTCGCATCGAGCTGGATAAAATCGTAGAAATCACCGCTTACTTCCTGAGCAGGCGTATAATGGGAGCAAAATTGATAGTGGGGAATTTCAGGCGGCTGCTGCGGAAGAAAACTTTCCTGCACGGTACGAGCGAATTCCATGTCTTTGATAAGTCGCTGTTTTTCCATCAGGGCAATGTGCATTTTTGCGTTGTCAATGGCAATAGAGGCCAAACTGCACAAGGCAATGAAGAGCTCCAGATCATCGGAATCGAACGGTTTATTGTCAAGACGGTTGATCACCTGCGCAACGCCTGTTATGCGATCCCTGACCTTGAGAGGAACGGTAATCATGGATTTGGTGCGGTAGCCTGTTGCTTCATCATGTCCGCGGTAAAACTGGGGGTGGGTATAAACATCTTCTAATAAAAGCGGTTTCCCCTCCTGTGCCACGCTGCCGGCGATCCCCTGCCCCATCTTGAGCCTGTGCTCCTGTTTTAATTTCTGCCCCACAGTGCCGAGAGCAACTTCGTACACCAGTTCGTTCGTTTTCTCATCTATCAACATGAGACTCGACGCATCGGCGTTCATCACTTGTTTGGAGATGCTCATTACATTTTCAAGAATTTCATCCAGATTGAGTGATGAACTGATTATTCCGTTTACGTCAATAAGCGCAGAGAGGCGCAGGATCTTCTGCTTGAGACGGTTGATTTCACTCTCGTTTAACACCATGAGTAAAAATAGCACAGAGATCAGAGACGGTCAACCCGAAAATCTACTATTGGGAAACGGCGTAGTATACTATACTGGAGTATTTGCCTTGATCAACGCGTCTGCTGCAGAACAGGCGCATTACCTATCGCTCAGCGCTCTCAATTTTCTGATTCTTTCCACCACCGGGGGGTGAGAGTAATAGAACTTTGCATACAGGGGATGAGGGTGCAAATTGGAAAGATTTTCCTTCGAAAGTTGAACCAATGCCGAGGCCATGGCTTTCGGATTTCCTGTCAATTCAGCTGCAAATCGGTCCGCCTCCTGCTCGTCGCGCCGTGATAAATAAGAAAACAGCGGAGTAAGAGGAAACATAACCAAAAACCCCAGAAAGCCCACAATAATTACACGGACATAAAATGAAGCGTTAGTGAGATTAAACAGCGCCGGCAACTGCTCCCATGCAAGAAGATAAAATGCCGCCACCAGACTGCAAAAGGCAATTGTTTCGGTCTGAATCAAGCGTTTGATCACGTGTCTTTTTTTCCAGTGACCCATTTCATGTGCAAGAACTGCAAGGATTTCTTCTTCGGTCATCTGTTCAATCAGGGTGTCGAACAGAACAATTCGTTTGACCTGCCCGATACCGGTAAAGTATGCATTTGAGTGTCTGCTTCTTCGGGAGGCATCCACCTGAAAGATTTTGCTGACTTTAATCCCTGCCCGTTCCGCGAGAGTCCGAATTTTTTCCTCCAAACCCTCTTTTTTAATAGGTTCAAATTTAAAAAAAAGCGGCTCAATTATGTAAGGAGAAATATACATCATGAAAACACCGAACAGCAGCAAAAAAAGCCAGACCCAAAGCCACCACAGAACCGGACTCCCTTGAATAATGCTGAGGATGACCATGACGACAAAAGCCCCCAGCGCAAAAGAAATAATTGCCGATTTTATAAAGTCGGTCAGCCAGATGCGCATGGTCATGGTATTGAATCCATAGCGTTTTTCAATCTTGAAATTGCTGTAAAGACTGAACGGTATGTCCATCACCGTACCGACAGCCAGAAGAATCAGGACAAAGAGCACCCCAGCTCCTATAAATGATCCGGTGCAGGAAGCAATCCATTGGTCATAGATTTCCAGCAATCCGCCAAAGAAAAAAAGCACAAGCAAAAAATTATCTGCAAGGGACTCGATTAGTCCTATTCTGTTATTTTCAGCAATATAATCTGAAATTCTGCGAAGAACACTAGGATCTATTTTGCCTTCAAATTCCGGCGGAACTGTATGACCGTGTATTCTAAGATAAGACAGATTCAGATACTTTAGCCAGTACCCGGTGCCGACAACTGCGATAAAAAGTAAAAAGAGTATATATATCATATGGTCATGATACAGATATTAAGGCGAGGCGTCAAGAAATATAGAATTTAGCGGGGAAATATCATAAAAAAAGACAAGGCGTCCCGATGGTTGCTTCTATAAATCTCTTCCTGATGTATTATCGAGACGCCTTAGATGCTGTGCTGTTTCAATATGCAGTCTCATTTTGCTGTGGATAGGTACGCAGCACCTGCAACTCCGGCGCCACCACGTTGGTGGCTCACATACGGCCTATACTTTTGTTAAGGGGGGGGATGGAGTATATGCCGCAGATGAATCGCCGTCTCGGCACGTAACGTGCCTCCTAACAGCACAGCTTATGTTTTAAGAATAGCAATAAGAAATTTAAAGTCAATCGATCAAAAGTCTTATTTCCCACCATTTCTGTTGTTACGAGCGTTATTGCTGAGACAACAAGGCTATAGCCTTTGTTCTGCTTTTAACTTTTAATTTCCGATAAACGCGGTAAAGGTGCGTTTTGACGGTCCGCTCGCTTATACTGCTTCTGCTCGCAATCTCCCGGTTCGAGGCGCCCTGCAGCACCATGGTAAGCATTTCCGTTTCTCTATTTGTAAGGGGAGAAAGACCCGGCACCTGTATCTGCAGAGTTTCCGGCAAAATCATGGGTTTCGCAATGGCTTTTTCGAGAATTCTGCGTTCAGCCCATATTTCACCTTCATGCACTGCACGGGCAGCTTTCAGTACGATGTCCGGGGAATCGGTATGTTTCACATAGCCCCTCATACCCAACCGAATATCGGAGATCAGACTCTCATCCGATGGAACATCCGTCAAATAAAGCATCACTCTTGTATGAGGTGATTTGGTATACACCGAGCGAATAAACCGGGAAAAGGTATGTTCTTTCAGAACGGCCGGGCTCAGAAACAGAATATCGGGAACAGTTGATAGTTGCTTGACAGCAGTCTCCCGCGTCGTAACCATTGATATAACTTCAATATCGGTTTGTGCGGCGAAGACTGCAGCCAACTCCTGCTGATGAACGGGATCGCTTTCAACCAGCATAATTCGAATCTTATCCATCATTGACCCACCCCCCAGCATTAGTTTTAAGTATGTCAGCAAAAAAGTATTCTGTATATTAGTGTAGAATGGGATATGGAGCTTGTCAAGGTAGGAAAAAAGTATTTTTTTATGGACAAACAAACAATTGAATTTCAATTTATAAAATAAACAAGGTAACATGTGAAAAAAGGAGCAGCCTAACCAGGTACAATGTTGGTTAGCGAAGCCACATTAAACCTGGAAGGAGGGCCCCTTATGAATTACGTTGGAATAGACTATCACAAAAAATACAGTGTTGTTACCGCCGTTAATGAAGAGGGACATGTATTGTGCACTCGTCGACTAGATCAGTTTTTGGGGAACCCTCAAAAGACCTTGCGTAAAGAACACCGGTGAAGGGCGCGGCGGATAGCGCCATCGGGCTTTTGAAATCCGTTTGCGGTTTTTCCCGCTATTTTTCGGCGGGTTTTTGTGTGCCGTCCGGCCCCGGTTCTTTCACGGGCGTCGCGGCAGCCGACTCTGGCGCGTTCGCCTCTGAGGCCGCCAGCTTATCAGCCACCACCACCCATCCTCCCCCCATCGCCTTGTAGAGATTTACCAGGGCGTGGAGAAGCTGGTCATGTGTTTGGGCATGGGACATTTGAGCGTTGAAGAAGCTGCGCTCGGCGTCGAGCACCTCGATGTAGCTCGAGTAGCCGTTCTCATAGCGCAGACGCGCCAAGCGGGAATAGGAAGCGAGCGATTCGACACGCTTTGACAAGGCGTCGAGCTGCTGGCGGGTGCGGTCTTGGTCGATAAGGGCGTCTTCGAATTCCCGGAACCCGTTCTGAATGGCCTTCTGGTACCCGAACAGCGCCTCCTGCTGCAAGGCCTTGGCCGCCCTAACCTGACCGCTGATCTTGCTGGCCGTAAAAATGGGGCCTGACAGCGTCCCCGCGTAGCTCCACGCCCTTGCCGGGCCGTTAAAAAGACGATGAAAGTCTGTGCTCGTCCACCCGAAGAGCCCGGTAAGGGAGATTGACGGGAAGTACTGCGCTTTCGCCACGCCAATATTGGCATTCGCCGAGATGAGCTGCTGTTCCGCCTGCCGAATGTCAGGGCGGCTTGCCAGAAGATCTGAAGGCAGACCCGCAGGAACCGCCGGCAGGCTTATCTCGTACAATGTTTTGCCCCTCGGTATCGCACCGGGGTTCCTGCCCAAAAGCAAGCTGGTCATGTCTTCCTGCTGACGGATTTCCTTTTCCAGCGCGGGGATCCTGGACAGCGCGTCGTAGTATTCCGACCGGGCCTGGTTCAGTTCCATCTCCGAAATAATCCCGTGTTTGAAACGCTGCTCGAAGATGTTCATGGACTCCTCGCGGCTCCGCGCGGTATCCTTCGCAATCTCAAGCTGCCGGTCAAGCGACCGGAGGTCGACGTATGCCGTCGCCACGGAGGTCACGAGCGACAGGATGACTCCGCTCCGCGCTTCCTCGGTTGCCATCAGGTCGGCGCGCGCCGCCTCGGTGGCGCGCCGCAGCTTGCCCCACAGGTCGATCTCCCAGCTCACGCTCAACTGGGCCTGGTACAAATTGTAGAAGGGGCTTATCCCCGATGGGACCGGGGTCGGGCCCCGCTGCGTCGCCTCCGACCTGCTTGCGCCCCCGCCATAACCAGCCTGGGGAAAGAGGTCGGCGCGCGTCACGCCGTACCTTCCGTAATATTCATCGACCCGCGCCGTGGCGACCCGCAGGTCGCTGTTGTCCCTGAGCGCGACGGCGATCAACTCGCTCAGGACGGGATCGTTAAACTGGTCCCACCAGGCCGTGTTTGCCGTGTCCTTCGCCTTCTGGACGTCCACCATCCACGAGGGGGGAGACGGGATCTCAGGCTTTCGGTAATCGGGGCCGATAGCACATCCCGCGAGCAGGATCAAGACCGTCATTATGATGATTGGTCTCATTGTCGATACGTATCCTTTCCCCTCAACTCCCCGCATGTTTTTATGGCGCAAAGACAGCCGGCATCCCGCGGAGCCCCGGCAACCGGAGAGTAATGCCGCCGGATAGGCGCGTAACGCGCCGCATTTCAGTCTCTCACGCGTCTCGATTCAGGCGCGGATGCTGCCCCAGCCCCGCGGCGTCGCGCTTCGCTTTCGATCGCTCGCCAATTCTGTCAAAGACATAGAATATCAGCGGCACGTAGAGCATGGCGAGCGTGGTCTCGCCGATCATGCCGCCTATGATGCCGGTGCCGATCGAGTGGCGGGCGTTTGCCCCCGCCCCCATGGCTATCGCCAGCGGCAACACCCCGAAGGCGAACGCGAGCGAGGTCATGATGATGGGCCGCAGACGCTGCTCTCCCGCCTCGATCGTGGCGTCAATGATCGACTTTCCCTGCTGGCGCAATTCAACCGCGAACGACACCCTCAGGATCGCGTTCTTGGCCCCCAAGCCGATCAGGACCAGGAGCCCGATCTGGAAATAGACGTCGTTTTCGAGGCCGCGGAGCCAATTCACCGCCAAGGCGCCCAGAACGCCAAACGGCACCGCCATCATCACGGAGCCCGGCAACGTCCACGATTCGTACTGGGCCGCGAGGACGAGGAACACGATGATGAGGCCGAAAACAAACGCGAGCGAAGAGGTGCCGCCCGATTTTTTCTCCTCGAATGCGAGGCCTGACCACGCGAAGGTGTAGCCCTGCGGCAGAATCTCCTGCGCGACATCCTCCATCGCGGCGATAGCCTGCCCCGAACTGTACCCCGTTGCCGCGCTGCCGGTCACCTTCGCGGCGGGAATGCCGTTGAAATGCGGGAGCAGGTCCGGACCGGTGACCCACCTGGTCGTCACAACGGCGGAGAGCGGCACCATCTTGTTCAGGTTCGAGCGCGTGTACAGGCGGGTGAGGTCCTCCGGCTTTTGACGGTATTTCGGCTCGGACTGGAGAATGACCCACCAGACCCGGCTGAACTGGTTGAACTGGCTGGCCGTCAGCGACCCAAACTGCGCTTGGATGGCGCTGTAGACGTCCTGAACCGGCACCGACAGCAAATTGGCCTTTTCGCGGTTGACATCGGCGCTCAACTGCTGCGTGCTCGCGCGGAACGAGGTGTTCAGCGAGGTCAATTCAGGCCGCTTCGCGGCCCCGGCTAAGAATTCCCTCGTGACCGCCTCCAGCTTGGCGGGTTCCCCCGAGGTGGTATCCTGGATCCAGAACTCGAAACCGCCCATCGTTCCGATGCCAGGGATTGACGGCGGCGCTATCGGGATGACAAGCCCTTCAGGGATGGTGCTCCTAGCTTCCCGGTACAGCCGGACCAGCACCGCGCGGGCATTTTCGTCGCGCGCTTTCCTGATTGAGCCATACCGCTCATCAAAAGGCTTGAGCGTCACAAAAAAAGTTCCTGTGTTGGTCTTGAAGCCGTTGTCAATCAGGCTGTAGCCCGCGATCTGCGTGCTGGTGTCAACGCCCGGTATTTTCCTGAAGATGTCGTCCACGCGCTCCGAGACGGACTCGGTGCGGCTCAGGCTTGCCGCGTCGGGCATGATGACCGCGGACATGACATAGCCCTGGTCCTCGTTGGGCACGAAGCTTGTCGGCAGGATTTTGAAGAGGAGCACGATGGTCGCTATCAGCAGAACAAGGATCGCGAAAGCGGCCTTCATGTGTTCGATGACGTACATCACGGCATGACCGAACGCCCGGGTGATGGCGTCGACTCCCCGGTTGAACCAGGCGAAGAAGCCGCGCTGCGGCGTCTCTGCGTGCCTAAGCAGCGTGCTGCACATGGCTGGCGTGAGCGTCAGGGCCACGAAGCCGGAAACCGCCACGGAAATGACGATCGTGATCGCAAACTGCTTGTAGAGCTGCCCGGTCGTCCCGGGCAGAAACGCCGCCGGGATGAACACGGACGCCATGACCAGCACCACCGCCACCAGCGAACTTGATATCTCGCCCATGGCCTTGATCGTCGCGTCGCGGGGAGAGAGATGGTGCATTTTCATGTTGCGCTCGACGTTCTCAACGACGACAATGGCGTCATCCACCACCATGCCTATCGCGAGCACGAGGCCGAACAGGGTGAGCAGATTGATGGAAAACCCGAGCGCGAACATGCCGGAAAACGTGCTGACGAGCGCGACGACGATCGCGACAACGCAGATGACGGTCGTTCGAAAGCTCTGCAGGAAGAGATACACCACCGCCACGACCAGCACGATCGCTTCCAGAAGGGTCTTCTTGACCTCGTCAATGGAGAGGCGGACAAAGTCGGTCGTGTCGAGGGCGACCACGAAATCGATGCCGTCCGGCAGCCGCTGCTTCATGTCGTCAAGGGCTTTGCGGACCGCTTTCGACACCCCGAGCCCGTTCGCGCCGGGCTGCTGATAGATGGCGATCAACGTCGCCGGCGTGCCGTTCAGCTTGCTGTCGGCGATGTACTGCCTGAGACCGATCTCGGCGCGCGCCACGTCCTTCAGTCGCACGATCGCGTTGACGTCCTGGCTCGCCCGCAGGATGATGTTCTCATACTGCGCGGGGTCGCTGAAGGGGCTCTGGGTGACGACGGGAAAGGTCTGCTGCACGATGTCCGCTGTGGGCTGCTGGCCGATCTGGCCCGCGCCGTACAGGGCGTTCTGGCTCGCGACCGCCTGCTGGATGTCGCTCGTCGTGATCCCGAGCGACGCCATCCGGTCCGGATTCATCCAGATGCGCATCGCCTGGTCCGGAACACCCATGATCTGCGCCTGCCCCGCGCCGGGAACGCGCTTGAGCGCGTCGAGGACGTACACGTTGGCGTAGTTGGCGATGTAATCGCCGCTGTAGCGGCCGTCCTTTGCAAGGACCGCGATCAGCATCATGATCGACGAGGCCTTCTTCTGCACAGACACGCCCTGCTGGGTCACCGCCTGCGGCAGCTGGGGAAGGGCGAGGTTCACGCGGTTCTGCACCTGCACCTGCGCAATGTCGGGGTCGGTGTTGAGCGTGAAGTACACCGTGAGGGTCAGCTGCCCGTTCGAGGAGCTCGTCGACGACATATAGATCATGTTGTCGACGCCATTGATCTGCGCCTCGATCGGCGAGGCCACGGAGTTGGCGAGCGTCTGCGAGTCGGCGCCAGGATACGTGGCTGAAACCGTGATCTGCACGGGGGTGATGGTGGGATACTGCTCGATGGGAAGGACCGTCATCGACACGAGGCCCGCCAGACAGATGATGATAGAGATAACCCACGCGAAAATCGGCCTCTCGATGAAGAATCTTGAGAACATCGGTCCCTGCCCCTATTTAGTTCCGCCTTGTTTGATGTTCTTGTCCGCCGCGCCCGCCTCTGGTGCGCCGCGAGATGAGGATGACGCTGCCTTGCTCTCGTAGGGCTTCGCGTCCACGGGCATGCCGGACCGGATCGCCATGCTGCCGTCGACAACCACTCGGTCGCCTGCTTTCAGCCCTTCAAGTATGAACCAATCGTCGCCGTACCAGTCCCCGACAGTCACGGGACGCTGTTCAGCCTTGTTCTCCTTGTCGATCACCCAGACGAAGTGGCTCTTCGCTCCCTGCAGGACCGCCCGCTGGGGCAGCAGAATCGCGTTCGGCCTGACCGCGCCTTTGAGGCGCGCGCCGACGTACTGGTTGGGACGCAGCAGACCCTTCGGATTGTTCACGGTCGCGCGGACCATGAACGTCCCCGTCTGCGCGTTGTACGACGGCTCCGCGAACGTGATCCGGCCGGTGTACGGGAAAACCGATCCGTCAACCAGCATAATCTCAACTTCGTAGTTTCCATTTTTGGGAACCTGGAGAAGGCCGCGCGAAATGTCGTTGCGGTATTTCTGCATCTCGTTCTCGGAGAAGCTAAAGTTCACCCATATTGGAGAAAGCACCGCCACGGTCGTGAGCTGGCTGTTTTCCATGTTGATGTACGTGCCCTCCGTCTGCAGGGCCGCGCTGCTGACGCCGTCTATCGGCGAGGCGATTGTCGTGTAGGACAGGTTTAATTTCGCCGATTCGACCTGCGCCTTCGCCTGCTCGACTACGGACGCGGCCGAATTGAACTGGCCGTTGGCGTTGTCCAGGTCCTTCTGAGATACCGCTTTCACCTCTGCCAGCGGCTTGACCCTGGCAAGGTTCTGGCGCGCCGTCTCGAGCGTCGCTTCATGCTGGGCGAGGGCCGCCTTTGCCTGGTCCAGCTGAACCTGGAAGGGTTTGGCATCCATCTGGAAGAGCACCTGCCCCGCTTTTACGACCGTGCCCTCGGTGTAGAGACGCTTGTCGAGGAACCCGCTCACCCTGGCATGGATGTTCACAAGGTGGGAGCTCTGCAGCTGCGCATTCCGCTCCATGGCGACGGGCACGTCTTTTGGCGCCACCTCCACGACGGTAACAGACGGATGGGACGGCGCCGGCGACATCTGATTCTGTTTGCACGACGCCGGGCAAAGAGCAATGATGATGAGGCTCGCGATATACAGTCCGGATGTCCGGAAACGCAGGATCTTTTTGATATGATCCCTCTTTCCGCCCTCGCTTATCGAGAGAGCATGGTCTTGAATCGCGGCAATGGTGGGATCCTTCCTTAGTTCGCGACCGCAAACGCCTAGCTTGCCGGACGAGTTTCCGCCGCTTGAACAGGCGCTCATAGCGCGTCGAAGCCTGGTTTATTATTGAGCGCCCATCCCGCAAACTCCGGAAACGGGGCACCCGGCGCACGCGGCATTTCCCTCGCGGGCAAACACCGCGTCAATAAGGAGGAGGCGCCGCAACCGGTCCGCGGCAAACCCCGGAGCATCACGCTTAATCGGGCGACTGGCAGTTCTGCGCCGTGCGCGCCAGGCAGAGCTTGTACCGGATTCGCTCCGACCAGTACTTCAAGGAAAGCTCCGCGTCGCCCCAGGTATATATCTTGTCTGCCGTGATCAGCTTGCCGCCGACCCGGCGGTCTACAGCCGCGCCCAGCAGCTCCCCGGTCATGGAGTCCGTTATCTTTCCCTCCACGCCGGCCTCGCCGACAAACAACGGCTTCCCCGTCGTGAGACTCTTCACCGTCGAGGCGAGGGCGAGGAAGTTGTACGGACCCGGTATGTCGGAAATGACGCTGAGGAATGGCATGGACTTTTCGGCATGGACCAGCGCGACCGTCATGCGCATTGCACCTGATTCCGGCTGCCTGACCATGGTGTAATCCTTCGCTAGCTCCTGGTACAGGATGGAATAGAAGTAATCCGCCAGCCGCTGGAGGTCCGCCGGGCTCACGCGAACCTGATCTTTCCGCGAATCGTGCCAGACCGTGACGGGATCAAGCATGATCTTATTGTAAGACACCCACTTGGTTTCGGGATTGACGTAGACCAGCATGGCCTGGCCCTTTTTGCCCTCGCGCATCATCGAGTAGTCTCCCAGGTATCCACTCGTCGCCACGGTCTTCGGCTGCTGCGTCGCATGGCAGGATGTTAAGACAAGGATTGCCAATACTAGGACGATGCGCATTCGCATAACAATGTCCCCTCTCTTGTTCATGAATTCTGACGTGCGGTGGAATAGTGCCGGATACGGTGTTGGCGAAAGACGGCGTTTCAGATTGCCCGAAACATACCAAAGAACTTTTTAAGTATATCATAAAGTCAAGGAACCCGTCAACCCATCGCCCGTACGCAATTACCGCGACTTGGATAGACTCATACAAGCCGGATCCCCGGACGAATTGACAACAATATCGCTTACGCGTGCCATGCGGGGCCGAACCGCTCTCACCCCGCTGAAGGTCAACGTCCATGAACCTGGGGGTTGGACGGGAACGTGCGTCCGCGGTCGCCTTGCAGCCCTCATGACATCCGGCGCCGTCCCGTTAAGGGGCTACAGGGCCGCGCGGGAGCGGCTTCGATCCCAGCCTCCTCCCGCGCGGCAAAAGCCGTGAAGCGTGACCTTGCTTCTGGGAAGCGCATTCGAGCGCGTTTACTTCAGCGCAGGCCATTCGCGCGGCTGGGTCATGTTCTCCGGCTTCTGCATATCATCAAGTTTCTCCTTCGGCAGCCAGCCCTTCTCAAGGACCAGGTCGTAGACCGGGCGGCCAGTGTGAAGGGACGCCTTCGCAATCGCCGCGGATTTCTCGTAGCCCAGGACCGGGTTCAGGGCCGTGACGAGACCGATGCTGCTCTTCACCATTGCCGCGCAGCGCTCCTTGTTCGCCTTGATCCCCACGACGCACTTCTGTGCGAACACGGCGGCCATCTTGTCAAGGAGATCAACGCCGCTTAAGAGGTCGTAGACAATGATCGCCTCCACGGGATTCAATTCCAGGCTGCTGAGTTCCGCGGACATGGTAATGGTCGCGTCATAGCCGACCAGGACGTAGGTGATGGAGGAGGTTACTTCGGGAATGACGGGGTTGACCTTGCCGGGCATGATCGAGGATACCGGCTACAGACCGGGAAGCACAATCTCACAGGAGCCGGAGGCGAATGCTTGAACGTAAATTGGTTTTTGTCTCTCGAAGACGCTTGTGAAAAAATTGAACAGTGGCGTTTGGACTACAACAAGTTTCGTCCACACAGTTCACTTGAAAATCTGACGCCAGCTGAGTTTGTCAGACGGCAGATGCCAGCAGCAGTTTGAAGCCGGAATTTTCCATTTTTGACTGGATCAGTTTTTGGGGAACCCTCACAGAGAAAAAGATAATCTATATCTCTGTCCCGAAAACCGAGATCAGCAGCAGAATTGTTTCTTAAAACTGAAAAAAGTTTGCCCCTTTTTTTACAGAAAAGCTATTTAAGGCAGCTTGATTCCAAAATGAGAAAGTATACGACCCAGAAGTGATAATGGCAAGCCTACAACATTAGTATAACAACCTTCTATTCTATCAACCAGAAGAGCACCTTTTCCCTGAATACCATATGCCCCTGCTTTATCAAGAGGTTCTCTTGTTTTTAGATATGATATGATTTGTTCTTGCGTTAATGTAAGAAATCGCACTTTCGTGGTGGCGCTCCCGGTTTGCAGAGCGCCACTGCCCGCGTCCAACACGGCAAGGCCGGTGATTACCGTGTGCGTTCTGCCGGAGAGCATGGTGAGCATTCGTTTTGCATCGTGGATGTCCGCCGGTTTTCCTAGAATTACACTCTTGAGCACTACCACCGTATCAGCCGCAATAATAATACCTGCGTTTCTCCGAGAACTGACTGCTTTTGCTTTATTGACGGCAACTCGTACAGCATAAGCCGGTGCTTTTTCACCCGGCAGAACCCGCTCATCTACATCTGTTTCGTCTATAGTAAAAGACAGGCCTATTTGATGAAGGAGGTCTTTGCGACGAGGAGATCTGGATGCAAGAATAATGGGAATGTTCATAGAAGCTGACCATAATTAAAAATCAGGGTTTATTCAGTATGGCACCGTTTTGCATCAGAAGTACTTGATCCGCCAGGCGCTCTGCCTGATCACGGTCATGGGTTGACATGATAACCGTTGTCTTGCCGGCTCGTTTTAAATCAAGAATACTACGTTCTATAATAGCGGTATTCTCTTCGTCGATAAACGCAGTTGGTTCATCAAGAAACAGCATATCCGGATCCAGTACCATGGCACGCGCAATGCCAAGCCGCTGTGTCTCTCCACTCGAAAGCGTCAAGGCATTTTGATGTTGCTTATGCGTCAGCCTTACGGTATCGAGAACCGCAGATACCAGCCTGACACGGTCATTCTTCTCCCTGCCCCGCGCCGTCAAACCGTAAGCAATATTTTTAAATACTGTCGTATTAAACACCCCTACCCGCGGCAGAACAAGCGTTAATCTGCGTCTCAAAACAAGATCATGCGGCAGCATATTTCCTGCCGTAGAAAAAACAACGGCACCGTGGTCAGGCGGCTCCAGAAGAGCGCATATCCTGAGCAGTGTTGATTTGCCGCAGCCATTCGGGCCCATGAGAGCATACACCACGCCTGGTTCAAAATTAAACGTGCAATTTTGGAGTATATTTTTTCCGTTATACTTTTTTTGTATATCGGTTATCTTCAGGTCCAGGTCCATTGCTCCGTATCTGCAGCCCCTTTTCTTTGAATCATATGCAGCACAAGATTGATCAACAATGACAGTATCAGAAGAATGATGCCAAGTGCCAGCGCAAGCTCAAAATTTCCCTTGTCCGTTTCCAGAGCAATAGCGGTAGTCATGGCTCTCGTGAGTCCGGCAATATTTCCACCAACAATAAGGATAGCACCGACTTCGGCGATAACTCTTCCGAAGGCCGCTACAACAGCCGTCAGAATTCCGTATCGTGCCTCGGCTATTACTGTCCGTGTTACCTGGGAAGGTGATGCCCCGAGAGTCATGGCAGCCTGGCGGATAAGAGGGTCTACACTCACTACAGCGGAACGGGAGAGTGACATGACAATGGGAAAGGCAAGAATAGTTTGTGCAATAATCATCGCGCCAGGTGTATAGAGAAGACCAAGAAACCCGAGTGGCCCGCTTCGCGAAAGCATGAGATATACAAAAAGGCCGACAACCACCGAGGGGAGGCTCATCAACGTATTCAGGAGACTGATAAGGACACCTTTTGCAGGAATGCGTTTTAATGCCACTACGGCACCGAGGGGAACACCAAATAACGTTGCAATCAAGAGGGCCAGACCGGATACTTTCAGAGACAAAAAAATGATAGCGAGCAATTCCGGATCAAAATGAAGAATCAGATAAAAGGCTTTTGAGAAACCGTCGGCGATTAAATCCATTCACTCACCGAAAAAATCAGAATAGAATTAAATTTTACACGTATATTACGTGATGCGTCATTGTTCGTCAAGAACGAAAAATGATTTTTCAATATACTGTTTGGTATTTGCCTACACAACGAGCTAGAGAATACGGGCGCGGCCCGTGCTTAATATTCGGACTTGACATTTTATTTGTCCATTCTCATCCTGAATCGCAACAGTACCAGCGTTTGCTGTCCCCATGGGATTTAAGTGAATTTTTGTCACATTTGCATGCATGTAGACTTCCTGTGGAAGAACATACCAGCTACTAACTACTGTGCTCCAATCCGAGCTGGAACTTGCCCGATTTCCTCTCGTTATGCGAAATCTTTTATTTGCATTTTCAAATTCTACCCGATGTTCATAATTACTGGCTATAGCTCTGGTTCTTGCTTCTCGGAAAACAAGGAGAATGCTTCGTGCCGATGCCTGATATTGAACAGATCTTCTCCACTCAATATACGGAGGCAAAGCAATGCCTGTTAAAATTGCCATAATTGCTATGACAGTTATCGCTTCAATAATTGTAAAGCCTTTTGAGAAATGCAGTTTTTTGATATTATTAGTATATTCAAACATCATTATACCCCGGATAAGTAATTATGCAAACAAGATTACATATAAATACAATAGATAAGTTAATTGCCGGTATAAATTATTCGTATTTTATACGTTAGGAATACAGAGTATATAGCAAAAGAAATAGTGAGATGCAATACCCAGTTATGGGTATTTTCAGGTGATATACAAAGCAAACAATTTTAGCAAACGGTTATTTATCGAAAGCGAGGAGGAGGAAGGTAATTATAGGAAAAGTTTTCTCGAGGGCACAATGCCGAGGCAGACTAAAGCAACTGCGGCGCGGAAAGAAGACATATGACTGAATTTTCTGATTACTTTATTTATATCATTATGAGCCAGAACGCATTGCGATTCTACCTGTAGTATCTACTTGAATGGTAAATCTGACGGCACCGGTGTTATCTTGAATTTGAATTGTGGAAGAATTGGATCCAACCGCTAGATTAGCCGTACCATTGGTATTAAATTCAATATTGTTATTTAAAGTATTTGCCGTAACTATACTCACGGCAGTCGGTATTGTAGTCCAGTTTTGAATGATATCTTGAGAAGTCGCACCCCAGTTGGCACTGTTCGCAGCCCTATCCCCCTGTGTCATTCGATATTGTCTGGTAGGAGGTGCCTGAAACTCAACTCTGCATTGCAGGCTGTTAGTGATTGTTCGGCTTTTGGCCTGTTTGAGTATATTGAAAATGCCGCTTGCGGTTGTGCGGTAGTCAAGGCTAGCGCGCCATTGCAAAAAAGGTGGAAGGGCAATAGCACTAAGAATAGCCAAAAGGGAAAGCACCACTATTAATTCTATAAGGGTAAGACCGTTGGCTGAGCGTAATAATGTATTGTTTCTCATGAATACCTCTCAGGGAACAGTTAATGTTAGTGAGTATTTTTGAACGGCTTTTAAACCTTGTGTATCCTGTGCTTCAATCTCGACGATATGTGTTCCCGTGTGTTCTTTTTTAATCTGTAGAGTAATCAAACCCGTTCGTGCATCAATAACCATTCCATTTGGTGCAGTACGAAGCGAATAAGTCAAAGTGTCATTATCAGGATCGACGGCAATAGCCTGGTAGGAGTAAATCTCTGCCTTAAAATCCAGTGGTGGTGTTGATATAAATCGTGGTGGGCCATTTGGAATTACAACTGGCTTAGATATAAAAGGGTCACCTTCTTCTTCACTATCGTTAGGGATTACGGTAAGAGCTATTCGATCTCCCCGTTTGTACTTATCTCCGGGTAAAACTGCAGAATTATCGGGAAGATCAACATCGTTGATCGACCACTTATAGAAAAACTGTATAGTATCTCCGTCAGCGTCGTAGCCGACAGGCTCGGCAATAATATCAATACCAGCGTAAAGAATTTCTGGTTTTACAGTCACCGATTTCACTACTGGCGGACTGTTTTTTATTGTTACTGATGCTGACACTGAGGTATTATCTGACGTCACAAGAACAGATACCTGATCTCCTTTCGCAAAGTGGTTTTTTGAGTCCAAATAAGACGAATTTTCCCCTGTCAAAACCATTCCATTTAATTCCCATTGATAGTTTATCTGGCTTCCAGTTTGAGAAACAGCGATTGCCTGAAGCGTTGTACCGGCAAATGGTTTTTCTGGCAGCATATTAACGGTTAATGTTTTTGATACAGCTGCTCTTCCTTCCTCAGAAGGAGGAAAATTCGCATGGGATGCGCCGGTTTGCTCTCTCTTGCATGCTGTGCATGTCATTATGACAGCACTGCAAAGAATAAAAAGTATAATATTTAATATGTTTTGCATTTTTCACTATATATTACAGCACATAGTTCTACTATTCTTCAAATTCAGCATGGTTCAGTAGTAAAAGTTTCTCTCTTTTGCGAACGCTTAATTGCTATAAATGTTCGGATTTCTGCCTCCAATAAAGTGGCAGCGTCGCACTTGTACCGGAAATTTTCATCGTCTGAAAACTACCGCCAACACCGATCATCAAACTCGTCTGACCTGTCGATGATATGACGACGACACCTCCCGATGGGATGCCGCTTCCGAGAGTAACTACACGGTCACTTCTCAGCAGATTATAGGTAGTACCAGTGGCGCGTGCCCACGTATTCGTAGTAGAGGTCGTGTCATTTGTTGTATCATAATTAGTCACTGCAGCACCAGTCAAGTAGTCTACCGCATAAGCCCTTGCTGTGCCCAAATTCCCAGTAACACAAGGATCTGTGCTGGCTGTTGTCAGCGGTGAGTAGGTTGTATACACCGTGACTCCATTATAGAGAACTGAAGGAGCCAGAACCTTTTCGCCGGCATTTTCGTTCAGCCTGATATACCAGCCGTATTTCGTCGAACTCGTCAGTTGACTGATAATAGACTGGGACTGTGTTGACGTGGTACTTAATCCTTGCAATGTGTCATCAGTGACGTCAACCAGATTCAATTCATTGATGCTTGATGCCGTTGTTTGGCCCCGATCAATCAAGGAGTACATTCGGTCCACTACTGCAGTATTCAAAGGATGTTCTCTGTCTCCGGTGCCGAAGTATAAGCGCACCGAACCGTCGGTAAGCACAAAAGTTGAAGGTTCATAAAAAATCTTTCGTCCATTCGAAGCGTCCGCTGAACCGTTCGAATAACCGGGATTAGAGCTGAAAATCCTGTTTACCGTCCAGTTTGTTGGAGAAGTGTCCTTTATATTGGCTCTCCACATATTGCCGCCGGCATCTCCGAAATAAAGCCTGTCAATATAATTATCGTAGTTCGTATCAACCGCTTTGATTCGGGCGGGGATAGAGAAAATCATTCTCGTGGGGTCGTCTGCATTTGTGTAACCCCACAATTTTGTGCCGATACCGCTCAAGGAGAGATTCCCGGTTGATGCATTGATCTGACCTATTTCTATCACATAGATACCTCTTCCTTTGGAATTAAGCGGTGCTGAACTGCCGGAGCTTGTTGTTGCGCCATTGTCGCTCGTGGGCGGAGCCACGCAAGCACCGGTAAAAGTCTGCGTGGAGCCATATCGCCCATCTTCATTGCAATTGTCATAGCCCGCACCCAGAAATGTCGCGATTTTAATATCGGATCCGTACTTGATTCTTCCAAATGAAATGTCGCTCCAGACCTCTCCCAATTCACTAAAATCCGTGGAAGCAGCCGTCGTTAGGCCATTTCTTACTGTGGTATTGCTGATGCTTCCCAGAAAAATTGGATCCAAAGGATTGGTAACATCAAGAGCATAATAATAGCCCTTCGTAGGAGAAGTATCGAGACCACCTCCCCTTCGAAGACCAAAAACAAGAATGACCTTATCTCCATTGGAAGCGTTAACATTGCCAGTCTTGTCCTTATTATATATATAAACGGATGGTGAAAAATCAACAAAGTACGTATGCGCACCGCCTGTCGGCCCGAGATACTGAAGAATCGGCAGCAAATCAGGCGGGATGAATGACCAGGCCTCGCTGCCGTCGCAGTCCTTGAAAGCATGCAGCATGCCGTCATTCGCTCCGACAAAAATATACGTATTGTTGGCGTTATTCGTGCTGGCACCGCTTACAAAAGTTCCGCTGCAATCCGTCTCGTGTGAATACGTATAAGTGTTGTACGATACAATTTGAGGCTTAGAATGAAGAATGTCTCCTAAAATCCACTGTCTTTTCTCAGTAACATTCGTATCAGAGTCTGCATCATAAGTATCCACTCCATGCAGAAAATTAACCAGCTTGTCCCTGCTCGCGGTATCTCCGGAGGTAAATCCAAGCTGCGTTTCCGTCATAACGCTTGTCGTGAAGGCATTTGTAGAATGACTTAGCTGTGTATTCGTCCCCAAAAATGTATAAATGTTTCTGGTCGTTGTTCTATTCAGCAGCACCTCGCCTATGCCACCCTCCTCCACAGCACCGCTGTCTGCTATGGTGCTCCAATACGACTGCGATGTCGATCTAAAGCTTCCATTTGCGTTACTTCCCAGGGAAGCACTGTCTCGGTCATCAAATCCATCTTTGTTGGCGTCATAATAGTTTGCATAATTGCCGTTCGAATCGAGAATATAATTGTTTTCATCAAGGGCAAATTTCTTCAGGTTGCCGCTCCAGAACTTTTCACTCGCGGGTTTGAAAAAACCCATATATACTCTGCTGCCGCTGTAGGTTCTGTTTTCAGGGCTTACCGGGACAACCGGAGCGACGAAAGACGTATCCACGGAGAATATGTTGCCGATGACTGTCGTCAGCGCCGCGCTCAGTTCAGTTTCACTCCCCGCATTATAATACGCTCCGCGGCCATGATTGGTGTCAGCGGTCAGCTTCAAAAGATCAATTGCTTCCTGGTCAGCGCCGGTAAGTCCAAAGCCTATGGTATAGGTGACAACATTTTGAGTGCCAGTTATATCTGTTCTCAGATCGGTTTCGTACATATATTTTGCAACACCAGCCAGCGAATGATTCATGTCGGTTCCGTCGCAGGTAGTATAAACAGACGTGTTACAGTTGCCTCCGTCCCATCGTCCGTATTTGGTATTTACAGGATTCAACGCGCTATTGTTATCCGCGTTCGACATGCCGTCGGTAACAAAAATAACATAGTTTTTTTGGCAGCCCCATTGAATTGGAGACGTATAGTATCCACTTGCGTCAACACCGATTGAATTGCCAAAAGCGGTTTGAGCTCCCTGAAAATAACGCATTGTTTCATAGAGAGATTCTCCCAATGGAGTATTATACAAATTTGTCAGGGTATTTACAGCTGCTACCAGGGCCTGCCTATTTGTTGTTGTCCCGGTATGGATGCCGTCCATGTCTTTGATCGTAGTAACATAAGTAGCACCAGAAACTGAAGTGCTCAAGAACTGTGATCCTTCGTAGGTCCAACTGTTTGGATAGTGAAACGTCATCAGCCCGAATTTTACGCCTTGAGTAGTGTTTATAAGATTGTTGATAACATTTTTTGCAACCTGTACTTTTGATGTCCAGCCGGCAGCCGAACTATGATACCAGTTTACATAATTTCCCGTTACATATGTTCTGGCGGATGAAGTATTGCATGAACCGTCACTATTCAACCTGCTGCCATTGTATGTTCCGTAGGTTTTTAAAAGAGTCTGCGGATCGTATCCGGAACACGATGTAGTAATATTATTCACGCTGGAGTTCAGAAATGTACCACCGGAGGAGCCTCCATCCGTCGTTCTATACACCGCGTTCGTGCTGCATGCGCGAGGATAACTTCCGCTGCTGTTGGCGCAATTATTGGTAGACGCATAGGTTACGAGCGGATCATATGAACCGGAGGGAACTGTATTCGCCATACTTCCGGAGTCGTCTATGAAAATCAGCACATTCGGCTGAAGAACTGTGGGGGCACCGCCATAAAGCGAGGTATCACCGCAGTATTGGTCCGGAGCAGCCGAGGCAGTGTTGGAAAATATAAACGCCGTAAGTACGATAATTAGTATGGCCAGAAATGTCTTTTTCATATACTATCTATCCTCCTGATGATCTCAGTCAGCTACCGAGAAGATTGCTGCCGTGCTTCTTCGTAGTTCAACCTGTTTCCCAGTGTCCAATCAGCCGGTTCGTATGTTGACCCGCACGACCCGTCAAGATTTAAATTTCCCTGCCATTTGCCTTCACGCTGCAAACTTGCCACCGCATCAGCGCACGTCACCTTTTTAAGCGTGTTAAGCATTGGTATGGTCTGCCATGACTGGCTTGTCGGTCTGTTTTTGAATAAAAGACTGTCCGAGATATAGATACCCGGATAGGTTATTGCAGGATTGTAGGGACCCGTAACGGTTGCTGCTGCATTATTCGTTGTTTCTGCTGCGATAGCTGCCGGAACACAGGAACAAACAATCAACAGTAAAACAAGAAAGAGTTTTCTTTTCATAACAGCTTCTCCTTTTCCCTTTTCAACAATCGGTTTCGATGTCTATCGGCAGCAGCTTGATTATTTCTGACTCTGTAACATATTCAGCATTGTTAAGCCCTTTGCCTACTACGGTAACCACATAGTGAAAAGCCTTAACATCACTTGGCAGACCCGGAGGCGCCTGACTGACACAGAGATATTGTATTCTTATCGATGTTTGCCCAAGAGCATTGGCTGGTAAGCCACTTGTCATCGGCAAATATTGCACTGTACCACTTGGGTAGGTAGACAAGCTGGTGGTATCCTTTGAAACTAAATTTTCAATTGTACTATTATTCGGGCCATAAGCTTCAATCGTGTTAGAATTATAAAAAGCAATATTGTCATTCCGATAATTACCGGCAATGCGCAGTTCCGTTGTGGATGTATTCAGAGCAAGCACTCCGAGCATACCCAGAACAGCAAGCATCACCAACGCTATAATAAGAGCCATGCCGCGCTCATTACTAATTTTGAGTTTATTCGCACCCATCATTCTTTTTGATTCTGTATTTAGTTTTCGGGTAGTTTTCACCGCAGTCTGTCTCCTTTTAAAAGAGAAACGCTCTCAAACTATTACTGGGACATATATCTGTTTTGCAACTTGACAACTGATGTCATGGTGCGGACATGTTCGCCTGTGCCTGTCAGGGACCTTGCGGTTGCTGTTTGGCCGGTGATGTTAACGCGAATTGCCCGTATTGGAGTAAGATCCGTAAGCGGCAAAGCCGTGACCGCATTAGGCACCTCATTCAGATTATCCAGAAGATAGGTAAACTGAAGGCCGGATAGTCCAGAAGCAACAACTTGCGTTACATTGTTCTCGATCCTCAGGAGACACATGGTCGTATCATTCGGGCCTTTCTGCACACACTGGTTTGCTCCTACAGCAGTTGCACCGGCAGGCGGGCAGCCGGTAGTCGGACCGAGACAATAAGTTATTGTTGTAGGAAATGGGGCGGCAGCACCAGAAATTTTTACAATAATATCATTCCGTTTATACTCATGGACAGGAGTGTTTCCGGACACCCAGGTCAACTCAATGGTTTGAGCGGCCCTGTTCTTATTACTCACTCGGAAAACCGTTCCCCCAACTGTCGGGTTTGCATCGTACGTTGACTGCTTATGCACCACGGGATCGATAATTCTTACGTAGTCAGGATTGGTAGCATCCACATTGAAAAGATCGACTGATTCAGGCGTTGATACCGTAAAGGTAAAAGCTGCACCCGCTGTCCAATTCTGTTTGGAATCAAGTCTGGCAAAAGTAATAGTCGGCGCAGCAGCATTTAGCGTCAGAAAATCTGCATGTGTCCCTGTTACCCCTGTTATAACATCACGGGTAGCAGGCAAGGTAGTGGAGTTTGCGGCGTTGTTCAACGCGGTATTAATGGTCTGAGTCGAGTTGCCATTTGTCGAAGGATTAATCGTGCCTCTTCCAACGGAACTTGTATTATAAAATTCCGTAGTCATAAAACCCGCGTGCCGCACATCTCTGGTTATGCTGTCCATCGCGACCCGCAGGTTCTGCTGGACATCAGCAACCTCTTCCTGAACGTACGCATGCCGCTGACTGGAAGTGTAAAGTGAATAAAGCGATATCATAACCAGTCCGAGCATAAATGCTACCATCAGAAGTTCAATCAGCGTGAAACCTTTTTGTTTATCTTGTCTGCAAGCAATCATCATAAGCATGCACTCCGTTTTATGTGCTCGGCGGCATTTTTCTATAGTTAATTAAATTAAACGGCACGGGTTGCGCATTTCCTGCCGCATCTAACATGAATATCTGCACCTGAACCCGGGAAATATTTCTGGCAGGGGTATTTGTCGTCACAGTATATGTCGCTTGAAAAGTACCCACGCCCGGAACAACATAGTTGGTAGTGGCAACCGGATTCGATTCCCAGTTATACGGCGGAAACCGATTGTATTGGTATACAAAAATCTGTTGAGCAGGATTTAATGGATTCGGATTAAATTGCTGATAAAAAAGGCTGGGAGGGGATGTAGCCTGCAAAAATTGCGAAAGCAGATCATCCATGACCATTTGGCCGACTGCTGTAATCTCTGCATGACGATACGCAAACGCATTGGAATTGATTGCCGTGCCCTGCATGGCTGCTGCAGCAAGAAGACCAATAGCTAATATCACAAGAGCAATAAGAAGCTCAATCAAGGTGAAACCGGACTGAGCTTGCTTCTTGTACGCCATTTTTTTTATCATACAGTACACTCCTCTATTAAACCAAATCCTAATTCCACACACAAGAGTATGAGCAAGATTCATGCCATTGTAAATATTTTATTTTTCAGTTAGTTAGATTTGCTCGAAATGAACAATTGGTAGGTTATATTCACAAGTATGTAATGGATTACATAATGATAGCGCCGGCATATCCGACAACCTGCTCGTAGTCACCGCTCACATCGCCGGAATTTGCGTATTTGATAAGTGACGCTTGTGTCGCGCCAAGGAGTTTCGTTGCAGCAAGCATGGCAACTGCGGGTCCGTATCCGCACATGGTGATGCCGTAATTCTTTACCGTGCGATACAGTCCCTGGGGATCGAGATCCAGAACGTGCTGGATCGCCATGAGATCTTTTTCCCGCGCGGATTCAGCACGCTCATAATGGCTCATGTCCGAGCTGGCCACGATCAGCACTTCGCCAGCTTTTTTGTTCTGCTCTCGTATAGCTTCCGCAATTGCCTTCCCGACTTCCTGACAGGTATCAAGCCTTACATCCAGCATCTGGATCGGTACCATGCTGAAAGAATCCCTATAATACTGAAGAAAAGGAAGCTGGACTTCAAGAGAGTGCTCGTGCAGATGGGCAAGTGAATCTTCCCGAATGCGTGGTGATTTTGCAAGAATGGAACGTGCCAACGGTTGATCGATACTCACTTTTCCGAGGGGTGTTTCCCAGTCCCCTTCGGTCATAATTGACACCGGGGAACCGAGACCGGTATGGTTCGGTCCGATCAATACGACAGTATCCGGGATGATAATACTGGAGTACACGGCGCCTGCCACCGGTCCGGAATACATCAGGCCCGCATGAGGGGAGAGTATGCCCAAAACCTTTTTCCGCTCGGCCACCGGGAAAACATAGTTCTGCACCTGTTTCCGCAGTGATTCCAAAGTGCCATTATAAAAACGACCTGCGACTGCCGGCTGACGGAGCATAAGCGCCTCCACGGTGAGGGGAGCGTTATTTATTTGTTTCTTGAATTTTTTCGGCTGTGCCTTTGGAGCGGATTTCGGAATATTTTTGCAGTACTTCTTTGATTCTTGGTTTTTGCGAGACAATCTCCCGCAACTTGTCTTCGGTCACCTCAAGGATGATAGAATCCTCGGCCGTCTCCACGGTAGCGGTGCGCGGTTTTCCGGTCAGAAACGATATTTCACCAAAAAAGTCTCCGGGCCGGAGCATGGCAAGGTCCACCCGTTCACCGGACATCAGTGTCGTGTAGACCTTGACGGACCCGCCTGCGATAATATAAACGGATTTGCCGGTGTCATTCTGCTGCACTATGGGAAATCCTCCGGGAAGCGGATGGACATTCATCACTTTTGTAAACGCATTAAACTCATCTTGCGAAAACCGTGCAAAGAGCGGCAAAACACTGTTATCCGGCTTTTGCACTGTCTTGGCCTCAGTCTCCACCCTGCTTTCCTTCACCGTTTTGTTTGCATGGAGACCTTCGATCCGCTCCTGAGCCTGTTTGTTTCCCGGTTCGAGCCGCAGCGCCAGCTTATACTGGGCAAGGGACTTGACCACAGCTCCGCCTTGTGCATATAAGTCTGCGGCACGGATATACTCTTTCACGGCATCAGATTTCTGGTTAAGCTTTTGATAGGCGTCGCCCATGCGAACCCTGATGATGGGATCAGGGTCAAGCGTAAACAGTTTTTCCATTTCCGGAATGGCTGCCTTATAATTGGCTTTGCTCACGTAGTTCTGGATCGTTTCGATCAACTGCGCCTTTTCCGATGCCATATAAGGTATCTCCGTTTCTGGACAAAATTTGAACAGGACAAACAGGCGCTACAAAACTTCTTTCACCTTTTCAAGCGTGCTCTGGAGTCGCATGGTATGGTAGTTCTGGAGAACTTCCCGTATCCGCGGGCTTTTTTGGATCATATCCAGTATATCTTCCTCAGCGATCTCGAGTATATCCGACTCCTCGGTCGTCTCGACAGTCGCGGTCCTGGGCTTTCCGGTAAGAAATGCGATCTCGCCGAAGAAATCGCTCGGTTGGAGAACGGCAAGATCGACTTTTTTTCCTTGAATGGTCGCATACACCTGGACCGCCCCGCGGGTAAGAACATAAATGGAATTTCCCGCCTCCCCTTCCCGTATAATTTTTTTCCCGGCCGGAACGGTGGAAATAATCATGCGTTTTGTGAATTCATTGAACTCCTGCTGGGTGAAATCTGAGAAGAGCGGAATGACGCTCCGCACCGGCGTTGACGCACCGGCCTCAACGGGCTCGGTTTTTCGTTCACTAACGGTTTTATTGGAATGCAGTGATTCCATGTGCGATTGAGCCTGTTTATTCGCTGGATCGAGCCGGAGCGCAAGTTTATACAATGCAAGAGCTTTCACTACAAACCCTTTTTCCGCATAGAGATTTGCCGCCCTGACGTATTCTCTTGCAGCTTCCACTTTTTGGTCGAGTTTCTGGCGCGCATCCCCGATGCGCACACGGACGATGGGGTCCGGATCAACAGCAAATAATTTTTCCATTTCTAAAATAGCGGATTTCCAGTCCAGTTTTTGCAGATATTTCTGGACATTTTCAGATAACACTGCCTTTTCCGAAGCCAAGGGTCCCCTCCCAAAAGAAAATTTGCTGTAGTTATAAAACAGTGCAGCGGTATTTTTATCAGCCTGCAAGGGAAATAAATTCCCGCCTGTTAAAGCTCTCTCTTCTCCGAATTTTCAAACCGTGTATAGCGATTAATAAACGTTAAATCTACCTTGCCGATGGGTCCGTTTCTTTGTTTACCGATGATCACTTCCGCCCGGCCTCTCTGGCCACAAAGACATTCCCCATCCGGCGGGCATTCGCATTTATTATAGACCTCGTCCCGATAGATAAATAATATCACATCCGCATCCTGTTCAATGGCTCCGGACTCGCGCAGGTCTGCGAGCAATGGCTTTTTATCCTTGCCGGGACGCGTTTCCACCGAACGGTTCAACTGCGAGAGGGCAATAACCGGAACCTGCAGTTCCTTGGCAAGGGCTTTTAATGAGCGTGAAATGCTTGATATTTCCTGTTCACGATTTCCTTCATCCCCCCTGCCCCGCATAAGCTGAAGATAATCAACGATAATCAGATCCAGCCCCTGGTCAGCCTTCAGCCTTCGGGCCTTCGCGCGCATCTCAAGCACTGATATCGCGGCCGTATCATCGATGAAAATCGGCGCTTCAGCCAGCCTGCCCGCGGCATTGGACAGGGGGGTCCAATCACGCTGAGACAAATGGCCGGTACGCAGTTTATGAGCATCCACCCGTGACTCGGCCCCCAAAAGGCGCAGTACAAGCTGCTCTTTGGCCATTTCGAGACTGAATATGCCGATGCTTTTCCCTTTCTCTATTGCCGCATAAGCCGCAATATTCAGACAAAACGCCGTTTTACCCATGGACGGTCTGCCGGCGACAATAATCAAGTCGCTGGGATGCAGTCCCGAAGTACGCTCGTCAAGGTCGACAAAACCGGTCGGAAGACCGGTGACCATTTCCTTCCGCTCATACAGTTTTTCAACAATGGCAAAACTGTGCCCCACGATGTTTTTCATCGAAACAAATGATTCACGAATTTTTTTCTGCGCAATTTCAAAAATTGATTTTTCCGCACGATCGAGAAGTTCATCGATATTAATGACCGTCCGCGAATCATCGTAGCTTTGGGTTATAATATCCGTTGCGGTGTGGATCAGTTTTCTTAAAACGGCCTTTTCACGCACAATCCGCGCATGATTTTTGATATTTGCAGCCGTCGGCACCACGCTTACCAGATAGGCAAGATAGGAGGCTCCGCCTATTGTTTCAAGCCCGACTTTTCCGCGAAGCGCGTCTGTCAGTGTTATCAGATCGATGGCCTCTCCAGACTCAAACATGTCGATCATAGTCCTGAAAATCCGCCGGTGCGCGTCTTTATAGAAATCATCGGGCTCAATGAGATCGATAACCTTGTTCATGGAGTCATTTTCTATGAGAATCGCTCCAAGGACCATTTGCTCAGCTTCGAGGTTTTGAGGAGGAAGTTTTTGAAGGGGAACTTCGGTTTGCACAGACATGGGCAACCTCGGACTTTTACCAGAGAAATAAAAAACTAAGGCTGGTGCACGCACCAGCCTGATAGGGTTGTTGTTTTCTGAAGGAAACGCAATATCATCTGAGAAGCGGGCCTGGCTCTACTCCTCTGCGACCACCGAGACTTTAACGTCTGCCGTAATGTCGGCATGTAGTTTAATGGACACCGTAAAATCGCCGAGCCGTTTAATCGGTTCATCGAGCACAATTTTTCGCTTATCAACAGCAATACCCTGTACTTTCATGGCCTCTGCAATATCCATGGACGTGACGGAACCAAACAGTTTTCCCTCTTCTCCCGCTTTGGCGCGAATGGTGACGGAGAGGCCCTTCATCTTATCCGCTTCAGCAGTCGCTTCTTTTTTGATTTTGCGGATACGGTCCGACACCATCTTTTTTGCATGATTCATGGCATTCAGGTTCTTCGGTGTCGCCTCAATTGCTTTTTTCTTCGGGACCAGATAATTCCTGGCATAACCATCAGCAACCTTCACGAGGTCGCCGATCTTGCCTAATTTTTCAATATCTTCGCGTAATATCACCTGCATTGCTGGGACTGCTCCTTTCGAACGGCGTATGAATGGACGATACTACCAAAACCGAGGCTACCTGTCAACAACGAATTTTTCTACTAATTCTTGACAAGAATAGTTTAATATCCGATAATAGACAATTAATTGAATTGTTTTGTCCCCTGCCGCGTCATTATGAGCGGCATCACTGTTTTAGAATTCTGACGTTGCGAGGAGCTTGTTTTGCCGCAGGAATATCTGGATTTTGAAAAACCGATTGCTGAGTTGGAGAAAAAAATAGAAGAGCTGACCCTTTTCACCTCCAATGGCGGCATTGACCTCGAAGAAGAAATTCTCAAGCTTCAAAAAAAGTCCGACCAGCTGCTGACTGAAATCTATTCGCGCCTCACCCCCTGGCAGAAAGTGCAGATTTCACGGCACGCCAACCGCCCCTATACCCTTGACTATATCGAGGCCATGCTTACCGATTTTATAGAAATACACGGCGACCGCGGCTTCGCGGACGATCCTGCCATCGTTTGCGGCATCGCGAAGCTGGACGGCATGCCGGTCGTCGTAATCGGCCATCAGAAAGGCAGAACGATCAAGGAACGGGTGACGCGCAATTTCGGCCAGGCAAACCCTGAAGGTTACCGAAAGGCGTTGCGGTTGATGCGGTTTGCCGAAAGATTCAACCGGCCGATCATAACCTTCATCGATACCCAGGGAGCTGCCCCGGGAATCGGTGCTGAAGAGCGGGGACAGGGGGAGTCCATTGCCCGAAATCTTGCAGTGATGTCAACGCTTGCCGTGCCTATTATCTCCGCGGTGATTGGTGAAGGGGGAAGCGGCGGCGCGCTTGCTCTGGGCGTTGCTGACCGCGTGCTCATGCTGGAGCATGCTACCTATTCCGTCATATCACCGGAGGGGTGCGCGGCCATTCTGTGGGACAACAGCTCCAAGGCCAGTGAAGCGGCGGAACTCCTGAAAATTACCGCACCGGACCTTTTCCAAATGAAGGTGATCGACGAAGTTGTGGAGGAGCCCATCGGCGGCGCTCACCGAGATCCGCGCAGAGCTGCAGAGTTGTTGAAAGATGCCATCATCAGGAACCTGACGGATATAAAAAATATCCCGGCGAAGGAACTCGTAAAACTCCGATACGAGAAATACAGAAAATTAGGGCTGTTTGATCAGCTCTAAAGCCGCCTTGGTTATTCAATGTCCTTCTTGAGAAGTTCAATTGCGTTTTTGAGCTCTTCCATCGCGGCCTGAATATTTGCGTACGCAGATAAAAAAAGAAGGAGGCAGTACTCTCCTGACATCGGTGCAATCAGTTCGTTCCCCTCTTCGAGCGAAAACAGCACTGCCTGCACATTGCCGAGTTTAAGACGCTCTGCGATTTCCTTAATATGATCAAGCTGTATTTCCTTCCAGGCACCGGCCAGTTTGATATCTCTGGCCGCCTCCCCAACCTGGGCAATGGCTTCACCGTCGCCGTCCAGAAAGATCACGGCCTGGGCACCGTTTACTGACGCAAGAAGATCCTCGAGAATACGGTTAATCAAACACACCTCCAGAAATCACGTTTCAGAATCTGCCGGTTATATCAGCCAAACAACCAAAAAAAGAGCAGGGTTATCCCTGAACCAAGCAGGGCGCCTAACATCACTTCAATCGGCTTGTGGATGCCTGATGACCATCTGCTCCAGCTTACCATGACGGCAAGCAGACACGTAAGGACAATAATGGGAATGCTGCGCGTCAGATAGCATGCAGCCACCCAGATGGAAAACGATACGGCAGCGTGTCCGCTCGGCATTCCCCCTCTGAGCGGTTCTCCTTTTCCCAAAAAGGCCTTGATGATAATAACCAAAATAATAACAACGGAAAGTGCGGAAAATGCAATCAGGTCGTTCGATACTTTGCGCACATGCCAGTTTCCGCCCGCGAAGGCAGCTGTAAGCGCCGGATACAGAATAAGATACGCGAGCGTCAGAGCGCCAACCGATGCAATAAGGACAACGCCGGCAGCAATATCCTTCGCAATCTTGGCCATGGGATGAAATTCTTCCGAAATCATATCCACAGTGACTTCAATGGCAGTATTCAGCATTTCAGCCACCAGCACCAGCACAATAGCCGTACAGAGCAGAATAAATTCAATCCGGGATATACTCAGCAGCAAGCTGAGCACCAGGGTCGCCAAGGCGGCATAAAAATGATAGCGCATATGCCGCTGGGTCCTGACGGCATAGATGATTCCCTCAATCGCAAGATTGACGCTCTGGAACCAAGTTTTTGGTTTCATATAAGTTTTTTCAGAAGCAGCTGCTCCATCCGCTCCATGCGCCGGGCTTCCCGTGCACTGCGCTCATGGTCATAGCCGAGGAGATGAACTAAACCATGCACCAGCAAACGCTGAATTTCCAGGCTGACCCTCTGTCCTAAAGCATTTGCCTGCCGGCGGGCAGCGGGCACGGAAATTACTATATCTCCGAGCATTTCCGTCCGGATAGTATTGAACTTCCCTTCCTTGAAAGAAAAGGAAAGGACATCCGTGGTTTTGTCCTTGGCACGATAACGCCGGTTGAGCGTCCGCATGGCCCTGTCGCCGACAAACAGGATGCTCAGTTCCGCATCAGGCAGGCCTATGTTCCGCAGCAGTCTCCTGAATTGTTTCTTTATTCTTGTTGTTGGCGGGCTTTCTTTCTTCAGGTTGCTTTTTATCAGAATGTTCATTTTGTTTTTTTTCTCCAAAAAAATCCACGCCTGGATAATCAATACGGTGGTGGTAAATGCCGGTGAGAACAAAATTGAAGCTCTTGGATATTTCCCGGAGGTCTTTCAATGTAAGATCGCACATACTTAATTGATCATCGAGGAAAATTTTGGAGATAATGCTGTTGGTAAGCGTCTGGATGCGCTGTGGTGTCGGCTCTTCAAGGGTTCTTGATGCTGCTTCCACTGCGTCTGAAAGCATCACAATGGCCGCCACCTTTGTCCGGGGCCGCGGTCCGTGATATCGGTATTCTTCCTCGGAAATAAGAGCATACGGCTGGAGATCTTTTGCCTTCTGGTAAAAATAGGTAATCAGCGACGTACCATGATGTTGCTGGATGATGTCGACAATCGATGATGGCAGACGGTGGGCGCGGGCAAGTTCCACTCCTTCCTTGACATGGGAAGCAATAATCAGACTGCTCATGGAAGGCATGAGTTTATCGTGTTTATTTTCTGCCGGGCGTTGGTTTTCGATAAAATATTCAGATTTGGGGATTTTCCCGATATCGTGATAATAGGCGCCGACACGAGCGAGGATGGGATTTTCGCCAATCGCTTCAGCAGCCGACTCCGCCAGATTTCCGATAAGAATACTGTGATGATACGTGCCCGGACTCTTAAAAACCAGCTCTTTCAGCAGTGGCTGGTTGGGATCCATAAGCTCAAGCAGTTT
The DNA here is from genome assembly GCA_964586075.1 of uncultured Nitrospiraceae bacterium. GTDB lineage: Bacteria > Nitrospirota > UBA9217 > UBA9217 > UBA9217 > JBAZLV01. Next base: position 101,778 of record CAZPGZ010000004.1, on the reverse strand, counting down.
GATATCGGTTGCTATATCGAACGCTGACTCAAAAAACGGCAAGGTGACTGAGACGATCATCGTCACCATAATAGCTCCGAGAAATCCCGCAATCAGGTCGTCGACACCACGCGTCACCAGAACGCCGTGGTAGATGTCAATGCAAACGATAACCAGAATATTGACCAATGCCGTAAAAGCTCCCGCCTTAAGCAGGGCCGTTCTTCGCTTGCATCGGATTACTTTGAGTGCTGCAATAATGCTTCCGAGAAAACAATAGATTCCGATAAACGGCTCTCCCTGGAACGCAATGCCGAGCAGGATGCTGACTACGAAGGAAAAAGCCAGGGCAAGGTGAAAGTCCAGCAGCAGGCTGGTCAGCATTGCTCCCGCAGCGACCGGCAGTGCAAAACCGATTGTCGTAATATCCAATTGGAGTTTGTCGGCAAGAAGTGAAAAAATAAACCTGAAAGCCTGTGTCATGATGAGCGTAAAGATCAGCAGAAAGGCGATCAGGGCCATCTTTCTTGCATCAGAAATGAGCGCAGCGCGATATCGCTTGATATCGCGGTAGAAGAGATAAAAAAGAATAAGGATCAGCGCAACAAGACCTGCATAGGCATGAAGCCTATTGCCGATTCCCTCCCGGCGTGCTATTTCTTCAAGAATCCGTGCCGACCGTTCCGATACCCGGTGGCCGGATTCAACAATGAGGTCCCCTTTATTTACTTTGAAGGAAACCGGGGTTTGATCTTGGCTCAGAAACTCCACGTACAGCGTATAGGGCGCCGTAATGTCCCGGGTCGCCACTTCCCCTTTTTCCAGATGAGGCGTTCTGGGCAGCAAGACAAACGCCAGCAGCAACGCTGTCGCGAGGCCGATGCCTATATTGTATAATTTTCGCGGCGGCAATGCCAGTGACTCATCCTTCTCCTGCTCCTGGGACTGCGTCTTCGGCAGAAGCTTTACCTGGGTTTTGTTTTTGCTATTCATCTACTGCCTCATATTGCTCGTACGCTTTGATAATCTGTTGAACCAGTTTATGGCGCACGACATCCCTGTTGGTAAAATAGACAAAGCGTATGCCGCTGATTCCTTCAAGGATTCCCTGTACTTCGATAAGTCCGGAACTTCTGCCGCTCGGGAGGTCGATTTGAGTAATATCTCCGGTCACCACTGTTTTTGAGTTGAACCCGAGCCGGGTGAGAAACATTTTCATCTGCTCGGATGTGGTATTCTGCGCTTCATCCAGAATAATAAAAGAATCATTCAAGGTGCGGCCGCGCATAAACGCGAGTGGAGCTATTTCTATGTCGCCGCGCTCTATGAGTTTATTGGCTTTCTCCGTCTCAATCATGTCATAAAGCGCGTCATAAAGCGGCCGCAAATATGGATTGACTTTTTCATAGAGATCGCCGGGAAGAAAGCCGAGTTTCTCGCCTGCTTCTACGGCGGGACGCACCAAAATAATCCTGCTTACCTCGCGCCGGAGCAACGCGGAAACTGCGGTAGCCATGGCAAGATAGGTTTTGCCCGTTCCAGCCGGCCCTATGCCGAAAACAATATCATGCAGCCTGATTGCTTCAATGTATTTGCGCTGGGCCTCGTTTTTAGGGGCAACCGGCCGTTTTCTGCCTGATACCGGTATTGTTTTTTGAAAAAGTTCTTTTAAACCTGCGGATGATTGATTGGAAAAAGCGAGGATCGCGGTGTTCACATCGTCTTTCTGAGTGACAACGCCCTGCGCCAACAGGTCTGCAAGTTGTCTGATAAGATGTTCTACTTTTTCAACAACCTTTTCTTCCCCCTCAATCTGAATCCTGTTTCCTCTGGCATTCAGGACCACTCCAAAGGAGTTCTCTATCAGCCGGAGATTAGCATCCATATCGCCGTACAGAATCGGAAGATAATGCTCATTTTCGATGATTACCGTTGCCACATTCGTCTTCATTAAGAAAATAGTAGCACTTAGAAAAATCAAAGTCAATTTGACTTTTAATAGTCTATTCCTTTTTGAGCCGGTATTCCTGAATGAAAGGGGTGTTTAACTGATCGCATTTCCGTCACCATGTCTGCTGCCGAGATGAGGTCAGGATGGGCATCGCGACCGGTCAAAACCAGATGGAGTCTCGGAGGTTTATTTTTGATGAAATCGAGCAGAACGTTAATGTCGATCAAACCAAGGTGTACGGCATTATTGATTTCATCCAGAATGAGGACATCGCACGAACCGGAAAGCATCCGTTGGCGTGCAAGTTCAAGCGCCTGTTCCGCTGCCGTGCGGTGTTCAGACAACTGGTGATCATTATCGGTCCCGATCACAAATCCCCTTCCTTGCGAACGAAATTCCAGCTCCGGTCCGAGGCGTTCCGCTGCCAATCCCTCACCCGTCGCTGCTGACTCCTTAATAAACTGAATTATGGATACGGACATATGATGGCCAAAAGCACGAAGCGCGATGCCGAGAGCAGCGCTTGTTTTGCCCTTGCCGTCTCCCGTAAAAACAATTATGAGCCCTTTGCTCACGCCTAACTCCTTGCCGATTAATTGAAAGCAATGCATAAATCATATCATCATGAGGATAAAAACTCAATACAAGAACTACCAATACAGACACAAAATCCGTCAGATGCTCTTTCTCTTGCTTTGCTTTTTCTAATTTCGGAATGTATAATGCGTAATATGAGAACAAAAAAATCCTTGTTCCTGTACCTCGTTCTGGCACTCACGGCGATCCTTATCGGTGGAGCAACCGGCTTCGCGATCTTCTCTGTGTGGGACCTTCCTGAAGTACAGGCGCTTGAAGAATACAAACCGAGCATCACCTCGCGGGTCTACTCTGATAACAATAAACTGCTGGCAGAGTTTTTTCTCGAAAACCGCACACCTGTCTTGCTGGAAAACGTGCCTGATATGCTGATAAAGGCACTCATCGCGACAGAAGATGCACGGTTTTACAGCCATCATGGGCTGGATTTTCGGGGCATGGCACGAGCAATGTTCAGGAATATCCGAGCAGGAAAGGTGCTGGAAGGAGGAAGCACTCTCACCCAGCAACTTGCAAAAGTCCTTTTTCTCACTCCCGAACGAAGTTATACGCGAAAGCTGAAGGAAATGGCCCTCGCGCTCAGAATCGAGCAGCGATACACCAAACGTGAAATTCTTTCGCTGTATCTGAACCAGATATACTTCGGCAGCGGGGCCTATGGCATTGAGGCCGCAGCCCAGGTCTATTTCGGGAAATCAGCCAGAGAACTCACGCTCGAAGAATGCGCGCTTCTTGCCGGTCTGCCTCGTTCACCGAAGCACTATTCTCCATTCAAATCACCGGCAAGCGCACTGAGCCGGCGCACCTATGTCCTAAACCGCATGGTGACAACCGGGGCTATTACCAAAATGGAAGCGGAAGAAGCAAAACGAATTCCGATCCCGATTCAGTCACCGGTCAAATCCGGAGGTCCCGCACCTTATTTTGTGGAATACATCAGACAACGGGTCGAAGAGCGATTCGGATCAAGCATTCTGTATACCGGTGGACTTAATATTTACACAACCATAAATGATGAACTGCAGAAATATGCGGAAGATGCCGTAGCGACCGGTCTCCGAAAAATTGAAAGCCGCCTTAGGAAACCTTCGAAAACGCCCCTCCAGGCGGCATTACTAGCCATCGAACCGTTGACCGGCCGCATCCGTGCCATGGTCGGCGGCCGCGATTATGCGCAGAGCCAGTTTAACCGTTCAGTACAGGCCCTTCGTCAGCCCGGTTCAGCGTTTAAACCGATAATTTTTGCGGCCGCCGTGAACCGGGGTTTTGGCGCTTCAGACATTCTTGATGACTCTCCGCTTACCATTAAAATAGACCGGAAAAAAAGCTGGACGCCGGAAAATTTCACTCGGACATATCAGGGACCGGTTACCTTGAGCAGGGCAATCAGTCAGTCTTTGAATATCCCCACAGTCAGGCTGCTTGAAAAAATCGGTGTTGATGAAACCATTCAATATGCGCAAAAAATCGGCATTACGAGCACACTGGCCCCCTACCTTTCCCTGGCGCTCGGAAGCTCGGACGTAACACTGCTGGAACTCACGTCAGCGTATACTGTCTTTGCCAACCATGGGATCAGGATCGGTCCGGTTTCCATCCTTACCATCAGCGATAACACCGGCAGAGTACTTTACATTAATGACGCATTGCCCGCACAGGTCATCAGTCCGGAAACAGCGTACCTGATGACAAGCCTGCTTAAGGGCGTCATCACCCGGGGAACCGGATGGCAGGCCCGCGAACTCGCCACACCTGCCGCAGGCAAAACCGGTACAACAAACGATTATCGTGATGCATGGTTCATCGGCTACACACCGAGCCTTGCTGCAGGAGTTTGGGTAGGCTATGATGATCATTCGAGCATCGGACCGAAAGAAACCGGTGCACGCGCCGCGCTTCCCCTCTGGCTTGAATTCATGAAAAAAGCTCAGACCGGACGACAGCCGGAAGATTTCCCGGTGCCTGAAGGCATCATCTTTAAGCAAGTGGAACCTAAAACAGGACTCCTATGTACTGACAGCTGCAAATCTTCCATCCGTGAAGCATTTCTGCCCGGCACGGAACCAAGAAAATATTGTGAAGAACGAGCGGCTGACGATGAAGAGCAACAACCACGTGATGAAGCTCCACAAACTTCTGGCACAAGCACACTAAATAATTGACAACGCTATAAATGTTTGTTACTCTTGATCCGTGCGTTTGTTCCCGAAGAAAATAAATATACCCATTCCTCCAAAAATCCTGGATAAACTTGTCCCCTCAAGGCTTTTTGCACGGCTCAATATTGCGAATAAAATGCTTTTGGGTTATATGACTCTCGTGGCGCTGACTGTTTTTGTCGTGGTCTACGCTCTCGTGAACCTTGAACGCATCAACAGTTTAAACAGAAGCATCGTCAAGGTTGATATTATGATCAGTGAAACATCCGACCAGATGCTCGATACCCTGCTTGCCCAAGATACGTACGAAAAGCGTTATCTGATATTGAAAAGCAAGGATATCCGCTCCCTGTTCGAAAAAAGGGGGGCGGAATTCAACGCCCTGCTCGCTACACTTAAAAAAAATCCCGACGCAGATGCTACTGCACTCGATATTATCGATAAACTCCACAAGCGATATACCCATCTTTTCTCACAAGAAATGGAATTGCTTCGAAAGAAGAAGATTGAAGAGGCAAATGCAATATCAAACCATGAATTGAAAACGGTGCTGGAAAAGCTCCTCGACAATCTACGCATGCTGTCTGCTGCTGCGCGCACCGAGCAGGATGAAAAAATGAAGCAGATACAGGCGATCGGCAATACCGCCTTTCTTACGACAGCAGGTCTCTGCCTCCTCAGCATTATTGCGGGCGCACTGGCCGGGTTTGTAGTGACCCACCATATTTCCTCGTCCATCCATAAACTAAAAGAGGCAACCGAGCATGTCGCAGAGGGCGATTTTGACTACGATCCGAAAATAAAAACGAAAGATGAAATCGGAAGCCTCTCGGAAGCTTTCCTTGCCATGGGGAAGCGGCTCCGGAAACTTGAAGAAATGTATCTGGATGCCAGTCCGCTCACCCGGCTGCCCGGCGGCATTGCCATAGAAAACGTACTTAAGAAACGCATAGAATCAGGCCAGCCGCTCGCATTCTGTGTCCTTGATCTCGACAACTTTAAAGCTTTCAACGACAGATACGGCTATGCAAACGGAAGTGAAGTAATAAAAGAGACGGCAAGATTGATAGAAACCTCGGTAAAGGCAAAAGGAACCTCCGATGACTTCATCGGTCATGTGGGAGGTGACGATTTCGTGGTCATCACGATACCTGATGTCATGCGTGAAGTAGCAGGAGAAATCATCAGCAGATTCGACAGCAGAATTCCCAAGTTCTACGAGCCCGAAGACCAAAAGCGGGGCTATATTCTTGGGAAAACAAGGCAGGGCATTGAAATGCAGTTCCCGATCATGACCATTTCCATAGCCATCGTGACGAATGAACATCGGACCTATTCCGATCCGCTGGAGGCTTCGGAAATTGCCGCCGAGCTGAAGGACTACGCAAAAACGATTCCGAAGAGTGTTTTTGTTGTAGATAAGCGGAGGTCGTAATGAGGCGGGAGTTTTTCGCAGTCACGGTCACATTCTTTTTTATAATAACACTTTCATCCTGCGCTGTCCTGTCCGGAACGAGGAGCATATCTGCCGCAGACAATTATTTGAAGAAAAAACAGTACTCAAATGCAGTTGCTGCATACCGTGAATTCCTTCAGGAGGCCCCTGACTCATTCTATGCCGCAGATGCCCGTTATGGACTGGCAATGACCCTCGTGGCCGCTGATAACGCGCAAAAAGACTATGCACAGGCCACTCACGAATTTGAAATATTTGTCAAACTGTATCCTAACGACAAAAGAAGTTCCGAAGCACAAAACTGGGTAGCAGTCTTGAAAGCGCTGAACGATCAGAACAAGCGCATTGAGCAATTAAAACGGCTTGATATCAGGCATGAGGAACGAAGAAGAAAAAACTGAACTTATTGACGTATTCTTTTTTGAAGAGGTGATAAGTAAGGCTCAATTTCCGAGGAAGTGGTACTTTTAACCCTGCCATCCTGCGCTATATAGTATGTGCCGCCATAAGGGTCCTGAGGCAACCGATTTAGGATATTCCGTTCTACCAGTTCATCAATCTTAAATGGGTTTTTGCCAAATTTCTTTTTGTATGCACCAATCGCTGTCTCAAGAACAAGTATCGAGCGCAAGGCTCGTATGCGGGTTTCGTATTGCTTTTTCTGGCTGTAGTCGCTCGTTTTTTCAGCTATTTCTTCAAGGAAGAGAATAGCAGTCTCTGTTCTGTTGCCTTGAAAAGCAAGCCGTGATGCCAAGCTGCCCAGCCGTGGATCTCCTCCGGGCCGGCGTGAAGCCTCATACAAAAACGTTGCTGCTTTCTCGTCTTCCTGCAGAAAAAAGAAACTGTTAAAACCTATATAAAAGGGCAGCATCCAGTCCCAATCGCGGTAACGAGTTCCTTTTTCAAGGATGCGGTTTGTCTCATTCACCTTTCCGGCATCCCAGGTAAAAAAAGCGTTTGCAAAATAATAAGGATCGAAAAAATACGGATCCAGTTCAGTAGCAGTATCCAGGATATTTTCCATCCAAACCCATTCCCAGTCCTTTACTCTCGGTTTTTCTTTCCGTTCAAAAGTTCCGCCCATGAAAACCATTGCTTTGAGAAAGAGCACGTCTGATGTAAGCCCCTGGAATTCGAGACTCGCAATTTTTAGAATCGGCCCAGGCAGAACAAAGGCATGCTCCTCCCCCTGCGGCAGTTGTTTCATTGCGTCGGCCGCCTTCCCGAGAGAAAACGCATGAAGAAAAACAGCAACAACAAGAAAAACGGTAATATAAAGCCAGCGTTTCACGGGAATTCCTTCTTTCTGAAGAAAAAGGCAGCCAACGTTATTGCCAACACGATATAAACAATACCATACAAGACGGTCCAGACAACATACGATGTTGATACGGGGAGATCATGAGCTGCCTGAAGTTTGATATTAAAAAGAGACAGATTGGGAAACAGATAATAAACCGCCTGCACCATTTTTACCGTCAGGGAAGAAACACCGAACCCCAACGTCTGAGAAGAAGACTCCACCAGCGCTTTTACGCCGGTGATTGACTGGCCGATAATATACGTAATAATGGTCAAAACCAGCGTAACAAATGATGTCGAGGTGAACGAAGCAAAGAGAAAGGAAACTGCGGAGAGCAAGATGAGCATCAGAATCGTCAAAAATACCGAAAGTGCTATCAATGACCAGGAAAAGCGGGTGAAATACTCGGGAATGGATGCTTTCATAAAAATTATCGCTGTCATGGCCAGCGCGCTGAGCACACTCATTGTTACTACAATAAGAAGGGCCATGCCGATAAATTTTCCAAGAATATACATCGGGCGGGAAATAGGCCGAGAAAGAACAGTATAAATTGTCCGCTTGTCAAGGTCCTTTGCCATGAGGTTGATCCCGACAAAGAGAACAAGTAGCAATCCGGTAAAGGAAATCGTGGAGAGCGCCATGTCCACGGCAACTTTGCCGACTTCGCGCGGGATCATGGTGGCGATCAGGGCGGTTGCGCCAAAAAGCAGAAGCGCGAACAGCGTTATCCCGTAGATTGCTCTGTTTCTGATGCCTTCCTTAAATGTTATGAGCGCGACAGGCCAGAGTGAATTCATGCGGCCGCACCTCCCGCAGAAGCTACTTCCCGCATGAAAACATCCTCCAGATTTTTGTTTTCAGAAAGAAGTTTTGCCAGCGTATCAACCAGCGTAAGTCTCCCATTGATGATGATCCCTGCGCGATCGCTGAAACGCTCGATGTCGTTCAGAATGTGAGAAGAAAAGAAGACTGTTTTGCCCTGTCCCTTCAGCTCAAGAATCAGATCACCTACCATTTTTCTGCCGACAGGATCCAGACCGCTCATGGGTTCGTCGAGTATGACAACCTCCGGATTATGGATGAGCGCGAGCGCAAGCCCCGCTCGCTGCACCATCCCTTTTGAATAGGTCCTGAGCGGCCTTTTGCGCGCATTTTGCAGATTCACTTTGTTGATAAGAGCATCTGTGCGTTCTTTGATACTCTTTGTGTCCATACCTGCCGTTTTGCCACCGAACCAGAGCAATTCTTCCGCGGTAAGATAATCATAAAAATAAGGATTTTCCGGAAGGTAGCCGACCAGTTTCCGGGCGCTTGTATCACGGACATCCCTGCCCCCGATTTCAGCTTTTCCCGTGTCGGAAAAAATAAGATTCATAAGAATCTTGATTGTTGTTGATTTTCCTGCCCCGTTCGGGCCGAGAAAACCAAATACTTCTCCCCGCACGATTTCAAGGTCAAGTCCTTCCAGGGCTTTGATTCTTTTTCCGGTAATGCCTTCTTTGAACTCTTTCGATATTCCTTGAATAGCAATCATACGCTGGTATCCATAATTTTTAGGATTTGAGGGATCGAAATGCTATAAGAAGAGAATGTATAAATACTTTTGCAAAATAGAAAAAATTATATAGTATGCTTTAACCGTTGTCAAGAAAAAGGCCGGGAATCGATCCCGGCCTTTCGAAAAGACAATTATACCACTTGACTTGATCTTACAAGGAAACCCAAGTGAGCTGACCAGTACCGCCAGAGAGTCCATTGCAAGGAGCTACACCAGCTACACCAGCAAAATCACTTGTGATAGAAGATGCAACGGCGGCGGCATTTGCTGCAGCAAGCATTGACGATCCAACATTAGCATTAACCCAATAAACAGGGGTAAAATCTGAGTCAGCACCAAAGCATCTGTCACCAGCCTGATTTTTCGATGCGATAGTGAACGAACCGCCATTTGCGGAAGTGCTTATCACAAGACCAACGTTCTGAGATACACCAACCTGAAAACCAGGAGCGGGTATGGTAGCACTCGGAGCATTTGTTGGGGCACCAGCAATACCACCAGCCGCGATTGCGCCTGTATTATTTGCCGTGTTTGTGAATACGCCACCTACGCCCGGCGCTGCTGCTGCAGCACTGGAAGCATACACCTGCCAGTCAGAGAAGAAAGACTCTTCAGCAGTACGCGCGTTGCGCAAGTCTGCAGTAGCAGCCGCGTTGTAACCTTTAATACGATATGCGCTGAACTGCGGGATGGCGATGGCCGCCAGAATGGCGATGATGGCCACGACAATCAACAACTCGATCAGGGTAAAACCTTTTTTATTCAGTTTCATTCTTTTTCCTCCCATAGAATTAGTTAATAAGATTATCACTGAGTGTTTGGTTAAATTACTGAAACAAAATTCCTAGGCCTTTATGGGATTTCCACCTCCTTTCGCTGGCCTCGAAAAAACTGAGATAGATATTGCAGAATATATGCCAATTATTTTATATTATTTTTCAATAATTTAAATATAATTAACACGTCAAAATACCTGCGTTTGTCAGTTTGCGGTGACAAAATATGTCAATCTAACCATTCTTGACAGAATGTTTGCCGAATGGTAGCATCACTCATTAATATTATGATAGTTACCTCTTCCATCATAATTTCTGGTACCAAAATCTTACATAACGGCGCTGTGGCTGTTTATAGTGGAACCATACTAGCCGTCGGATCACTGTCTGAAATAATTAAAAAATATCCTGGTCACCAAATTCATCACATAAAAAAAGCAGTCCTTCTGCCCGGCCTGATAAATCTTCACACACACCTCGAACTGCCTCCTCTTCCGGATATAAAGCTGGTAAAAACTTTTTCTGACTGGATTTTGAATCTCATTACTGCGAAAAAAAATTTGAAGAACAGAGATTACTCGTTCGCTGCGCAGAAGAACATTGAATCGATTATCAGCTCCGGCACAACCACTGTAGGTGAAATTTGCACCCATGGTGAAAGTCCTTTCCTGCTTGAACAAAGCGGTCTGCGGTCCATCATCTATCACGAGATCATCTCAATGGACATAAAACACAAAGATCAAAAATTCGGCACGGTACGGTCTATAAAAAATATCGGTCTGATTCAGCATGGCCTGTCCCCTCATTCTCCATACACTGTCTCAGAACAAGTTCTTAATCACATTAAAAAGACTACAGAGAAACATAAACTGAAACTTTGCATGCATGTGGCGGAGTCTAAGGATGAAATCCGTTTGCTTCAACGAAAGAGAAGCAGTTTAGAAAAACTTTACCAATTCGCCAATTGGAACCTTGACTGGGCACCAACAGGAACATCATCGTTTGAATATCTGAATGATCTCGGAATTTTATCTCCTGATTTTTTAGCTGTTCATGCCGTTCAAGCAGCAGACTCGGATATCAGCTTGATAAAAAGAACAGGAACAGCCATCGCCCACTGCCCCCGGAGCAATCGAGAACTCCGCGCGGGCAGAATGCCGCTTAAAAAATTTCTGCACGCAGGTATTACCGTGGGGCTCGGCACAGACAGTTTGGCCAGTTCACCAAGCCTGAATCTGTGGGACGAAATGCGATACGCTTACAAAATCCACAAGAAAGACGGCATAACGCCAAAAACCATTTTTTCGCTCGCGACAAGTGGGGGCGCGGAAGCACTGGGAATGGCCAAGGAAACCGGTACCATTGAACCGTGGAAAAAAGCGGACCTCATTGCTGTTCCTCTTCCCGGGAAAGACACCGGAGACCTCTATTCCGACTTGCTCAGAGAAACAAAAAGCTGTATTATGAACATCGTCAACGGAAAGATTATCCTTGATGCACGATGATTGATATATAATCCCTGATAACTGCTCGTAATCCTGTTTTTAAACATCGCGATATAGGACATGTCCATAAAGCAAATCCAAAAAAAAGTTTTCTCCAATAAACGTCTGACCCGAAAAGACGGGATAGAACTGTTCAAATCAAATGATATCCTTTCACTCGGCCGCATGGCCTCGCATGTTGCTCACAAAAAAAACGGCGACAATGTCTACTTTGTCCGCAACATGCATATCAATCCAACGAACATTTGCGTTAATCGCTGCAAATTCTGTGCATTCAGCAAAACCAAGGGTGAACCCGGCGCGTATGAGATGACGCTGCAGGATATCCTGAACAAGGCGCACAGCGCACATAAAAAAATAAGGGAATTTCATATTGTTTCCGGCCTGCATCCGGATCTCCCCTTCGAGTGGTATCTGGACATGCTCCGTACCCTGAAACGGAAATTTCCCAAAATACACTTAAAAGCCTTTACCGCCGTTGAAATCGATTATCTATCACGCATATCAGGACTGAGTCTTAAAAATACTCTCCAAAAGTTAAAAGAAGCCGGGCTTGGTTCAATGCCCGGAGGCGGAGCGGAGATCTTCGATCCTACGGTACGCAATACGCTCTGCGCTGAGAAAATTACTGGAAAACGATGGCTTGAAGTGATAAAAACCGCGCATCGTGCCGGGCTCAAAACCAACGCAACGATGCTGTACGGACATATAGAAACCTATGAACATCGAATCGATCATCTTATCAAGCTCCGTGATCTTCAGGACAGAACCGGCGGTTTCCAGGCATTCATTCCTTTGAGTTTTCAACCCCGGAATTCGGAAATCAAAAAAAGCGTTTACACCACCGGATTCGACGATCTCAAGACCCTCGCAGTTTCCCGACTGATACTCGACAATTTCGATCATATCAAGGCGTACTGGGTCATGCTGGGAGAGAAAATCGCACAGGTATCGCTCAGCTTCGGTGTTGACGATCTCGACGGAACCGTGGTGGAAGAGCGCATCGCAAAAGCGGCGGGCGGCACAACGGATGGCAGCTTGACCAAGGACGAAATCCTCCACTTGATAAAACAGGCAGACCGCATTCCGGTGGAAAGAGATACGGTCTATAACGTGGTAAAGGTCTGGAAATGAGGATGTTATTGTAACCACCCATGAACGCAAGCATAAAAAAAATAACAACAAAAATATTACAAGGGAAGCGTCTCACTGCTGACGACGGCTTGCGTCTGCTCACACAGGCCGACCTCCTGACATTGGGAATGGCTGCGAACGGCGTACGGAAACAACTGCATCCGGAACGGCTGGTGACCTTCATCGTCGACCGGAACATCAATTATACCAATGTGTGTGTGAACAAGTGCGCCTTCTGCGCGTTTTACCGGGAACCGGGCAGTCCCGACGCCTATATTCTCTCCGCGGAACAAATTTTCAAAAAAATAGAAGAAACAATCAATCAGGGAGGCACGCAAATTCTCATGCAGGGAGGCGTGCATCCCGATCTCGGAATAGAATACTTTGAGAAGCTGTTCTCATCGATCAAAGACCGATTTTCAATCCAGATACATTCACTCTCACCTTCAGAAATTTCGTTTATTTCCCAGAAAGAAAATCTCGGCATTGCCGATGTCCTCAAACGCTTGCAAGCTGCAGGACTGGATTCGATTCCCGGCGGCGGTGCGGAAATTCTGGTTGACAGAGTTCGGAAAAAAATCAGCCCGAACAAAATCCGCTGGCGGCAATGGGCCGATGTCATGCGGGAAGCCCATAAACTCGGGATGCCCACATCGGCGACCATGATGTTTGGGAGTCTGGAAACCGAAAAAGATATCGTCGAACACCTGATAAGGCTGCGAGACATTCAGGATGGCACGCACGGTTTTACTGCGTTCATTCCCTGGACGTATCAGCCGGGAAATACAAAACTCGGCGGACGGACCGCGACCGCCGCAGAATATTTAAAGGTGCTTGCCCTGTCGCGCATTCTGCTGGACAATTTTGACAACATACAGGCATCATGGGTGACACAAGGCGCAAAAATGGCGCAGGTCGCTCTTGAATTCGGAGCCAATGATTTCGGCAGTACGATGATTGAGGAAAATGTTGTAGCTGCAGCAGGTATCACCTTCAGAATGACGAGGCAGGAAATCGTGAACTTGATACAAGATGCCGGCTATGAAGCGGCACAGCGCGACACAACATACAATATTTTAAAAAGGGAAAACAATTCGCCGCGATAACTCATTTGAACAAAATTTGTGAAAAATTGCACGCGTGTAGTGCAAGAAAATGCATTTGTTATTTTATGCAATTATTAGGAAACGCGGAAAAACTTTTATTAACTAACAGTTTGTACACTCTTTACACAGTTACTGTGAATAACATGTTACTAACCTTGTGGATTCGTCTTTTTTATGTGCAGCCTTTGCAAAGAAAATGCAAATTGCCTAAAAAATAAGCACACAAAAATCAAATTTTATAAATAGTTAGATAATCATAGCGTAATTTTCACGTTCTTCAACACCGGTAATTTTTACTCTCACAATTCTGCCTATATGCTCATTTTTCGCATCGTAAATGCTGAGTCTTATGTAATTATCCGTCAATCCAGTCAATAAGCCTGATTTATTCTTTTTGGCCTCGATCACAACGGTTGCTTCCGCTCCAACATGTTTTTTTCTGAAAGATAAGTTTTTTTCATCTGCAAGCTTGCGCAGTTCCCTGTTTCGTACTTTTTTTGTACTCTCCGGCACCTGTCCTTCCATAGTCGCAGCTATGGTTCCCGGACGAGGAGAATAGCTGAAGACATGCAGATGCGTCAAAGCAGATTGTTCTATCAATCGCATGGTATTCTGAAATTCCAACTTCCCTTCTCCGGGAAAGCCGACCATGACATCGGCGCCCAGAGCTGTTCCGGGAGCTTGCAGGACAATATCATCGAGCAGTTTCTGATACATGCCGGACGTATATTTTCTGTTCATCGCTCTCAGAATTGCATCATCTCCGCTTTGAAGTGGTATATGCAGATGTCTGCACAATCCCTTGCCGAGAAACGCAAGCAGTTCATCAGTAATTTCTCCCAGCTCAATGGAACTCAGTCGTATCCGAGATCCGCCCCGTTTCTCCAAAAGTTGCTTAAGCAGTACTATGACGTTCGTCGTTTCAGCAAAATCCAGACCGTAGGTCCCGATATGAATTCCGGTTAAAACGATTTCCGGGCAGCCTGACTGTATCAGTCGTTCAAATTCGCGCATGACCTCCTGCACGGGAACACTGCGCGAAGCTCCCCGAGCGAGAGGGACAACGCAGTATGAACATTGATCGTTGCAGCCATCCTGAATCTTCAGAAATCCGCGTGTTCTGCTGCTGGTTGTCTGTATACTATTTGCGTCTGCGCTGTGTGGGCATAAAGGAGAAGAAGCACCGGGAAAAGTCGGCAAAAGATGTGGTATTTTGTCTTTTTCTCTGGCACCGAACACAAAATCAACTCCACCGAGGTTTTTTATTTCCTCCGGCCGAAGTTCGGCATAGCAGCCTGTAACAACAACCTTGGCCCCCCATTTCCTGCGGACAGCGGACCGTATCGCCTGCCTGCACTGATAATCACTCTTTGCCGTCACCGAGCAGGTGTTGATGACATAAACATCAGCATCGGCACTGAACGGAACAATGCTGTCTCCTCGCGCTTCGAAGTTTCTGCGCAGCAAATCGGTTTCTACCTGATTTATTTTGCAGCCAAGGGTCGTGAACGCTATTCGCATATGCGCCCCGTGAGGGAATTCGCGCCTGCCGCAGTAATCTTTGTCTGTACAATTGAGCCCAGGAGATCAGCGGCCCCTTCAATATTCACTACTCTGTTTCCTCTTGTTCTGCCGGTCAGTTTTCCCCCTTTTTTGCTGAACCCATCTATCAGAATTTCTTTGGTCGTATTCACCTGTTGTTGGTTTTTCCCCTGAGTGATTTTTTTCTGCAGCGCAAGCACACGAGACAGTCTTTTCTCTTTTATTGAATCAGGAACCTGATCCGAAAGTTTGAGTGCCGTCGTACCAGGTCTTTTGGAATATTTGAACGCAAAAATGCCGTCAAAACTGGTTTCCTCAAGAAGATCAATCGTCATCGCAAAGTCATGTTCTGATTCTCCGGGAAACCCCACGATGATGTCCGTGGTAAGCGCGATATCCGGCACCGCTTGCCTCAGCATGTGCACCTTGTGCAGATAATCTTCTCGTGTGTACCCTCTGTTCATGGCTTTGAGAACGGAGTCCGCTCCGCTCTGAATAGGCAGGTGCAACGACTCGCAAACATGGTCAAGGTCGCGAATCGCGGTTATCAGGTCCTCCGAAAGGTCTCGCGGATGAGACGTTACAAACCGTATGCGTTCAATACCGGCTTGATCATTTACCATTCTGAGCAGCGTGGGGAAATTCACCTTGGTTTCCAATCCCTTGCCGTAGGAATTCACATTCTGCCCCAGCAAGGTGACCTCTTTATATCCATCCTGAACAAGATCCCTTATTTCGCCTACGATTTCCTCTGGTAGCCGCGAACGCTCTCTGCCGCGCAGATAAGGAACCACGCAATAGGTGCAGAAATTATCGCAACCGTACATAATAGACACCCAAGCTTTTATTTTATCAGCCCGGGCCGTAGGCAGGTTTTTTAAATGGTACTGGGGATCTCCGGTCGTGTCTATCACGGGTTTTGTATACCGTGCCAAATTGTTAATCATACCCGGAAGTTTTGCTATATCCGACGGGCCGAACACCACGTTGACATAGGGAGCGCGTGCAAGAATATGTTCGCCTTCCTGCTGCGCAATACAACCTGCAACCGCTATTTTCAGATCCGGTTTTGAATCCTTCAGCTGTTTCAGCCGACCGAGTTCACTGTAGAACTTTTGCTCTGCCTTTTCACGAATGCTGCATGTGTTCAAGATAATCATGTCTGCTTTATCAATTTCAGAAGGGCAAAATCCCTGCGTTTCGAGGATACCCGTCATTCGCTCTGAATCGTGCTCGTTCATCTGGCAACCAAAGGTAATAATGTGAAAAGATTTCATGGAGTTATTATAATACGCGGAGAAAGCCAAGACAACAAGTATCTCAGGCAGGATGCGGAATAAACGCTGTTGAAATCGGGGAAGGCGGAACCAGATACTGTCTTATCCGGTGTCGAATTTATTTATTCACGCTTACTCGGACGACCTCTCCTCTTTTACTGGAAAGAACGGCTCTGGCGTTCTGCTTGAATACGAATATCTCAACAAAACCCGAGCTGTTGATAAGAGCGGACGCCTCGCCCGGCGTACTTTCGGCATAGAATCTTTTAAATCCCTTGATTTCCCGTCCCACAACAGTGACACCAAGAGAAGAAATATTCATTTCTTCGCCCAGAAGCGCCTGCACGCTTTTAAGGGAAATATTCGTGATCATATTGCCGAACCGATCTATATGCACCACATGGCCTTCAATGCCCGTGGGTGAAACTTTCGGAGACGGGACATTGAGCTTCAGGTAATCCGTGATTTCCTCGCCGAAATTACCCGAGGGTATTCCTTTGGAAAGCCATGCTGCAACGGGTGCAAAAACATCCCTGCCGTGAAACGTTTGGCTGGGATTGGGCAAGAAGTAATGCGTTGCGGTGATATGGTGGACCCGGACCCTTTCAGCTTCCTGATAAATCAATGTGAATAATCCGTTGTCGGGGCCGACAAAATAATAACTTTCCGTCACCACTATGATAGGTCGTCTGACGCTGCCTACTCCCGGATCTACAACGGCAAGATGCACAGTACCCTTCGGGAAATAAGTGTAGGCAGACTTCAGCGTGAACGCGGCTTCCCAGACGTCCTGCGGCGCTATTTCATGCGACACGTCGACCATTTGTGCCGGTGGGTTGATTTTTAAGATGACCCCTTTTAAACTTGCAACAAATGCATCTCTTGCACCGAAATCACTGGTCAGCGTTATAATGGCGGACATAATTCCCTCAAAGACAGCACGTGCAAAACTGGTGAATAATAACAGCCTCCATTCGCTTTGTCAACCCAAAGATAAAAGTCAAATCATTATATTTTGGTTTTATATTTGGAATCGAATACTATTTCCAGTGAGGAATAAAGACAAGGACATGGCGTCGAAAGAAAGATTCGTACAAGTACAGGCGACCTACACTCTTGTGCATTTGTCTTCTGTATCATAAACACTTGTCTGCAATATTCGCGAACTCGTTTGCGCCATGAGATACTATTCCGGCAATTTTGACTCCAGATATCTGTTCTATTGCTCCTGGGCTCAGTTTTTGCGTCAGTCCTGACCGCTGTTTATCTGCGTAATTTATCACGATTCCCGACACGGATATGTTTCTTTCCCTGAGCGCCAGAATAGTAAGCAGTGTATGGTTGATGGTGCCAAGGCCCGGTCGTGCAACGATCAAAACAGGAATATTCAGCATCTCCACAAGCTCGCGATATGTGCTATTTCCGGATAATGGAACCATGATGCCGCCGGCGCCTTCAACTATAATAAAATCATGTCGTCGTGATAATGTCTGATATGCATGAACAATTTTGTTCAAATTTATTGTCTTGCTTTCCAAGCCAGCAGCTATGGACGGAGCGAGTGGTTTGCGAAAACGGTATGGATTCACAAGGGAAAGTGAATCCCGAACACCTGCGGCCTTTATAAGCCTGAGCGAATCCCGGGGGACCAAGCCCTGTCCCTGCGCACGGCAGCCGGTTTCTGCGGGTTTCATTACACCGACATTAATACCGCGCCGATGCAGTTCAGCGGCAATGCCGGCGGCTATGTATGTTTTTCCCACTCCCGTATCAGTACCGGTTACGAAAATTCCTCTGATCATTTTGAAATATTCTCCGATTAAACAAGCTGTGATTTTTTCAAATGATTCTGCTGTCCAGGTTGAACACCTGGCCGGACGCATTATTCATCAATGATAGATGATAAATAAATGCGGCGACTTCCCGGGAATCAGACATTCTGCCGAGAGCGTTTTGCCCGAGAATGTTGTCATGAACGGATTTGGAAACAGTATTTCCCATGTCCGTTGCAAGATAACCAGGCAGAACCGCGTTCACTTTGATGTTGAATCTTCCGAGTTCTTTTGCCGAGGCTTTGGCCAAACCAATAAGCGCTGATTTTGAAGCTGAATAGTTTGCCTGACCTTCCCGCCCCTGCAGTCCCACAATGGAGGAAACGGTAATGATATGTCCTTGACGACGTTTCATCATGATTTCAGAAACAGACCGGATGCAGTAAAATGCTCCGTGCAGATTTGTAGTCATGACGGTGTCCCAATCCTGTTCAGACATTCTGAGCATCAGGCCGTCCTTCGTGACACCAGCATTGCAAATCAGGACGTCAATTTTTCCCCATCGGGCAATTGTCTCAACGATCAGTTTGTCGACCTGTCGCGGAACTCTTATGTCTGCTCTGGATAAAGCAGCCTCTCCGCTGGTGAGGGATGCTGCATCTGCAAGCAAAACAGCTTCATTTTCGTTCTCTAAAAAGTTTATTACAACTTTGTCTCCCGCCTCGGCAAATACAAGAGCAATCTCCCTGCCAAGCCCTCGTGAGGCCCCCGTAACGATCACAACGCGTTCAGATGACATTTTATAAATGCCCTTCTTGCTTCAGCCTGCGCACCTGGTCTAATGCCGTATCAATGTCCTGATCGGAATGTGAAGCCATCAGTGTGGTTCTGATGCGTGCCGTTCCGTCGGGCACTGTCGGCGGCCTGATTGCGGACGCGTACACACCATATTCAAAAAGTTTTTTTGCAGCCTCGGTCGTTTTTTCCGAATCGCCGATTATCAAAGGAATGATCGGAGTCTCCGACATGCCCATATCAATCCCAAGTTCATGCAAACCTGCAGTAAATTTACTGTGATTCTTCCATAACCGTTCGCGATGAACACTTTCGCGTTCAACGAGATCAAGCGCTGCTATCGACGCGGCACATACCGCCGGCGGCAGCGCCGTGCTGTAAATAAAACTTCGTGCACGATTTATGAGAAACTCAATTAAATCGCAGTTTCCGGCAACGTACGCTCCAAAAGACCCAAGTGCTTTGCTCAGTGTCCCCATCTGAATATGCACACGTCCGGCAAGATTAAAGTGCTCCACAGATCCTCTTCCAGTTTTGCCGAGAACTCCTGTCGCGTGTGCATCATCAACCATAAGAAGTGCGTTGTATCTTTCGGCAAGGTGTACCAGATCAGGCAAGGGTGCAATATCTCCGTCCATGCTGAAAACACCATCAGTAATGATCAATCTTCGTCCTGAAGCATGGTGTTTCCGAAAAAGTTCCTCTGCTTGGTTTACGTCATTGTGGCGGTAAATAAGCACTTGGGCCCTGCTGAGTCTGCAGCCGTCAACGATGCTTGCATGGTTCAAACTGTCGCTTAAAATAATATCGCCATCCTGTGCGATAGCCTGAATAATGCCGGTATTAGCGGCATAACCGGAGTTAAAAACAAGTGCCGCCTCGGTGCCTTTGAAACGGGCGAGCCTGCGCTCCAGTTCATGATGCAGGACACTGCTGCCCGATACCAGACGCGAGGAACCGGAACCGAAGCCATACTGCTTGATAGCCTCCGATGCCGCTTTGCAAAGAGCAGGATGTGCAGCAAAACCAAGATAATCATTGGAGCACAAAAGGAGGATATCTTTGCCGTTGATGGCAACATGAGGGCGCGGACAAGATTCGATGGGAGTAAGGCTGCGCAGCAAATGGTTTTGCTCAAGTTGGAATAGTTCGGTTTCAAACATTGTTTAATCCATGCGCTGGTTCATTGTTTTAGAAAAATCTCAGATGCGAAGTAGGCTTCCGGTTTCACGGCAGGACGGCAGTTGCCGGTGGCATTGATCAGAACCGCTTCATTCTGAAGATAAAAAATCAGTGCATCTATGTCCAATGTATGGGAATCCACGAAGAAAACTCTGCCGCCGAGATGGTCACCTCTCTGTTTTAGAACAGGAAAACGAACATATCCTGTCTTCCGGGAAGCAACATAACCGGCGGTATAGTCGGGTTCATCAGACCAGCAAAGCTCTGCAATCATGCCGGGAGCATACGCCACTTTCGTAGCAAGCGCAAGAGCTTCACGTGTTCGATGATGAGTTAATCCGATCGCCGCGAGTTCAAACAGTATCCTTTTTAAAGCATCGTCGCTCCAGCCAAAGCGGGTAGCGCGCACACCCCGGTGTTGGTCCGGCTCAAGCCTCTCCCCTGTTTCGGCATCCATGATGATTGCACCACGCATATTGCCGCCTGACGGCGAAGCGCCACGTCTGAGCCATTGTATCCCTGCCTCTGCCGCAGAGGCAGAAATGCCGATGATTTTCAAGAGCCGATCTGCTACGGTTCGCCCGGTAGCCATATCCGGTGTGTCTACCGTTATGAGATCGAGCGATGCAAGCGTTCGCAACAGCCCATTCTTGAGATGTTCTATATGGATGACGATTTCGTCAGGTGCCGTCGTTCTGCTTTTTGCTCGAGTAACAAGATGCTGGACTATGGAATCTATTTTTTCGAGAGTGCATATCCGCTCTGCGCCAGAAATATGTTTGCCGGCTGCATTGGCGTGCATGCGGATGCTGTAGAGGTTCTCCTGATTCATTGATCAAACCGTTAATCCGAGGTCATGAATCATTTTAATGTCTGCTTTTGGATCCAGTCCCGAGGTTGTCAGATAATTACCAATCATAAAACCGTCTGCCCCTGCCGCAAGAATCAATGGATGGAGCTGGCCAAGCGCACTGCCTCTGCCTCCGCATATTCGTATTTCCTTCCCGGGCAAGATAAATCGAAATAATGCTATGGAGTGAAGTGCTTCAAGCGGAGGAATGGGGACTTGATGTTCAAGAGGCGTGCCCGCAATCGGCATCAGAAAGTTGATCGGCACGGAATCCACATTAAGATCCCGCAGAGTGAAGGCCATTTTGATACGGTCGTCCATGCTCTCGCCCATACCCAGGATGCCGCCGCTGCAGGTCGAAAGACCAATTGACTGTGCATAATTCAAGACTTCAAGCCGTTCATCAAAAGAATGAGTTGTGCAGATACGGGAGAAATACTCTCGCGATGTTTCGATGTTATGATGATACCGGTGGAGGCCGGCATCTTGGAGATAAGCAAGTTGATCTTTTGTAAGTGTCCCGAGTGTCGCGCAGGGAGACAAACCAAGACTCTTTACAAACCGTATTCCTTTTGCAATATTCTCAAGATCTCCATGGGTATCAACTCCGCGGCCGCTCGTCACAATACAGAATCGTTTAGCGCTGTTTTCTTTAGCGCTTTTGGCGGCTTCCTGCATCCGTTCAAGAGAGATCAACGGGAATACCGGCGCCCTCGTCTTATGATGCACCGATTGCGCGCAATAGAAACAATCCTCGCTGCATTCTCCGGATTTGGCGTTTACAATAGAGCAGAGATCGACATTGTTTCCGCGAAAACGTTCACGTATTCTGGTGGCAACGGAAAACAAGTCCCAAAGGCCAGTGCCTGATATTTTTGAAAGAGCTGTTGCGGTTGAATAATCTATTGTTATATTGTGCAGAACATTTTCAAGAACTTTCGATAATATTGATGATTTCATTATGATAAGTCTCCCTGAAGAGTTGTACAGCATATACAATGCATTGTCAACCAATTTTAACCTATAAGGTTAACAAACATTTACAACAGAAACAATACTTTTTTCTGCTTTAACAGTTTTGTTGACTAAAAGACTATGTATAAATGATTTTTTTCTGAAAAGAACGAAAAGGTAAAAAGAGAGGTTCAGTACAAATACCCGAGCGCCATAATCACAGAAGAGTATGCTTTTCAGGTGTTTATGCGAATCATCGATTATCCTGGATGTCTTTTCTTTGCGACCATAAATGAGCTTTAACAAAATAGGGAAGTCCGATGCTCGTATTAAAAAAAAATGATGCAAACAAAAATATGAATGAAAGGGCCAGCGCTTCTTCTTTAGAAACACTGAACTGCGAGAGAGACAGCCAGAAAGCCATTTGGAGAACACCAAGAGCACCGGGAGCTGCGGGCATAAGCATGCCTATATTTACAAATAAAAAAAGTAAAAGTGTGGCTTTAAATGTTAATACGGGGACTGATGAATAAACAAGTGTCAAGAGTGATAAATAAATGCACACCCAAGATATAAGACTGAGCAAGAAGAGTGAGAATATTTTTTTTGTTCCGCGTAGCTCTTGGAATGGTAAAAGAAAATGAGCAAGGATTTCAGGTAATTTAGGCGAGATGCGGGCTAGCTTATGTTTTGATTTCTCAAGGTTGTTGGAGTATTTTATCAGGAATCCTGCTACCAAGGCGGCAAACAGACAAATCAACAGGATAACTTTTACGGTTTGCGAGGTTAATCCCTGGATGCCCCAAAAAATGCCGACCATCAGGAGAAAACCCAAGGTAATCATATCCAGGATGCGTTCTATAAAAATTGTTGACAAAGCGAACGTTCGTCCCAGCCCCGTCATTGATGCTAAAAATTGAGCTCTAAAAAATTCACCTGCTCGAAACGGCAAAATACCATTTACCATATATCCAACGGCAATTCCACCGAACAACGTAGAAAAATCTATAGTTTTGTTTTGGAATCGGGTTGTGGTAATACGCCACACCAGGGCCCTGGCACAGTATGATAAAAAAATAAAAAAAATACACAAAAAAAGAATATGAAGTTCAATTTTCTTTAATGAAGCAATAAAATTATAAAAATTTACATCAAAAAAGGATCCGGCTAAAAGTGCAAGACTTATTATAATTCCCGTTATAAAAAAAATAACTTTTTTTTTGACCATGGCATCATAGGGGCGCATTCAGCATTTTTACAATTTTCTTCGCGACCCCCTTCTCATCTAATTCATGCAAAGCGTGCAAATACTCCCTGCTGCCGATATCAAAAACGTAGGCATCCCCGAATCCCATTTTTCCCAGCACGATATCTGACTTTTGCGCGCGCAGTATGTTGGCAATTATTGAATCAAGACCTGCTTTATTGGTAAAACCTTCCTCGATTGTAACAACGTATTTATATTTTTTGATGTAATTGTAAAGCAAATCTCCGGGTAATGGTTTCAAGAGAAAAACGTCAATAAGACCAGCGTTGATGTTTTCTTGATCTAGTATTTCAATAGCTTTCAGCGCAGTACGCGTCATAAAACCTGTCGAGACGATGCAAATATTTTTTCCGCGAATGAGTTCAACAAAACCGGCTTTTAAATCAATTTTTTTCTGGGGATCATAAATATTGCCCGAAGGTTTTCCGTCAAAACGCATGTATTTGGGGGTTTTTATATCAATAGAAAAATCCACAAACTGTTCTGCAAGCACCCAGTCGCTCGGTGAAAAAATGGCAATATTCGGCAGAGTACGCACTATGCTGATATCTTCCAAACAGTGATGTGTTGGGCCGGACACATCATAGCTGAGTCCACCGCCGACGCCGAATAAATTCACATTTACCTGATGGGTGTGAGAAAGAAGCGACAGATTATTCCTAATCTGTTCATAAGCCCTCATTATTAAAAAGGGCGCTATAGCGTATGCATAGACGATAAAGCCCTCTAAAGCCAATCCCGCAGCGACATTAATCAGATTTTGTTCAGCAATTCCAACATTAAGAAATCGATCGGGATAGTCTGCGCGTATTTTGTCCAACTTTGGCGAACCAAAATCAGCGGTGAGAAAAAAGAGTGTTCGATCTTGTTGCATTCGATTATAAATGCCTTCGATAAAAACGTCCCTCATGGTTTTTTTTGCTGAGCTCATTGCAGTTCCTCAATTGCGGCATCTATGATATCCGGGGAAACATTCTTTACGTGGCAGAGAGAGTCGTTTTCCAGACTCCGGACTCCCTTTCCCTTAACGGTATTTGCAATGAGAACTTTTGGTTTCCCCTCTTTTTTATCCTTCAATTTTTTCAGTGAGTTGTAAAGCTGCTCCAAATCATGACCGTCAACCGTCTGTACGTGCCACTTGAAAGCGTTGAATTTTTCTTCAAGTGGTTCAAGATCGAGAATTTTTTCACAATAATCAAGCATGCTGATTTTATTGTTGTCGACAATTACAATCAAGTTGTCCAAACGCTGTGCATGGGCCAGCATAATAGCTTCCCACATTGATCCTTCATTGAGTTCTCCATCGCCGATAAGAACAAATACTGATTCATTTTTATTCAGCGCCTTAAGCCCCAAGGCCATACCGCACGCTACTCCCAGTCCATGACCCAAGGAGCCATTGACGCTTTCATACCCTGGAATGATAGGGTCAGGAATCCCTCCCAGAAAAGTGCCTTCTTTGCATACCCGTTGTAGCTCTTGTTTATCAAAATATCCCAAATCGGCCAGAATAGGATACAAGGAGATTGAACCGTGTCCTTTGCTGATAACAAACCGGTCTCGAAACTCCCATCGTGGGCTGGATGAATCATATTGAAGAATATTTCCATAATACAGAGCAACAAAAATTTCTACGGAAGATAATGAGGAGGCAATGCGCGCCTCCTGGGCTATTCTATGAATTCTCAATGTCTCTATTCGGACCCAACGCGCTTTTTCTTGCATAGCATGGTGATTGAGTAACGGCTTATTCATAGAACATCCTTTTAGTGCAAGATTCATTATCCTTATACCATTGATATGTAAGTTTTAAGCCGTCTTTTAATGCAATATTCGGTTTCCAGCCAAGCTCAAAAAATCTGGTACTATCCAGAAGTTTGCGCATGGTACCATCCGGCTTGGTTGTGTCCCAAGTAATTGTTCCTTTATATCCAATGATGTTGGCGATTATTTCCGCTAATTCGCGAATTGAATAGTCTGTGCCGGTTCCAATATTATAGTGACGGTTCTGCAACAGAGATGCATTCTGCATTGCGAAAATCGAGGCATCAGCAACATCCTCGCTGAAAATAAACTCGCGCCGCGGAGAACCGCTGCCCCAGAGAGTTATTGAGGTATCATCTGCCTGATGAGCATCATGAAGTCGTCTAATCAGTGCAGATAATACGTGTGAATTATCGATATCAAAGTTATCAGATGGACCGTACATTGAATTTGGCAACAACGCAATGAAGCGATTTGTTTTGTATTGACTATTAAAGGACCGGCAGCCGATTATGCCTGCCATTTTTGCAATCGCATAAGCTTCACTGGTTGATTCGATTTCACCTTGAAAAAGATAATTTTCTTTTATAGGCTGCTGACTATTTTTTGGATATACACAGGAAGAACCGTAAAAAATAAGGTGTCTTACCTTGTACCGTTGAGCAGCTTCGAATACGTTGTTTTGAATTGCAATATTTGTCCTCAAAAACGTTGCAGGATAAGTCTTATTTGCATAAATTCCACCGGTTAATCCGGCGCAAAGAAAGACATATTCAGGCTCTTCTTGCTTGAACAAAGCATCTACCGAGCTCCAATTCGTCAGATCAGCTTCTTCATGCTTCCTTACAATGAGATTATGATATCCCAAGGCGGTCAATTTTTTCATGACAGCAGAGCCGAGAAGTCCGGTATGTCCCACAATATATATTTTTGATTCTTTAAACATTGCTGTATTTGCTGTTTGTAAGAATCCGGTAGCCTTTTACAAGTTCCTTTATCCCCATTTCAAGAGAATACAGTGGCTGAAAACCGGTTTTTTCAATTTTTTCATTGGATACGATATAATCTCTTTTATCCGGGTCTTCACCGATAGGAGCTTCCAAAAAAACGAAATCCTGAACGTGCTCTTTGATCTTGGCGCACAATTCTAATTTTGAAACATTTGCATCTGACAAACCGACATTGTAAGGTTCGTTTTTCATGCGATCGAAATTTTCGATAGCATGCAGAAAAGCTCTGGACACGTCTCGAGTATGGATGTAGTTGCGCTTAAAATGTCCTTCAAATACAACAACAAAACGGTCTTTTACCGCACGATAGGTGAAATCATTGACAAGCAGATCCATCCTCATGCGCGGCGCCATTCCAAAGACGGTAGCAAGCCGGAAGCTTATGGCGTTGCCTCTGTCGAGTATAGCTTTTTCTGCTTCGACCTTCGTTTTCCCATAGAGGGATATCGGATTGAGTGGTGTTTCTTCAGTACAATATACACCTTTCTGACCGATGCCATAACCGCTGTTGGTAACCGGCATGAGTATTCTTTGTTCCTTCGAAGCTACCTTGACCAAGGAAACAATTGCATCTTTATTTGTTGTAATCGTTCCAATTTTATCTCTAGCACACAATGGCGCGCCAACAAGAGCTGCCAGGGGAATTATATAATCTTTATCCTTGAGGAGTGATTTCAATAACTCTTCATCCCGTGCGTCACCTCGGACAACATCAAATTTATTGTTTGCACAGCAGTCAAGAAGCGAATTCTGTCCAAACATAAACGTATCAAGAACCGTTACCGTATATCCTTTTTTTAATAATTCAGGAACAAGTATGGATCCCAGGTAGCCGGCTCCGCCGGTGACAAGTATGTTGCAACTCATTTATTTTCTCCTTTATATCTTCTTCAGTGTTTTGTGCAAGTAGTCAATTTTTTCTCGAATATCATACGGGAAATTACCGACAAAAAATCCATTATAGTGGGCAATGTCCGCATTGCTGGATTTCGTCACAGTATAATCGTAATATTTAATTACATCGTGCCTTAGTATGTTCCCACCGGTAATAATCCGATGCTCGATTTCGGCTTCTTTTAATCGCTGAAGGACTTTTTTTCTGTCAATTTTCGAATCAGGATTAATAATTAAAGTAAAAGAAAACCAGGAGCTTTCGCCTACTTCTTTTTGAATAATAAACCGCTCGTCTTCCTTAAAGAGGCTAACAAAATATTTTGCATTTTCTCTTCTTGTCTTAATAAATTCGGCTAATTTATCAAGCTGTTTACAACCAATGGCGCCGTGCATCTCACCAGGCCGCACATTATAACCTGGAAGTATAAATCGATAGGCTTCAAAGAAGTCGTCATCTCTGCGCTCAAAAATAGGGCTGTCTTCATCCTGACCCCGCGTCCATCCATGGTTTCTGATTGATTTTAAAAGATTGTATAGCTCCTTGTCATCCGTTAGAACGAGACCGCCTTCCATTGTTGAAATATGATGAGAGAAAAAAGTGCTGAATGTGTTCACCAAACCAAAGGTCCCGGTAAATTTATTATTAAAGCGTGCACCCATGGATTCGCAATTATCCTCAAAAAGGATAATATTTTTTTCTCGGCACAAATTTGTAATTTCATCGAACTGACAGGGATTGCCTAAAATACTTACTGCAACAATCATCTTTGTTTTATCTGTAATCGCCTTTTTTAGTTCCAGAATATCTATATTTAACGTATGAAGATCAACATCAACAAATTTGAGTTTAAGTCCGTATTGCTGAAGAGGGTGAAAAGTAGTCGACCAGGAAATACAAGGAACAATAACCTCATCCCCACGCTTAAGCGGACTATCTTTTCTATAGAAAAGCGATGCAAGAGCTATCAGATTTGCTGATGATCCTGAATTCGCCATAACCGCGTATTTCATCCCAAAATAACGTGCGAATCTGTCTTCAAACTCCCTGACCTTTTGCCCCATGGTGAACATATTGCTGTTCACAACATCCAGTATCGCACTTTTCTCTTCCTCGCCCCATGTAGAGCTCGCTAATTCAAACTTCATACTATCTCCCGTTGTTATAGTTGTATGTTGGTTTATAAACAATAATTTCAGAGCCGGTGAAATCAAAATGGAATGGCACGTGCAAATAATCACTCAGGGCGTTTTTTACTCGTTCCTGTTTTTCCGGCTCCACATAGAAAACAATAAAACCGCCGCCCCCTGCTCCCAGCAATTTACCGCCTACTGCTCCATGCTTTAAAGCCTTATCATATAAATCGTCTATAAAGCTGTTTGTAATCTTGCTGGATAACTTTCTTTTCAACAACCATGTTTCGTGCAATAGCTTTCCAAAATTCTTAAAATCGTCTTTTCCGGATGTAAGGATTTTATAGGCATCGTCAACTAGGCTTCTCATGGCTGAAAGCTGCTGCGTATTTTTCTTGGTATTTTGAATCTGCTCACCGGCAATTTCATGAGCATGTCGTGAGAGACCGGTAAAAAAAAGCATAAACTTTCCTTCGAAGTTGTTCAGCAGCTTTTCTTTCATGATGATTGGCTCAACTATAATTTCACCATTCCGTAAAAACTCAATGGTATTTAATCCTCCGCATGCGGCCCAAACCTGATCCTGGGATCCTACATTTTCTTTGATAAGATTTTGCTCGATGTGGATGGCCTGCTTGTATAAGTCTTCCTTGGTAATCAGCTTTCCGTTGAAAGCATACAAGGTTTTAAGCAGACCAACGGTAAAGGCAGAACTTGAGCCCATGCCTGATCTGGCGGGAATGTCACCATCATGATGAATCTCCAAACCTTGCTGTATATTCAAGTATTTCAATGTTTCTCTGACTGAGGGATGAAGAATTTCGTCTGCATCACAAACCGTCTCAACTTTTGAATAAGCAATGCGGTGACGATGCTTAAAAAATGGCGGCAATTCTCTGCAGGTAAGATAACAATATTTATCGATCGCGGCTCCCAGTACCATCCCTCCATGTTCAAGATACCATGAAGCGTAATCTGTTCCGCCACCAAAAAATGATATTCTATGCGGTGTTCTTGATATAATCATAATTTTTCCATTTCCATCTATTGATCAATTAACTCTTATTTTGTGGTCCATCAAATCCTATTTTATTTTTTATTATATACAGTGGCCTGTTTTTAACTTGTTCATAAATTCTTCCGATATAAATTCCGTTGAGACCATTTGAAAAGAGGATCATTCCCCCCAGAAGAAGCACTGCTATCATAACACCGGCCCATCCCGGCACAGCCAGTCCCATAAGCCATACAATGAGAACATATATAATAAAGATGAATGAGCAGAAAGAAATTAGAATGCCAATAATTACGCTTACATAAAGAGGTGCTGCTGAAAATGACGCTATACCACGTATGAACTCTTTAACAGGGCCAGAACCAAAAAGCGAAAAATGCGTTTTCCCAGCGTATCTGGCTTCGCGCACATAATATACTGTCTCTTGTTTGAAACCAATCCACCGTACCAATCCTCGCATAAAAGGGTCAGTTTCTTGTATTTGAAGCAACTCAACAACAACTCTCCGCGAAAGCAGTTTGAAGTCTCCCATATTAGGCGGTAAATTAATATCTGAAACGAAATTAATTATTTGATAGGCTTTTTTTGTCAACCACATCTTGAAAGGGTTTTCTCCCAATCGTTTTGTACGCACCGTGTTGACGACATCTGCACCTGCTTTCCATTTTTCAACCAGTTGAGGTATTACTTCGGGCGGATCCTGTAAATCCGTGTCCATATAAACAACAGCGTCACCCTTGGCATGCCGTAGTCCTGCTATAACGCAGGGATGGACACCGAATCGTTTTGACATATTAATCAGTTTAATACTGGAGTCAATGGTCTGGTGTCTTTGTATAATATCAGCAGATTTATCCGAAGAGTCATCGTTTACAAAGATAATTTCCGAGTCCATTCCGGTTTTTTCAACAGATTCCTTGACACGTCTGATTAATTCATCCAATACTTTTTCTTCATTCCTGAATGAAAAAACAACAGACAATAGCATTTTATACTATCCTTTCCCGTCCAATGCGGATCAAATCAATCTGGGCTTTTTTATAGTCTTCTGGGATTCCGATATCGACAAAATATCCATCATTAATAAACGCAGACGGCCTAAAAGTATATACTATTTTGGACAAAAAGTCAGCTTCAAAGGAGAACTGGTCACTGTACTGATCAAGAAAATTTAAAATTGACTTGTTCATGATATAGATTCCGCCATTAATATAACCGAATTTTTTAAATGCTTTTTCTTCGAACGTTACAATTCTATCTCCCTCTAAAACAATCGATCCATATCTGTCAAAATTATGCATGGGTTTGACAGCAATGGACAGGCTCGTATTCTGTTTTCGATGGAAACTGTACATGTCGTTCAGAGCAATATCGAAAAAAGTATCCCCATTCAATATGATCGCCTCATTTCCTTGAATATGGCGCAGGGATTTCCGTATGGCTCCACCGGTCCCTAGAGGGGTATCTTCTAGCACATACTCTATTGACGTAGTATTATACTGTTTTTTGAAAAAGGCTTTAATAATCTCGTGCTTGTAGCCCACAGAGAGCAGTACTTTATTGAATCCTTGCCGTGATAAATATTCAATCAAGTATGCTAAAAATGGCTTTCCCTGAATACCCGCCATAGGTTTCGGGACGTCCCTTACAATGCTTTGCAGCCTTTTGCCAAAACCTCCTGCCAGAATAATTGCGTCCACGTAATCCCCTATTACTGACGTACAATATGCACTGCAGCGTGATAAATATCCTGAATGATAAATGTGGGGTTTGCTAATGAGCGATGCTCCTTACCATATCCTGTCAACACCAGATAAGTATCGAGGCCCAATGCCCCCCCCGCATCAATATCGCTTTTTTTGTCTCCGACCAAAGCCAGCTCATCAATTTTATAATGCTGTTCACCAATAATATTTTTCAATAAAAAGGTTTTGGGCTTTCTGCACTGACAATGAATCGCATACTGCGGTATAATGCCTTCTGGATGATGCGGACAATAAAGAACGCGTTCAATTTTGATACTGTTTTTGCTGAAACAATCAAGCATATAATCCGTCAGGCGATGAAAATCAGCTTCAGTGAATAATCCTTTTGCAATACCAGCCTGATTTGTAACAATATAGATCTTTATTCCGGCTTTTGTCAGGAGCTGGAGGGCTTCCTCTGCGCCCGGGATAAGTTCAAAATCTTCTACTTTATGAACATATCCTTTTTCAACATTAATCGTGCCATCACGATCTATGAATACTGCCTTTTTAAGCACTTGCTTCAGCCTCAGTGATTTCACAAAGAATATGCTCGATGAGCAAGTGCATTTCCTGGATACGGGGTGTATCTGCAGAAGGTGCTGTAACCACAATATCACAGATTTCAGTCATATCATTTTTTCTGTTGCCGGTAAGCAGAACCGTTTTTAAGCCAGTTTTTTTTGCAGCATGAAAAGCCAGAAGTACGTTCGGTGAACTCCCGCTTGTGCTTATTCCTAAGAGGATATCGCCGCGCTTGCCCAACCCAACAATTTGTCTGCTAAAAACCTCATCATAAGAATAATCGTTTGATATGGATGTCAAAACCGATGTATCGGTAGATAATGCAATTGCCGGCATTGGGTTTCTGTTTTTATAAAAACGACAGAGGAACTCGCCTGCAATATGCTGGGCATCGGCGGCACTGCCTCCGTTACCGCAGATAAGAAGTTTGTTCCCATTTTTTATGGCCTGAACAATTAATTGCCCAGCTTCTGAAATCGCCTGTAGGCACTGTTCATCTTTCAGAAGTTTTGAAAAATTTTCAATAGATTCCTGGACTCTTTTATATATTATTTTATTATCTTTAGCTATCATTCAAAAGCATGGCGCCGTCTTCGCGGCCATATCCTCCTGTTTTCATGAACGTTACCAGTCTAATCGAGAAATCCTCATCTGAAAATTGTTTGTATAAAATACACTGTTCGATGATTGTGTAAACCACCAGTTATCAACGCTGAACATAACTGCCTGTACTTTCGCATCCTCAATTATATGTTTTTGTTTATTGGTCATGATATCTTTAAATTGTCGATTTTCTTCAACAAGTGGAGAAAGAAGAAAACCGGACGAAAGCATCCCAGGGATTATTCTGTATTCCTTGACAGTACTGTTTTTAAGCTTAACCGTAATCTTAACCTCTGGTAATTTGTAGATAAAATTTATCAGTTTTCCCGCGGTGGTCTGTTTCATGTCTATCTCTGCCCATATCAAGGCGCTTCCCGAGTCGGCTAAATCGATCCAGCGTCCGAAAGGTATATCAAAATGATCTATTTTCTCGACAGTATACTTCTTTGGAACATGCATACGACTAAGCAGCAAATAATCACCCGCATTCCGCTCAAAAGCATAACGTGTCCAGAGTTCTTGCCATGAAACACCATCATCGATTGAAGGATATCTATGGTCAATCGTCTCTACTTTAAATAATATTTTTTCCGGGGCACTGCTGCCTCTGAGATATTCAGCGTCCTTTAATGCTAAAAAAGGCGAATAAGCGCCATGACTTATAGCGACAGGGCGTGGCTTATATTTTAATTCGAGCGCCGTAACAATGGCAATGTTGTCCGGATACAAATCTACCGTCTCATTTATCGACGGGAGACCGGATGCCAGTCTGATTGCTTCTTTTTCAGCATACAATGATTCCGTGTAAGTCTGCGTCCCTTTCTTTACCAGATGTACAACATTCATAACATTATAAGGTATCGCAGCAGACTGCTTCATTTGGGCAAGCGTTGGAATTCTATTTCTGGATGGACCAATATAGTGTATTAAGATAAAAACGGTAAAAATTATGAACACACCCAGATACGCACGAAAAAGTATTTTCGGAAGATTGTTTTTAAAGAAGTCGTTCCAAAGGGCCAAAATAATGTAGAGGAAAAAAAATAGCATATAAAATGCTTCTAGTGCATGACCATCATGACGAATAAAGGAGTGTTTGAATATCAAAAAAATAAATGCGGCAAATAGCGTGAAAGGTATCAAATTAAACGGTATACGGTACGGCTGTAATTTCAAACACAAGAGGGTCTGGAGAATGCAAGCGAGAAGGATATACAAGACAATCTCACAGAACAAATTCGCACGTACGGGTGCGCCGTATGACATGGCTTCGGTGTAGCCGCTCATCAACTGGAGTGAAGATAGAAAATAATCAGGAATGTTGGGCAGTTGTTGACCTGCGGCATACCACAAAGCGAAAAACGATACTGAAAAGATGGTCGCAATGGTCGGAAACTTTTTTTTATCAAAGATATCCGTAACGGTTATAAAAAAAATACAAACAACTGCCAGAAACAGCAGGCTGACCTTGATAAGCGCAACCAATGCTGATGCTACTGCAAGCAGTATAGTAGAAATAGAGTTGGCATCTGCATCAACGAAATAATAATTAACCACGAGGAGCACAAGAAATGACTGGAGGAAGGCGTCTGTCAGATATTTCATGTTTACCGACGGAAGAAAAGCACCAAGTTGAAAAACAAACAGGAGGCTGCATAAAAAAGCCCCCATTAAAACAAGAAAGCGCTTATTTTTGACATTTCGGATGAGCAACCAAGCACCAGTTATAAATGTAAGATAAAGAAATATCTGACCGGTTATCATCCAATGGAAAGATGCGGGATGATATTTTGCGTATTTTATAAAACCGAGAGGGCCGTAGGCGAAGATGATGTCCTTGCCAAATTGCACACCGTGCTGAAACCAGTACGACAAAGCGAAGGCTGTAGAGGTGTCAATTCGAACTAAGCGTAACTCTTCCGGCGTTGACGGGAAAAAGAAAGCTGGCTTCCAAGCCACAAAACCAAATATGGCTACTGCTGCGAGAAGAATAAACAGCGTATAGTAAAGCCAGTCGCTCTTAAATTTTTTGTAAGGAAACAAATTAAAGATCTTTGCCACTTTGTGTTACCACCTTTAGCGCTTATCTCTTATCTTTTCGTAATATATACCATTGGAAGCAAAACACGAAATTATTTTTTATAGTTTTAACTTTCTGAGAAGCGCTCATATTTTATCTCGGTATTCCCATAGAAATTGGCCTGCCCCTCACATGCCAAAGAAGAAGATAGGCAAACATGACCAAACGTTTTCTCAACCGTTTGAATGCAAAGAGTGTTACGACGTTTAACAGAATATAAAGTAAAAACTGATACGCGTTTTGGAGAATCCCCAAAAACAGGAGCCCGTACCGGGCCGGAGTGGAAAGCTCGCAACTTTTTTCAAAAAAAAGATATCGAGACCGCCAAGACTCTACCCTTGCCCGCAAATTGATATTTTTCATACTCTGTCCACCGAGATGGTATATTTCGACCTCGGGAAGATAATACACGAGCCACTCCGACTTCTTCATTCTGAAGCACCAGTCTACTTCTTCATAGAGAAAAAAATAATCTTCATCAAGCATGCCGACTTCATCAATGGCGGCCTTTCTCGCTATCATGCATGCTCCGACGATAAAATCAACGGATACAAATCCATTGACATCTTTTTTTTTCGGGGAGAATACTTGGCTGTATTTTCCAGGAAAAAAGACATGAATGAGTTTTTTACTTGCAAATTCTGACAATAGTGTCGGGAAATTGCCAGTGGAGTTCTGTTTTGATCCATCTTCATTCAGAAGCTGCAAACCACACATTCCCACGCGAGGATGGCGTTCCAGAAAATCATACGCTTTTTCAAGAGAGGTTTGCTTCAGTATCGTATCGCTATTCAGAAGAACCGCATACTTGCCCGACATTTTTTTTATGGCAAGGTTGTTAGCCTTCGCGAAACCAAGGTTTATTTTGCTAGCAATCAATTTGACGCGAGGGTAGCGTTCAGATACAGCCTCTAGGCTCCCATCAGCGCTCCCATTATCCACCACAAAGATTTCATAGGTGAGATGGTGTACTGTACTGTAAACAGATGCGATGCAATCCAGTAAAAGCTGCTTCGTATTCCAATTAATGATAATAATTGAAAGGTCAATATTATTTGTTGTCATAGTAGATTTATATCCGGAGCTGACAGTGTCTCGAGAAATTTTTACAAAGCCTCGGTAAATTCATGACTCATTTTGATCAGAGGACAATGACTTTTTAAGCATTAGCAACCGTTTTTAGTAAAGATAATCCACCGTTTTTCATAATTAGCAGCACTGTTAAAATCACCTTTTATCTCTTCCGTGGCTGCACCATACTTTTAAAAAACTTAACTATTTTGAATACTGGATAGAAGATAATAAATTTAAAAACACTATAATGCTTTTTAATTTTAAGAAAAGCGTTTTGCAGCGTAATTTGCTTCTTTTTATACTGTTTCCATACTGCATAAGCGGGGACATAAAGCATATACTCTCTTTTTATGCAGGATAAATTAATATAGGGTTTGTTTGCGTAATCCGCGAGTAGTTGAAATGCCTCGTCAGCGAGAACACCTTGTGCAATGTTTGCTCGGGTCTGCTGATTTGGATGACTTCGGAATGAACACAGTGGTTCATCTATGTAAGCGAAGTTCCCTTGCTCTAAAAGATAAAGCCACATTTCAAGGTCAACGGCCTGACGGTACCGCCCATCAAAGCCGCGCATTGCATCTTTTTTTCTGAACATTACGACGGAAGGTTCTCCGATTTTATTCTTTTGTTCCAGCAGACAATCCTGAATGATATCTGTGCCGACATAGAGATCATTTCCTCTATACTCTGACAAGACTTGTCTAATGTCCGAGCGGTCGTTAATCATATTTCTTGCAGTCGCGACAAGGGCTATCTCTTTATCCGCCTCCAAGACCGCGACCATTTTTTCCAATGCTCGTGGCGAAGCCAACAAGTCGTCACTTAAAAGATACTTAATATAATTTCCATCGGCGCGTTGTAAACACAAATTTAGATTGTTGACCATTCCGATATTTCGGTCATTAATACAAAACCGAATCCTTGTATCTTTCTCAGCATATTGTCGAATGATATCTGCGGAATTATCGGTAGAACAATTGTCAATGATAATGAATTCAAAATCAGTATAACTTTGTTTAAGCACTGATTCTATCGCCTCAGCAACGTATTGAGCAAAGTTATAATTCGGCATGCAGATGCTAATATTTGGCTTCATTGATTTCTTGAGCAGTCAAGCAAGCACATAGTGCGATTTAAAATTATTAATTTCATTCCCTAATCGCTCTTACCTCTCTTTTTGAAATACCGCGGTATAAGCACTGCCCAAACCATTGATTCGTTCTACGGGTGAAGCAACCACACTCATAAGCCTTCCCACGGAGCGCAACCTTTTCCTGATGAAGCCGCGACTGCCCATATTTGCAAAAGAATCTTTCCACCCAACAGCATTTAACAGCAATCCGCCATCATCGGACGTTGTGGATAATATCATCTTGAGGCTTAGTAATTGAGCCTTTTCCCGGAGAAGGGATAGAGGAACTAATGAAAGATGACGGGGTGCGTCAATATGCGTCCAGAAACGTCCAAGAGTCTTAAACTGTATTGCGTCGGGATTTGGTGTTGCTATAACCAAAATACTACTCGGCAGCAATTTGCCCGCGAGCGTTTCAAGCGTTTTCCATGGATTTGGCAGATGTTCAAGGACATGCCACAGTACAATCACATCATATGGCTTTGCATTACGAAGACTCTCTGCAGGATTATCACTATTTATCGCTTTTATTCCAACAACATCCTGCAAAAAATTGCAGCAGCTTTTGTCACGTTCTAATACTTCTACCTCAAAACCGGCCTGTTTAGCCAGCAATGCAAACTTACCATAAGAAGAACCTATTTCAAGTAATCTGCCTTTAGCAACAAACTGCTGGATAATCTTAATTTTGTACCGGTCCTGTTCTGCCTCTTTTTCCAGTTGTTCGTATGATCGAGGTACTGGATAATACTCAGCAGTATAATACCTGCCCAATTCCTCTGGAATCGGTGACAGGAAAATCAGCCTGCAGGATGGGCAAAAATTGTAATTAAATAGTTCCTGAGATATTCTTCTATTGTAGTCCATAGTACGTAAATAAAGTTGGGACTTTTTTTGGCAGAGCGGGCAAAAAACTTCCATAACAATCCTTTCCGAGGTATTCCTTGAATATTGTCAACGTGCAGGGCTGGAACTGATGCCTTCTGATATAGAATATCTTTAATTACCTGCAAAAGAGTTGGCGACAGAAATAATTTTAGAAACCGCGTTCGATGGCGGTTTGACAATCACTACCTGCTATTAGCTTGAAAATACCGGTTATTTATGTTTTTCTTTTAAATATCTCACAAGCGCATCACGCCAAGACGGGAGCGTTATTCCCAAGGCTCTGGCTTTTGTATTTTTCAAAACAGAGTAAACAGGCCGTCTCATCGTCCCGCTCATTCCCTGTCTGTCAACTGGCTTGACCTCGACACGAATATGCATGATCTCGTAAATAGTTTTAGTAAATTCATGCCAACTGCATTCTCCTTCATTAACAAGATGATAAATTCCAGACTGGGCCCGAGGGTGCTCGATTAGGCGTAATACAGCCCTGCTGAGATCGTCCGTATACGTTGGGCAAACTATTTGTTCACATCCCATTTCGAGAGATGATTGCCCTCTTGCCTCCTGAATTCGTTTATCGACAAAATTACCTCCCTTGGAACGCGCCCCGGATATGCCGTAGAGTCCACAAGTTCTGATAATAGTGGTGATATTATGCGCTACTGCAAAGGCGGCATACTCCCCGGCAACTCGTGAAATACCATACACCTGCAAGGGGGCGGGCTGATCTGTTTCTTGATAAGGAATTCGTTTTTCGCCACCAAAGACATAATCAGAACTGAAAGTTACGAATCGAGCGCCCATTTTTCTGCAGACAAGGGCAATATCCCTGACAGCAATGCAGTTTACGCGAAAAGCTTTTTCATGCTCAGTTTCACAGAGCGGAACATTATGAAATGCCGCAGTATTTATTACCACTGAGGGTCTATACGTTTTTACTGCTCTCTCAATTTCATCTTTCGATTCAATATCCAGCATGAACCGCTCAGGTGCATGAATTTCATGGTTTGTGCCATTTTTCAGTATATCGCCGCCAAGCTGTCCGGTCTTACCAATAAGAAGAATCTTCATATTGAGGTCTTTTAAAAAAGAGGATATCTCTTGTCTTTTTCAGACATAATAGGGTTGCTGAGTGGCCAGGTGATACCGAAAGCCGGATCATCCCATCTTACGCCCGCAGCATAATCCGGGGCATAGGACTCAAACATCTGGTAAAAAACTTCAGAATCATCTTCCACCGTTTGAAAACCGTGGGCAAATCCTTCCGGTATGTAAAGCGCCTTGCAATTTTGTGCTGTCAAATCAAATGCCGTCCATTTGCAATATGTTAATGATTGAGGTCGCAGATCAATGATAACATCATATATCGCACCACGGGTACAGCGTACAAGCTTTGCCTCTGCTTTCGGCGGTATTTGAAAGTGCATGCCGCGCAAGGTACCCTTCTTTTTGTTAAAAGAGACATTGCACTGCGCAATATTCGTTTTCAGCCCGTGGGAAGAAAATTCTTTTTGGCAAAAACTTCGTGAGAAAAAACCTCTTTCGTCTTCAATAGGCTCCATATCGATAAGATAAGAATCCTTTAAAATCGTCTCTGCGAAAATCATGACACGATCCTGACATCAGGAATGGGCAGAATAAATTTGCCACCCTTTGAGCGGTATTCTTTCTGTTGTTCAAAAATTTCTTCGGCAAAATTCCATGCTAGTAATAATACAAAATCCGGCATGTCCTGAACAAGTTTATCTGGATGAAATACCCGCAGATGAGCGCCCGGTGTAAAAAGATTCTGTTTGTAAGGACTTTTATCAACAGTATATTCAACAAGATCACGCGTAATGCCACAATAATTGAGCAAGGTATTTCCCTTGGCCGGAGCTCCGTAGGCGGCGATCCTTTTTCCCGATGCTTTGATCTTTTTTAACAGATCAACCAAGTCTGCTTTAATCATTGATGTTCGTTTTGCAAAATTGATATAAGTCTCTTTTTGATCAAGCTTCTTTTCGATCTCTGACTGTATCAACTTCTGCGCGTTCGCGCCTATTTCATGCTTTCCTTTGTTGCCGATAAAATAAATAATAGACCCGCCATGAATAGCTACTCTTTCGGCGTCAAAAATTTCCATCCCATAAAGATTGAACAGGTAGGACATGGCACGCATTGATAGATATGAATAGTGTTCATGATAAACCGTGTCAAATTCTGTCTTTTCGACAAAGTCAATCAGATAAGGAGCCTCAATGGCAATTACGCCATGATCATGTAAAAGATTTTTTAGGCCTTTAACAAATCCGTGAATTTCCGGAACATGAGCAAACACATGCCGTGCAAGGATAACATCGGCAGTTCCGTATTTATTTTTCATCTGTTGTGATGTTGCTTCGTTGAAAAAATCATTAACTGTTTCAATACCTGACTTTTCTGCCACCGTTGCGATGTTTTTGGCTGGTTCTACACCAAGAGTCTGCAGACCGATTTTTTTAAAATACTGCAACACTGTCCCGTCATTGCTAGCAATTTCAACAACTCTTGAATCCTCCGTCAGACTAAACCGTTTCTGAAAACTTTTTGCCAAGTAGTCGGCATGCTTATGAACCAGATCAGAGGTGGCAGAAAAATATATATACTCCTTAAAAAGCGCATCGGGTGCCACTACATGGCCGATTTGTACCAAACCGCATTGTTCGCAAAAAAGGACATCCAAGGGATAGATCTGTTCCTTCCCAGACGCTAATTCCTGATCAGTAAGAAAGCTGTTTGCCAAGGCCATGGCTCCCAGCTCAAGAAACTTGAAAATATTTTCTTTTTTGCAAAATCTGCAATTCATGCAGTATCCTCGTGTGCAAGATATATTTCAATTTGTTTTAAACAAATACTCTTAATATCTTTATGATTTCGATATTCTTGTGTCCACTCAAAAATGGTGCTTATTGCTTTTTCCAAATTCCACTTGGGATGCCAGTCCAGTTCATTGATTGCTTGGGAGCAGTCGAGCTTGAGATAGTGAGCTTCATGAGGATGCGCTGCTGTATTAATCGTATAGGAAGCTCCCTCACCCCATGTCGCACACAACTGCTTAACCAGCCATTCGACCGGCTTGGCGTCTGAATCATCAGGACCAAAGTTCCAAGCTTTTGCATAGCGCGGTCCATCTTCATATAATTTTTTCGCCAGCATGAGATATCCATTCAGTGGCTCGAGCACATGCTGCCATGGACGAATCGCCTGGGGATTTCTGATCAAGATTTTCTCTTTATTCAAAAGAGCCCTGATGCAATCGGGCACCAATCTGTCCGTAGCCCAGTCACCACCACCGATAACGTTTCCGGCTCTGGCTGATGCAATCGCCACACCGTGAGACGAATAGTCTTTCGGGTTAAAATAAGAGTTCCGGTAAGCAGATGTCACCAGCTCCGAGCAGGCCTTGCTGTTTGAATAGGGGTCGTATCCTCCCAGTGGTTCGTTCTCCCTATAACCCCACACCCATTCTTTATTCTCGTAACATTTGTCTGTTGTTATATTCAGAACCGCTCTTACGGTATCGCACTGGCGCACGGATTCGAACAAATTCACCGTACCCATGACATTGATAGAATACGTCTCTGCTGGTATTTTGTAGGAATCTCGTACGAGCGGCTGTGCCGCCATATGGATAACAATCTCAGGTCGGACGGCAAGCAACGCTTTTGTTAATGCTACATTGTCCCTCACATCGGCAATTGTTGAGAAAACATTTTTTTTGATGTTTGCAAGCTCGAACAAGCTTGGATCCGTCGGTGGATTTAGAGCATAACCGCTGACTTCCGCGCCAAGCGCGGACAGCCACAGACAAAGCCAAGAACCTTTAAAACCAGTATGTCCGGTAATAAAGATACGCTTGCCTTTAAAAAAACCTCCGAAAGAATTTTCCAAAATGCCACATTTTATTATATTATCTTTCATTGATTTGCCTGTTATAAAATTTCTTATACTTCGTAAACCAAGCTTTTGATCGTCAGACTTTAGCAAAACCGCAGAAATGACATCGTTAGAAGAACTATTAAGCTATCTGCTGACCTATCTTAACAAATATCACCATACCTTCCACGGTGCGTTGCCAGACTTCCATAGATGTTCGAGTTGGTTCTTGTCTCTAAGCGTATCCATAGGCTGCCAAAATCCATTATGTTTATAAGCCATTAGTTGATGATCTTTTACCAGATTCTCCAGTGGTTCGCGCTCCCAAACGGTTCCATCAGATTTTATGTAATCGATTACGTCCGGCTCGAGAATAAAGAAACCGCCATTGATCCAGGAGCCGTCTCCTTTTGGTTTTTCCTGAAAAGAAACCACTGCGCTGTTTCCATCTATATTCATCGCTCCGAATCTTCCAGAAGGCTGAACCGATGTCATCGTCGCATACCTATTGTGTTTTTTGTGAAATGAAAACAATTCCTGAATATTCACATTTCCGACACCGTCGCCGTATGTCATCATAAAGGTTTCCTTGCCAATATAGTCGGCAACCCGTTTTAATCTGCCGCCCGTCATCGTTTCTTCGCCCGTGTCCACGAGCGTTACTTTCCACGGTTCGGCGTATTGTTGATGCACCTGCATGGAGTTTTTGCACATATCAAACGTGATGTCGCTCATATGCAAAAAATAATTCGAAAAATACTCTTTTATCATGTAGCCTTTGAACCCAAGACAGATAATAAACTCATTGAAACCAAAGTGTGAATATATTTTCATGATATGCCAGAGAATCGGCTTACCGCCAATTTCAACCATGGGTTTGGGTCGAACGACTGTTTCTTCGCTAATCCTCGTACCAAGCCCTCCTGCTAAAATTACAACTTTCATATCATCACTCCTGACGGTCTCGCACACGCATATCACGCGGCAGAGCTCCATATCACAAGATGAAAAGTTCAAAATGGCAGATTACATTTTTTTTAAATAATTGTAAAGTCTATAATATAAGTTCGACAGCCTCTGGAATCTTCCTGGATATCAGACCGATTTTTTGTTCTGACA
Source organism: uncultured Nitrospiraceae bacterium (assembly GCA_964586075.1). Lineage (GTDB taxonomy): Bacteria > Nitrospirota > UBA9217 > UBA9217 > UBA9217 > JBAZLV01. Next base: position 59,735 of record CAZPGZ010000004.1, on the reverse strand, counting down.
ACAACCAGGAAGAAGGGAATTGTACATGTCTACAAGTTGTTTTCCAAACTGTGCTGTAGAAAATTCCCGTTTTGCAATTTCTCTGCACCGATCCGATAGTGCTTCATAAGACGCGCGGTCATGACGGAGAGTCAGCAACTGCTCCGCTAAAGTTGATACACTGAAAGTCGGGCTATAAAGGAATCCGGTACCATACTCTTCAATCAATTCGGCCCCCCCCTCGCCTTCTCTCGCAATAATGGGAGTTCCTGCCGCCATTCCCTCCAGCAGCACCATCCCGAAGGCCTCGTGAACCGATGGAAGCAGCGTAAAATGGCTCAAGGAAAGCAATTCCGGCAGGTCTGAAGTCCATCCGGTAAAAAAAATATTGTTCTTCAGCCCGCTGTCGTTGATTTTAGCGATGAGGGAATCATAATAATCACCCTGGAGCGGATCGCCTGCAATAATCAGAAGCGGAGTCTCTCCTCTTTTTTTGCATTCTTCCACGAGTTCAATGGACACCCCATGGCTTTTTTGAGGTATGACGCTCGATATGTGGATGAAAACGATGCTGTATTGGTCGGTATTAAGCTTCTGTTTCCAATCTTGCTGTTTCTCAGGAACAGGACTTGAATACCGTTCTACATCAATCCCGGGCCGGATTACTCTTATTTTTTGTGTCTGCACGCGATGTTTAAGCAACAAGCCTTTTTGTGTATTCGAGACAGTGACCACCCTATCTGCAAAACGATACCCAATATGATACCTTCGTACATTCATGGTGCTGATAACTGGACGCCCTGTCAGTTTCGAAAGAATTAATCCGAAATAATCAGCTCTGTCAAGCGCTGTATGTATAATATGAATATTGTTCTGCTTTACAAGCCGGCGTAAAAACAGAAGGTCGTTTATTCCCTTCATTGGAGTACTGTAATATTGCAATCCCAACGCCCTCACTCCTTCAGGAATGTATCCATTATCACCGCGTCCCACAACGATCAGGGAGTGTTTCATCTGGTGCAGCGCTGTCACCTGCTCGAGGAAGACTCTCTGGGCTCCATATTTATCGTTTTTCGAAATAATGAGAAGAATATTCATAAGAAGCACACTAACTCAATGATATAAATTGCGTTTACTTTTTTTCGATTCGTTTGAAGAAATGGTAATAATCATCAATCATGCGTTCTCTCTTGAATCGTTCCGCCACCCAACGGGGTCCAGCGTCCGCCATACTTTCCCGCAAGGAATCGTCTGTCAAAATTCTGAGTATCGTTTCAGACATTTCTGTCGGACCGCCGTCCACCAGAATACCAGCAGGGCAATCCTCCAGGGAGTCTCTGATTCCGCCGGCATTCACCGAGACAACCGGAGTTCCCATTGCGAGGGCTTCCAGTACCCAGATTCCGAATCCTTCATTCCGATGAGTGCTGACCGCCACATCGACATCTGCATAGAATTGCATCATGTCGTCTTTTGACAGTCTTCCCACCCATAATATCGCGTCTGTCACTCCAAGTTCATCTGCCTTACGTTTGAACATTGCTACTTCCTTGGAATCAGATTTTTCACCAACCAAGGCAAATATTGTGTCTGGCAAGGTTCGCCTGATGATCGCCAGGGAATCCAGGAATTCTATCTGGTTCTTCCAAAGATCACCAACTGTTGCAATAATTTTGGTGTTTCTTTTCAGATTGAAACGATCTCTCAACCATCCTCGAGTAATGTGAATTTGTGAAAATTTATTGACATCAATTCCATAGTAAAAAATGGCCAATCTTTGTGAAATCGCTGGCGCAAAACGCCTCAATTGTTCTGCAATATATCGCGAGATAGTCGTAACCGTATCCATTCGTTGGAGAAGGAAACGCGACTTCAAAAATTCCGGCACCTGCACAGTGTAAATAAGAGCCGGATTCCGGAACGAAACAAGCGCTGCAGCCCAGGACTGCAGAACATCATGCCCCCGCTGGACGCTTATTACGGTATAATCGTCTCTGCGAATAATTCGGGCAATTCTAACAACTGACAGGAGAGCATTAAGGCCTGAGCGGTCGACCGTGCGGACCGCGATTTTTGATTCCGAAAACATTTCGACTAAGGGGGTATTTGGTCGGCAAATAAGCCCCACGGTCGCGCCTGATGCAATGAGTCCCGGCAAAAGATCGCGCAAAAATTCTTCTCCTCCGCCTCTTCCTTTGGAATTGTTCACGAAAAGGATTTTCATTTTCAGTCTTTTATATGTCTCCCGTTCAAATGCTCCCACGCTTTCGCGTATTTGGTAAAAACATAATAAGCGTGGAATATATTCAAGATCAATCCATGTTTTCCATCAAGAAACCCGAATCTGAAAATATATTTATACATAAATGTAAAAAGCGGCCGGAAAACGATGTTCATCCAACTCTGTTTGAAAAAACTGATCCCCTTTGCCCCCATGACTTCTACGGCAAGAGTTGAGTATTTGTTCATTGATGATACATATGATGCAAGATCGGTGTAAGCGTAATGCAGTATTGCATGCTGCGTGGTGCCGACGCGGCCCTGAACACGGATTGCCTCATGTACGGCACGTTCCTCAAAATACCCTTTTCCACGGCGGAAAAGCCTCAGATTATAATCGGGATACCAACCGCCGTATTTGATTTCTTTTCCGAGGAAAAAAGTTCTTCTCGGAATCCGGTAGCCGTCACAGGAATCGGTTTTGGAAATAAGAGACCGTATCTCATTCACCAGTGCAGGCTCTATCGGTTCATCAGCATCCAGACTCAGCACCCAGTCACTGGTTGCCTTTTCGATGGCGTAATTTTTTTGTCTCGCAAAACCAAGCCAGTCTTGCTGAAAAACATTATTTGTATACTCTCGACAGATCGAGACTGTTTTATCGCTGCTGCCGGAGTCGACGATAATAATTTCATCGGCCCAGACAACGCTTTCGAGGGTGCGTCTGATATTCCGCTCTTCGTTCAGCGTAATAATGGCGATTGAGATTTTCTGATGCATGGCATTCCTTATAAAGGATCTGCTAAGTAATAATAAAAATGCAGCTATTATGACCGGGCATGCGATAGTCGGTTTTTAGATGACTCCAGCACTTCGTCCACGGTAATTGTTTCCACGCAGGCAGGCCTCCCACTGGCAAACGGAGTGCATTCGGTGAAGAATTTTTGCCTGCAGGGTGAGCACGGAAATTTTTTGTACATCACCTCAGCTTTGTTGCTCCAGGGACCGAATTTAATTGGAGATTGTGGGCCAAAAATCGCCACCAGCGGCGTTCCCGCCGCAGCCGCCAGGTGCATGATACCGCTGTCATTGCCGATAAACAGTGAAGCTTTCTTCAGCAGGGAAGCCGTCTGCAGAATGGAAAGCTTTCCCACCAGACTTATAGACTGCTTCGGGAAGAGGTGCGCCGCGTTCCGAAATGCCTCCACATCCTTATTCCCGCCGAGAATAACGGAAGGATAACCGCAAACGGAAAGGCGTTCAGCAAGTTCAGCAAAATTCTGAAGCGGCCACCCTCGTTCAACAACGGCAGAAAACGGATGGAGCGCTATGAGGGGTCTGCCTGCTTCAAGGCCGGCCTCTACCAGAATCTGATCAACTGCGGCGTCATCATCAGGGCAGGTCCAGAGTTCGAGGTAATCATCTATGACCGGCACGGCGTCTGCCCGTAAAATCGACAAAAAATTTTCTACTTCGTGGATGTCATTACGATACGGAACTTTAATGGTTAAAAGGATTCCCCTGCCTTCCGTGTCGAACCCGATTCGTTTCGGCGCCCCACTCAACAATGCAAGAATCGCGCTGGAAAGAGACCGTTTTAGCACATAGACCGTGTCAAATTGTTTCGCACGCAATTTTTTTATGAACTGCACTTTGGAAAAAAAAGAACGATGAGTCCCTTTGCTGTCAGCATGAATCGTTACCGGATCCCAGTAAATCAGTTCATCTACATAGGGATTGTTTTTCACCACATCGGACGACAGAGGCGCCACCATCCACGCAATGTACGCGTTAGGCTTCGCTCTGCGCAAATTCCGAAGAAATGGAATTGTGAGGAGCGTATCTCCGATAAAGCGATATCGCATTACAAGAATTTTTTCAGGCGTTTGTTCCATCATGTGTTGTTCATTGTATGACGCAGGATCCATTCAACTGCTTCCGATATATCCCGGGAAATAAAATCAGGTTTTGCCACCATAGAAGGCCTGTCATTATTCTGTTCATCGGAGCCGAAACCGGTTCTTACCAGAACAGTATGGGCACCTGCTCGCTGGCCCATTTCGATATCGCTCCACTTGTCTCCCACCATATACGATGCGTTGACGTCGATATGAAGGTCCCGTGCCGCCCGGTCTATCATCCCCGTTTTCGGTTTCCGACAGTCACAGTCGATTGTGTACGAGGTGTTCCCTATCGTGGGGTGGTGCGGACAGTAATAGATTCCATCGATATCCGCACCTTCTGCACGAAGCATTTCTAAAAAAAGTTTGTGTGTCTCCAAAATGAACGATTCGGTGAAATGCCCGCGGGCAACTCCCGCCTGGTTCGTAACCACGACGACTTTAAAACCAGCCGCATTTAATTTTCTGATTGCTGTAGCGGCGCCGGGAATCAGCCGAAGTTTATTCAGGTCGGTGATATATCCCACTTCTTCATTTATCGTTCCATCTCTGTCAAGAAATACAGCTTTGTTCATATGCCATGCCCTTGCCCTGCGCAGCGAATGCGTTGCCATCAGTGCTGTGACAAGCGTCAGACGTGAGCAAGAATAAATGCGTTCCACTCTTCCCGTTCATGCACTGATAATTCTATACTGAGTGCATAGATTCCCCGGGGTTTGAGCGGTTTCAGTCGTACAGCGTCTTTTTCAGTGGTAAGAATAATATCGGCATTCTCGGCAATTGCTTTTTTATAGCACGCCGCAAGGTCGGATTTTTCGTACACATAGTGATCAGGATAGATGCTTTCGGCAACGACAGATGCACCCAGCGATTTCAGGAGAGCGGCCAGGGACGCTGGTCGCGCGATACCTGCAAGCATAAGTACTCTGGCGCCCTGCAGGAAGGATAAGGGTTGCCGATCGCCGCTGCAGCAGTCTATTACATCAAGCGGGAGAAACTGAGAAGAAAAAATCAGGGCTTTTGTCTGTTGTGCGATGATTTTTTTTACCCGTTCCACATCCTCGGTCCGCTCGCCCTTGGTAATCAACACGGCATGCGCACGGTTGAGGGCGGATACCGGTTCACGCAAAATTCCGGCAGGAAACAGCCTGCCATTTCCAAAAGGATCTTCTGCATCAACAAGCACGATATCAAGCGTCCTGTTCAGCTGAATATGCTGATATCCGTCGTCCAATAACAGTACATCCGGCCTGAACAAGTGCACTGCCTTCTGAGCAGCGAGGTATCTGTTTTTTCCCACAATGACGGGAGCACCCGGCAGCTTTGAGCCGATAAGAACAGGTTCATCCCCGCCGGTTTGCGCATCCACAAGAACCGTCCGTCCGTCGGATACAACCAGTGTGTCGCCTTCACCTGTTCTGCCGTAGCCCCTGCTGATGACCGCAGGGCGTTTTCCTTCCTGAAGGAGGAGCGCACCAATGCCGATAACGGTCGGAGTTTTCCCGGTGCCTCCTAGGGTAATGTTGCCGACGGAGATGACCGGAAGAGAAAGTTCTTTGGATTGATAAAATCGCAGCGAGTAGAGTGCACGCCGTATGCGGATGGCTATGCCGTATCCCCGGGACAGTGCGTCCAGCACAAGGCCCCAGAAACAAGATGTAACTCTTCCGTACATCAGATCTTCAAAATAGGATTTATTGAGCAACAAGGAACCTGCCGATTGCATCAATGGTTTTTTTCGCCGCACCTGAGTTTGCTTCGATCACCTGAAATGCCTGTTCTCCCATGCGCGCTGCCAGTTTTTTATCAGATAACAGTTTTTCGAATTGAGAAAAGAGGTCCCATTTATCCCGTACCATGACACCTCCGCCCGCTGACAGCAATGCTTCTGATATTTCCTTGAAGTTGAACATGTAACGGCTGAAGACCACGGGTTTTTTCATTGCTGCGGGTTCGAGAAGATTATGCCCTCCTACCTTGACAAGACTTCCGCCCACAAAGGCAATGTCGCAAATCGAGTAAAAGGCTCTCAGTTCACCGATTGTGTCAAGCAGCAGAACATCTTTAATCGTCCCTCTTAATTCCGTTCTACGCTGGCATTCGTAGCCCGCCTTGCTGATGAGTCCTGCAACTTCATCAAACCGTTCAGGATGACGCGGAGCCAGAATGAGCAGCAGCCCTGGATATTTTGTTCTGAGCTGGGTAAAAATTTCCAGCAGTACTTCTTCTTCTCCCCGGTGTGTACTGCCCGCGGTGATGACCTTTTTCCCCGGCGGAATGAGCGCGGGCAGAGATTGGGGCATTGATATTTTCTGGTCAAATTTGAGATTCCCGGTCACAATAACTTTTTCGGGGGCGGCCCCTATTTCTTTGATCCGCAGTGCATCTGCATCGGATTGCATGCAAAAGAGGTCCACATTCTCGAAAACAAGACGGAAAAAAGATCTGAAGCGCAGATAGTTTCTGTGGGACTTCAGGGAAATCCTGCCGTTTATCACGGCAGAAGGTATTCCCGCCTTTTTCAGCTCCCGGAAAAAATTAGGCCAGAGTTCTGTTTCGGCAACCAGTACCACCTGAGGGTTGATGCCGCGAATAACATGACGTACGACCCACGGATAGTCAAACGGAAAGAAAAACACAGCATCCGCCTCGGGAACCCGGCGCCGGGCAGTATAGTTTCCCGTGACCGTCACCGTCGAAAGAATCAACGCACGCCCCGGGTATTTCTTCTTAAGCTCCCTGATGAGCGGATGGGCTGCCATTACTTCTCCCACAGAGACAGCATGCACCCAGATAGGTCGCGTTCCTCTGATGACTCTGAGGACGCCCTTTCGCAGTCTCCCGAATTTCTGGGTAATCCCACCCCGGTATTTCGGTACTGTGATCAGCTTGAAGAGAATCAGGGGAAGTAGCAATATCGTTGCAATAATCAGAAATAAATTATAAATGATGTACATAACATACTCCATACATCTAGGATTTCAATATACAGCAAGCAGCATCTTCAGGTTTGAAGCAGCCATGATTATTTTGTGCTTAAATACCGGAACTATATATATGTTTTACTCTTCTGTCTTCGGTTGCAATTCGTCCCTGAACTGCTGTTCATACAGGTTTTTGTATTCGCCGTCCCGTACAAGCAAATCCTGGTGTTTTCCCTGTTCAACAATGCTACCGTCTTTGAGTACAATAATCCGGTCCGCGTTAAGAATCGTTGATAACCGATGGGCTATCACAAAACTGGTCCTTCCCTTCATCAATACATCGAGCGCTTTCTGCACTTCACGCTCTGACTCCGTGTCGAGAGAAGACGTTGCTTCGTCCAGTATGAGAATAGGAGCGTTCTTAAGAAGTGCACGCGCGATAGAAACTCGCTGGCGTTGCCCTCCGGAAAGCTTTATTCCCGATTCGCCGATAACTGTATCATATCCTTTTGGGAGGCACCGTATGAATCCATCCGCATGAGCCGCCTGCGCGGCAGCAACCACTTCAGAGAAAGGGAGCTCCGGATTGCCATAAGAAATATTTTCCTTCACTGAATCGTTAAACAGAAACGTTTGCTGTGTGACGATTGCCATCAAAGAGCGAAGCGATTTTATCGTGACATTGCGAATATCCCGGCCGTCAATAAGAATTGCCCCGTCAGAAACGTCGTAAAAACGGGGAATAAGGTTTACAAAGGTGGTTTTTCCTCCACCGCTCTTGCCCACAATTGCAATTGTTTCGCCAGCTTTGACTGTGAAGTTGATTCCTTTCAGCACAAGGGCATCTTCATACTTGAATGAAAGGTTCCTGAATTCTATTGTCTTGAAATCGCGTGGAGCGGTTCCGGCGTCATCCCGATCTGTGATTTCTGATTTCGTGTCCAAAACATCAAAAATGCGCTTCGCTGCAGCCACACCGTCCTGTACAATATTATTGACATTATTCAAATCTTTCACAGGCCGATACATTAAATATAAGGCCGTTAAGAAAGAAAAAAACTCTCCCACGGTCATCCTGCCCTGGCTGATCCATATACCGCCCACGAGGATCACCAGCGCGATGCTTGTCATATTGATTATTTCCATCATGGGAGAAGATAGTGCGCTGGTCTTGATACCTCGCATAAGCGAATTAAAAAGGGCTTTGTTTCTTAGGGCAAACCTTTTGTTTTCATATGCCTCCATGCCGAATGCTTTTACAATCCGCATGCCTGCAATGGTTTCATGGAGATGCATGGTGATCTCGCCGTATTGCTCCTGCATCTGCGTGCTTACCCGTCTGAACCGTCTGCTGAATTTCGAAAAGACAACACCAAGCAAGGGAAGGGCCAGCACCGAAAGCGCGGCAAGTTTCCAATCCGTATAAATAATATAACCGCTCAATGCCACGATTGTGACCACACCCTGCACCACGCTGGACGGCGCCCTGGTCAGCGACCCCTGGACAAGGTTCACATCATTGATAATCCGGGAAATGAGGATTCCGGTGGGCGTTCGCGTATAAAAAGAAAAAGACAGTGAAGTCAAATGGGAATAGACTTGATCTCGTATGTCATTTACGATCCGCTGGCCAATATAACCGAGCAGATAGTCTCGGACATATGCAGCTGCTCCTTTTAAGACAACGATAAGGATAATCGCCAGAGGCAAAAGATACAAAAAAAGTAAATTATTCTTGATATCCAGGAAAACCTTGTCTACGACCGGCTTCACGATATAGGCTTCTGCCGCGGTCAAGATACCTGTAAGGATCATAAAAACCATTGCCCAGACAAGGCGTATCTTGTACGGTTTCAAATATGTCAACAGCCGTTTATAAATTTTCCAAACCATCTTTAATTACTGCCCTTCAAAAAGTCCAGTACGATAGAAGCGACACGTATGCTTGCACCTGTTTCCCCAAGCTGCGCATGAACTCCGGCAAGCTTGTTCTGTATCTGCTTATAATATTCCGGATTGTCCATGATTTCCGTCATGGCCCCGGCTATTTTTTCAGGCGTTGCGTCGTGTTGAACCAGTTCAGGCACAATCTTTTCCCCAGCGACAATATTCACCAATCCTATATGTTTGACATCGACAAGCATTCTGCCGATGTGATAGGATAAGGAGGAAAGGCGGTAAACAATGACCATCGGAACGCCCATAAGTCCGGTTTCAAGGGTTGCCGTTCCTGACGTTACCATGGCAGCATCCGAGGCGCGAAGAACATCGTATACCCGTCCATCAATGAGTTTTACAACAACCCCACTCTTGTCCGTGAACATACGGATGAAGTCTTCTGTAAGTGTGGGCGCAATTGGTAAAGCAAATTGGATATCCGAAAACCGTTTTTGAAGAATTTTTCCTGCTGCCAGCATATCAGGAAGAAGATAGGTGATTTCCTTCGTCCTGCTTCCCGGCAACAGTGTTACGGTCTTCTTTTCCGGATCAAGGCCGAGTTGTTTTCGGGCATCGATGCGGCTCAGAGGGGATTGTACGACATCAGTCAGAGGATGCCCGACATACCGTACATCCACACCGGCAGTTTTATAAATATCCACCTCAAAGGGAAAGACCACAATCATGGCCTTGACCAAAGCGGCAATCGTCTTGATACGGCCTTTGCGCCACGCCCATACCTGGGGGCTTATATAATACAGGATCGGAATGCCCAATTTCCGTGCGGCCTTGCCGAGCCTGATGTTAAAATCCGGAAAATCTATGAGAACCAGAAGATCGGGGCGTTCCTGTTCCAAAAAACTTTTCAATCTGTTCAAAACCCTGAGTATGGCGCTCAGATGCGTCAGCACTTCCACAGCACCTACAACGGAAATTTCAGAGGCATCCGCAAGCATTTGGACACCGGCATCCCGCATGTGTTTGCTGCCGACACCATACAGGGCGATGGACGGATCAAGCTTTCGAAGTTCACGCGCGAGGTTTGCGCCGTGTAAGTCGCCCGACGCCTCTCCCGACATAATCATGACTTTTTTCATGCCGGTCTTCTGATTGCCATCCCCTGCTAGAGCGCTCTTTTCACCGCTTCGGACACCTGTTTGACCTGCGCCTCGGTAAGCTCGGGATACATGGGAAGCGACAGTACTTCATGCGAAACCTGTTCGGTCATCGGCAGACTTCCAGGGGCCATTCCCAGGTTTTTGTACGCGGATTGAAGATGGAGCGGGACAGGATAGTAGATCATGGATGAGGTGATTTTTTCATCATCCAGTTTTTTCTTTACTGCATCCCGGTTCTTGATCTTAATGGTATACTGGTGGAAAACATGCTTCGATTCATTCATTTCGGATGGAATCTGAATACCGTTTCCTGAAAGATACGTGCCGTACAAATGAGCATTATTTCTACGCTTTGTGTTGAATTCTTCAATATGTTTGAATTTGATGCGCAGAATCGCGGCCTGCATCTCATCAAGCCTGCTGTTATATCCGATTTCATCATGGTAATATCGGACATGGCTTCCGTGGTTTCGCAGACTCAGCAGATGTTCTGCCAGCTTTGCATCATCAGTGATCACCATGCCGCCATCGCCGTAGCCGCCGAGGTTCTTGCTCGGGAAGAAACTGAAACAGCCGAATTCTCCAAAAGTCCCGGTCTTTTTTCCACGATAGTCCGCTCCAAAAGATTGTGCGCAGTCCTCAATAACCTTGAGACCGTGTTTTTTGGCAACCTGCATCAAACCATCCATGTCCACCGGCTGTCCGTACAGATGCACCGGAAGTATGGCTTTCGTCTTTGTGGTAATAGCCGCTTCAATTTTTGAAACATCCATATTAAAGGTGGCAGGATCGATATCTATAAACACCGGTACGGCGCCAAGATACGATACCGCTTCAGCAGTTGCGATAAACGTGAAGGCAGTGGTAATTACCTCATCGCCCTGCTGTATTCCCGCAGCACGAAGCGCAAGGTGGAGCGCGTCTGTTCCTGAGGCCACGGATACAGCATGTTTCACCCCGTGGTACCTGGCCACCTCCTCTTCGAGGGCTTTTCCGTGCGGGCCGAGGATGAATTGCGTGCTCTGCATAACACCCAGAACGGCCGCATTGATTTCTTCTTTTAACGCTTCATATTGTATTTTCAAGTCAACCATAGGTACTGTCATAATAATAAAGCTCCTCTCTACGGCACCGGAACAAAACCGGTAATGCCTTTTTCAATATTTTCGGTAATCAGCCGTGCGAGCGTCAGAGCTCTTTTTCCTTCGATGCCTGACACCAGCGGGCGCGTATTGTTTTGGACACTGGCGATGAAAGCCTTGATTTCTTCATTGAGCGTATCGCGCCGTTCCAGGGAGATGTCCTGCGATACCAGCTCCGGAACAGCATTGCCTCCTCTGCGCGATACTATCGCTTTTTGTGTCTGGTAGTCGGCAAAAAGAACTCTGTCTTCATCGAATGCCCGTAGAACGCGTTTTTTTTCATCCGATACCCTGCTGGCAACAACGTCGGCTATGCATCCGTTTCGAAAGACAATACGGGCTGACGCCGCATCAATCTCTCTGGTAATGACTGATGCGCCTACAGCGCTGACTTTCTCCGGTTCCGATCCTGAAAGGTCCGAGACAATGTCAAGATCATGGATCATGAGGTCCAGCACCACATTGACGTCCGTACAGCGGACTGTAAAAGGGGCCATGCGCTCTGAGGTCAGGTAGCGCGGAGTACCCAGCATCTTCTTTATTGCGATGACGGCAGGATTGAACCGTTCTATGTGCCCGATTTGCAAAATCACACCTTGACGGGCGGCAAGACTGTTGAGCTCATCAGCCTGCTCGGAAGTCACACACATCGGTTTTTCGAGAAGAACATGGACGCTCTGTTCCAAAAATTGCTTCGCGACCCCGTAGTGCAGGGTTGTCGGGACGACGATATTCACCGCATCTACTTTTCCGAACAAATCCGACGGCATGGAAAAAACACGGGTCTGCAGCTTGTTTGCTATCTGGGCGGCACGGGCACCATCCGCATCAACAACGCCGACAAGCTCCGCATCCGGAATGCCAGCATATTTTTCAGCATGGAACTGTCCTAAATACCCCACGCCGATCACGCCGACTTTGATTTTTTTCATATGTTTTCACCTATGTCCTGTATTGCGATAACGGCAATACCCGCTCGGTCAGCATCGTGCACGACGGCTTCCCGATCGATAATAATGGTTTTTCCCGCCTCAATGGCAAGACAGGATGCCTTGACCTGCTCCATGCTTTTAATAGTCTGCGTACCGATAGCAGGGAGATCGAACCGCAAATCCTGGTTGGGTTTGCAGACTTTGACCACAACTGCACCTTTCTTGCACAAAATCCCGCCCCGGCGGATGGTTTCGTCTGTTCCCTCGATCGCCTCCACGGCAAGCACAGCCTGGTCTTTCACAAGCACCGTCTGGCCGATGTCAAGTCTGCCGATCTCTTTTGCTATCTGCCAGCCGAAGTCAATGTCCTTGCGCTCATCCTTTGAAGGTTTTCTTTTCGTCAAAACGCCGGGCGCAGCCAAGATACTGTCAAGATACTGGGTTGATTCCCTCACCGTAATGCCTTCAGATTCCAGCTCAGCGGCAACGGCCCGCAAAATGGAATCGTCTTTTTTATGGATCATTTTGGCAAGGAAAGCTATTCCCCGCAAATCGGGCATGGCTCCTGAAAAGAGGTGCGTCTTTTTGATGCCGCCGGCCATCATCACGTCGCTTACCTGCTGTTCTTTAAAAATGGAAATAATCTTGCCGAGCTGGCCGACCTTGATCCAGAAAATGCCGTCCACCCACTGTGCAAGTTCAGGCGATGTTTCACCTTCATGCGCCACTGCGATGACCTGCATCCCTTTTTGTTTTGCCGACTGCGCAAAAATTATCGGGAACCTGCCGTTCCCTGCTATTAAACCAATCTTCATATGCTGTCTATCGTGTTATTCCACGCCGTGTCCCGCGGATAAAATTGATAAAATGTTGAACCTCTTTTGAATTCTCCATCTCCATTGATGTTTTCTTTATTGATTCTTCGAGGGTTAATCCTGATCGGAAAATGAGTTTATATGCTTTTTTAATATTACTGATTTGATCTTCCCCAAACCCTCTCCGTTTGAGACCGATTAAATTCAAGCCGTATAATTTGGCATGATTTCCTGCCGCATTGACATACGGTGCAATATCCTGCGCCACTGCAGAGCCTCCGCCGATCATGCAGTAGGAACCAATCCTCACGAACTGGTGCACACACACAATGCCGCCAATGATGGCATAATCCTCTATGATGATATGCCCTCCGAGCGCCACGGAATTCGCCATGATGATATTACTTCCCAGTTTGCAATCGTGCGCCACATGAGAATACGCCATAAGAAAATTCTTATTGCCGATTTCTGTTTTCCGGTCTTCCTTGGTTGTTGCCCGATGTATAGTAGCGCATTCCCGAATGATGTTGTCATCACCGATGATCACGGAAGTTTCTTCATTTTTATAACCAATGTCCTGAGGCGGCATGCCAATGCTCGAAAAGGGGAAAATATGATTTCTTTCGCCGATGGAGGTCCAGCCTTCAATCACCACGTGCGCCGCAATTTTTGTGTCTTTGCCGATCGCCACGTGCTCGCCAATGACTGAATAAGGGCCTATTTCCACTCCCTCGGCCAGTTTTGCATTCGGGTGTACTATTGCCGTCGGATGTATGTTCACAATCTACTCCTCTGATTTTATTTGTCTACGATCATCGCCATCATTTCAGCTTCCGCTACTACTGCGTCATCAACTTTCGCAACTGCCTTCAGTCCGGTTATATTGCCGCGATGCTTGATGATGTCGAGTTCAAATCGGACCTGATCCCCCGGTACAACGGGTTTGCGGAACTTTGCCTTATCGATACTCATAAAATAAATCACTTTGTTCTGGACATCATGTTCCGGTTGGGATTTCAAAGCAAGGACCCCACCGGTCTGCGCCATGGCCTCAAGAATCAACACTCCGGGCATAATCGGATGACCGGGGAAATGCCCCTGAAAGAATGGTTCGTTGATTGTCACATTTTTTAACCCCACAATCCGCTTGCCTTTTTCAAATTCCAGTATCCGGTCGACAAGAAGAAAAGGATACCGGTGAGGAAGGGTTTTAATAATCTCGTTAATGTCAAACATAAGGTGGTCCTCCTCTCTATTTTGGCTCCGTTACCTGTTGTTTTAATTCAAGCACCTGCTTTTCGAGATCCATGATTTGTTTTCTCAGCTCCGGCAATTTCGGCAGAACGGAGTATACCTTTGCCCATTCCTTGTGCGGCAGTGCGGGACTCCCAACTGCTATTTGGCCGGCTTCGATATCTCGCATAATACCCGACTGGGCACCGACCATGACACGGTCTCCAATCGTGATATGGTCAGCCAACCCGACTTGTCCGGCCAAGACAGCATAGTTGCCGATTGTGCAGCTCCCGGCGATTCCGACTTGGGACATGAGGAAGCAATGTTCTCCAATGGTGACGTTGTGGGCAATCTGCACCAGGTTGTCGATTTTAGCCCCCTGCTTGATAAGGGTGTTCCCCAGCGTCGCGCGGTCGACCGTCGTATTGGCGCCGATTTCTACATCATCTTCAATAATCACTCCGCCTACTTGCGGTATTTTGTGGTGTTTTCCACCATCCGTAACAAATCCGAATCCGTCGCTGCCGATCGCAGCCCCCGCATGAATGATTACCCGTTTGCCGATACGGACACCTTCCCGTATAATCGCATTCGGATAAACAATACAGTCATCATCTATCATTGATCCCTGCCCCACGTAAACACCGGGATAGAGAGTCACCCGATCGCCGATTCGCACGTCATCTGCAACCACCACAAACGGATGCAGCGTCGTTTCAGATCCGATGACAACATTCTGGCCGACTAGTGCCTGTTTGCTTATGCCAAGCGACTGATACGGTTTGACATAAAATATTTCAAGCACTCGGGCAAAAGCCAGGCGCGGATTTTTAACGCGCAGTACCGCAAAAGGGAATTTCGGCGCACTCAGGGGCACGAGAACAGCAGAGGCCCGTACCTGATCCAGTTGTTTGAAGTTCTTTCCTTCAAAAAAAGTTATGTGCCCTGTTCCTGCCTCAAGGATGCCAGCCGCACCGGTGATTTCTACGTCCCCTGCACCGTCCAGTTGCGCACCAAGCTTGTCAGCCAGATCTTTTAGTTTCATCGTTACAATCCCCTTTGCTGCAAGGATTCACCCTCTGTTATTTGCCCGGCTCTCTTTTGTTCATTTCAGCAACAATCTTTTCTGTAAGATCCAGTTCATCCTCTGCATATAAAACTGATGGAACTTCTGACTTTGACATGATATTAATGCCCTTTGTCAGCACCAGTGATACTTTTTCCTTTTTGGCTACCGCTTTAATAATTTCCTGCATTTTTTGGCTGAACTCAGTTGATAATTCCTCATTCTTTTTCCCTATTTCCGCCCCGAATTCATCACGTTTTTTCTGGAACTCGTTGATTTTGCGGTTGATCACCTCTTCTTTGCTTTTCTGTGCCTTTTCGTTCAGCAGTTTCGCCTGCTTTTGCTTGCCATATTCTTCCTGCAGTTTTTGTATTTCCGCGGCATCCGTGTCCAAAATCTTCTTGCGGCTTTCATAATATTCCCGCACGATACCCTGATATTTTTTACCCAGGCTGGTCTTCTCAAAAACAGCCTGAGTGTCAACATACGCCGTCTTTCCGTCTCCTGCCATGGCACCTGTCGTCAGCATCAGAACCATGGCGCACGCCACCGCTACTTTTTTCATTGTGATACCTCCCTGAATAGTTACAATCATTGCTACCTTGCCGATCAGTACCTTATCGAAGATACTCCCCTAGTAAGCCCGTCATCCAGGAACAAACGCTGCTAGAACTGTGAACCAATCGAGAAATCAAACGAACTCAGTTTGTCTGTTGAATTTTTCTTTAACGGGAAACCGAATTCGAACTTAAGCGGACCGAACGGTGAAAGCCAGTAAATACCAAATCCATAAGAATGTGCCAAATCCTCTATTTTAAAGGACCTGAACGGTTCTATGCCAAAAGCCCTTCCAATGTCATAGAATACAAGACCTTTTAGCCTTGCGGCCGGATACAACGGAAAATTGTATTCAAAATTAAAAATAAGCTCTTTAGTTCCGCCGAGCCGATTACCGGAGTCATCAACAGGGCCTGCGCCTCCATATTGGAAGCCACGGACACTGCCGGGACCGCCCACAAAAAACCGTTCGGTTAACGGTACAGGCTTGTCTATGAGTGATTCCATATATCCGAACCTGCCGCGGACCATAAAAACGGTGTCCCAAAACAGTGGATAGTACCAGGCGGAATCGATTACCGTTTTATAGAAATTTGGATCCCCCCCGAGCGGACCGCCTGCATATTGGACGAAGAAACTGTTTCTTGAACCTGTTTTGGGATCGAGATAATAATCCCTCGAATCTCTGGCGATGCTCCATGTTACCGAACTCGTCATAATCGTGGCACTATTGGGGTCTCCATCCCCATAGTCATTAATAAGAGTTTTAATATCGTTCGGGGGAGTGTCAGAGTTTTCCGTTGATAAAGTATATTTTGTACTATCCAGCCCGTATTTGAGCGAAGTAGAAACATATTCTCCGAAGGTTTTCCCGATTGAGAGCCCAAATCCCTTTGATTTGGCGTTGTAACCGTCATACTCTGTGGTCTGCGAGTAAAGATCAACTCTACCGGAAATTTGTTTGTCAAAAAGATAGGGTTCGACAAAGCTAAACATATATTGATTGGTTGTCCCGGCCATGGCCACCTGTGCTTTGACTTTAATAAGCTGGCCGCGACCGAAAAGATTGCCCTGCGTGAACTCGATCATGCCCATCATTTTATCGACCGAGCTGTAACCTCCGCCGACGCTGATCATGCCGGTTGATTTTTCCTTGACCTTGACGTTCAAGTCCATGATCGAGTCTTGCCTGCGTTCAGGGACGATGTCTACGCTTTCGAAAAAGTTAAGGTTGTTGATCCGGTCATAGCTTCTCTTAAGTGCTTTTTTGCTGTAGAGATCTCCTTCGTCGAGACGTATTTCACGCCGGATAACCTTGTCACGGGTCTTTGGATTGCCGGTAATCTCAATCCTGCCGATCCGTACTTCCCCGCCCTCCTGAATTTCCATCGTGAGCGCAACCGTTTTTCTGGCGGAATCGATGTTAAACTGCGGGATAACACTGGCAAACGGACGGGCAATGCCATCGTAACGGTCCATGATCCTGCTCACATCCTGTCGGAGCATGTCTCTACTGAAGACATCACCGGGTTTCAGTTTGACCTCTTTGGCAAGTTCGTTGCTCGAAATTATGGAATTCCCTTTGAATGTTACTGAACCGACACTGAATTGGTCGCCTTCCTTGACATTGAAGCGCAAAACAAGCTTGTTTTTCTTTTTCTTGTCTTTGAACTCAATGACCGGGTCATCCACCTGTACCTGAATATAGCCCTTGTTGAAGTAAAGGTTCTTAATGGTCTCAACATCTTCCTTGAGTTCATCCGTCCTTAATGCGCCGCTGTGTCCAAAAAAAGAAAATATCCACCATTCCTGGTTCTTTAAAGCGTCTTTTATCTCTTTTGAGGTCAGTGCAGTGTTTCCTGTAATAACGACATCAGATAATTTTACTTTTTTGCCTTCTTCTATATAGAATGTAACGTTTCTGTCGCCGTTGCGAAGCTCGGTAACCACAGGTACAACGACGGCTTCATAAAAACCCTTGTCCTGGTACTTGAGCCGCAGTTTTTCGGCATTTTCATTAATCAACTGCTGGTTGTACGCAGTCCTCGGCAATAAGGTGATGCCTTCCTTCAGGGTTTCCAGCGAAACCTCATCATTGCCCTCATAGGTTATTTCCCGGATGAGCGGTTTCTCTTTTACCGAGAAGATAATTTTGAGGCCGCTTTCAAAGCCTTCGGTTTTTACCTGGACATCCTCGAAATGACCAAGTTGATAGAGTGCCTTGATGTCTTCCTTGATGTGTGAGGGAGAAAAAAAATCGCCTTCTTTTGATCTGAGCTTTGCGAGGATCGTCGCCGTTTCAATCCTCTTGTTTCCGTGAATCTCAATCAGCGTAATTTTTGTGTCTTGCGCCGCACAGGGAAGCACAATTGCTGCGATAAACAGCATGAGCCATGCTCCCACGGCCATGAGGTTTTTATGCACGATTACAGCGACCTCCGATTTTCTCGTTAAGAACGAAATACTATAGCATGGCGTAGTGCGGGTGTAAACAAAAATTTATGCCGAAAGCCGCGCAAGAGCCTCATCAGACAACAAAAATCCGCGGTCTGTCAGCCGCAAATACCCATTCGTTCGGAAGACCAACCCTGCGGCTTCCAGTGCGGTTATATTTTTCTCCAGCTGCTTTGAAAAATCCGTTCCGAATTCCTGCTGGACGCGGCAAAGATCCACCCCCTGTGCAGTCCTGAGTCCAAGCAGCAAATATTCCCTCGCTGCAGCATCAATGCCGACGGCCTCCTCTCGCGCGATTATTGAGCAGCCGTTCCGCAAGCGTCGGATATATTCATCGATGTCTGCAATATTCTCATATCGTTTTTCATCGATAAACGAAGCGGAGCCCGGCCCGATCCCCAGATACTCGCCTCGATTCCAGTAGTTCAGGTTATGCCTGCACGAAAATCCGGGAAAAGAAAAATTTGAAATTTCATAGCGCTGGTAGCCTGTTTGCTGCAGTTTTTGGACAGTCAATTCATACATGCCTGCAACAGTTTCTTCGTCAGGCAGAGCAAGAGTGCCCGATTGAATGCGCTGTATAAATTGTGATCCTTCATCGATGGACAGGCTGTATGCCGAAATATGTTCAGGGCAAAGCGCTGTTGCCATATCGATTGTTTTTTCCCATTCAGTCGTGCTCTGCTCCGGAACACCAAAGATCAGATCGATGCCGATATTTTTAAATCCCGTTGTTCGCGCAAGTGTAATGGCATCCACGGCCTGCTGTACGCTGTGAGGCCGCCCAAGCGTTTGCAGCGTCCGGTCAGAGAACGACTGAACTCCCAGACTCAGCCTGTTTACTCCTTGACGAACGAGGGACGCAAGGCTATCGGCTGTAACAGAGTTCGGATTTGCCTCGATAGTGAACTCCTGAATATCGTTGAGCATGAAGTTTTTCTTTACAAGATCTACCAGTCGTTTTAATTGTTCAACCGACAACACGGTCGGTGTGCCGCCGCCGATGTAAATAGTACCGACCCGTCTGCCAACAAAATTTTTCCGGTACTGCTCCACTTC
Source organism: uncultured Nitrospiraceae bacterium (assembly GCA_964586075.1). Taxonomy (GTDB): domain Bacteria; phylum Nitrospirota; class UBA9217; order UBA9217; family UBA9217; genus JBAZLV01. Next base: position 40,393 of record CAZPGZ010000004.1, on the reverse strand, counting down.
GATGCGCAGAGCATCGATAAATTCATCAGCCTTCTTTGGCAAATAAAGTGTTGAATAAAAGCCACAGTACAAACACTTTCTGACACAAAAAGGAATATGAATATAGAGCGATAACATATTGTTTTTTTGAATATGGCAATTCATACAAAAAAATATTTCCAGTATTTATGCAACACTGATGCCAAAGCATCATCTACTACCGATGCAGGACCGTTATGGTGGAGCAGAATGCTGCTTCTCCATGTTTAATCCGCTTATCAGGCTTCTGTTCTGGGAGGAATTGTAATGATGAGCGCGGACTCGTCGCAGTCCGGGAATTTGGCGCAATGCAGACAATCGGTCCAAATCTTGTGAGGGAGTTCTTTTTTGTCGATGTCTTGAAAACCAAGCTTTCTAAAAAAACCATCCTGATAGGTCAGGGCGAATACTCGTTCCACCTGCAGGTCAGCAGCTTCAGCAAGGCAATGCCGAACCAGTTCTGCTCCTATGCCTTGTTGTACCCTGTCTGGCCTGACTGCGAGTGATCGGATTTCAGCAAGCCCGTCCCAACTTATGTGGAGCGCACACACGCCAATAAGAGAGCCGGCATCTTCATACACCTGGAAGTCCCGCAGGCATTCATATAATTCATTCAATGACCGGGGCAGCATCTGGCCTGAAGTCGCATATTGGTTGACCAGCGACTGTATTGCCTTGACATCGGTTGTTTTTGCCTTCCGAATCATAAAAAAAATTACTCTGTTATGAGAATAAAGTCAATAAAAAACCTGCACTGCCCTGACGGATACCCCTCCTGCGGTAACTGCTCGTTCCGCCGACCTGCAACGGATGCAATATCTCCGCTTACGAAATGGCTCCTTTGACAAATATGCGAAAAAAAAATATACTGCTGTTTATGACAATTCGCGTGGTTATAACCGGGATCGGAGCAGTAACCCCGCTCGGAAACGATATCCGGACGCTTTGGACGTCAATCAAAAACGGCCAATCAGGCATAGGACGTATCACAAAATTCGATGTTTCCACATTTCCCTGCCGCATCGCAGGAGAAGTAAAGAACTTCGATCCTCTCCAATGTATGACCGCCAAGGACGCCCAGAAGACGGACCCGTACATTCAGTACGCGCTCGCCTCTGCTTTAATGGCAATGCAGGACGCACGCATTTCGATCGGTTCTCGTTCCGCGCACCGCATCGGCGTCTTGGTGGGATCGGGACGGGGCGGAGTGACCACCGCTGAAAAGAACATGCGGGCCCTTTCGAATGGGGGGCCTAGGATGGTTTCCCCTTTCTACACTCCGATGTCGCTGGTAAACATGGCATCCGGATACATTTCCATGAAAATCGGCGCGAAAGGCCCCTGTTTTTCCATATCAACCGCCTGTGCAGCCGGCACCCACGCTCTCGGTGAAGCCATGAAAATTATTCAACGCGGCGATGCGGATATGATGCTTGCAGGCGGCGCTGAAGCACCAATTACTCCGCTGATACTGGCCGGTTTTTGCCAGGCCCGGGCACTCTCGCGAAGAAACAGCGACCCTGCGGGCGCCAGCCGCCCCTTTGACCGTGACCGTGACGGGTTCGTGCTTGCCGAGGGGGCCGGAGTGCTTCTTCTCGAAAATCTGGAGCACGCTGTCAAACGCAGCGCTAAAATCCATGCCGAACTTGCGGGCTATGGACTGACGTCCGACGCATATCACTATACAAAACCCGATCCCAGCGGCGACGGCCCGGCGCGTGCCATGAAGCTCGCACTTTCTGACGCTGCTGTGGCGCTGGAGGCAGTCGATTATATCAACGCGCACGGCACCTCTACGAAGCCAAACGATAGAATCGAAACGATTGCCATAAAAAAGGTCTTCGGCGCACATGCACGCCAGCTTGCGGTAAGTTCATCCAAGTCCATGCTCGGTCATATGCTCGGCGCCGGGGGTGCGGTTGAAGCGATCATCAGCATTCTCGCTATTTCTGAAGGCATCATTCCGCCGACGATAAATTTCCATCATACTGATCCTGAGTGCAATCTGGACTATGTGCCGAATACGATGCGTGTACAAGATATTAAAACCGCACTCTCTAATTCTCTCGGCTTCGGAGGAGCAAATGCTTCGCTCATTTTCAGACGCTTCCCCCAGTAGCAGCTGACAGCGACTTGCATCGATCATTGTTGGCACAAAAAAACCGCCGCACCCGTTACGGATACGGCGGTCACGAAATCATAGATTCCTTTTGTTGCTAACAGCTGCAGGAGGCCGGCGGCATGCCGGTCAACGTAAAACCACGTTCTTCCTGAAAATCAAGTTTCGTATTCATCAGCATGTTGTTTGCTTCTTCACCCAAATATAACTTTACCCCTTGCTCTTCAAGCAGGATATCGCCCTTCTGGGCCTCCTTGGCTATGTCCATAGCCAACGACGGCCTTCAGCCGCCGGGAACGGTGTAGATTCTTATTCCATCGCCCGGCGTCCCGTCTTTCTCAACAACTTCTTTTAGCTTGCGAATCGCATTGTCCGTAAAACTTACCACATTTGCCTCCTGTCTGAATAATTGTTCAAACCTCACTCGTTTGTATGGCATATATTAGCAGGATGTGCGAATATCTGCAACTGTTTTTGTGCGGTTACCTGCTGTAAAACCGGGCTGCACAAAAATTGAATACATTATGCACATCCATGGCTATAAACTTCGGTCGGATGAAGAGATATCAAGTGGAAGGGGGTAACTTAGCCTTTGCCCATCTTTTTCTTCATAATTCTGCTTCTGGCAGCTGTTCTGACAGCCTCCGGCACGTTGCGGCTCTTCTCGAGGATTCCGAGATCCCGGTCAGTCAGCCTGTTCACAAAAGGCATAGAGATGCCCACCGGTGTCTTTGGGTTATTCACCAGGGCGGCTGCAACGGAATATCTCTTGGACCACTCGGAATTTGTACCGATTTTTCGTATAACATCTTCGCTTAAATTCGTGGATTTTGAAAAGAATTCGATTTCTCCTATGGTAATCCGTGGGTTGTCAAGAACCGACATCGCAATTATTTTGCTCGACTCTCGAATCAGCAGGCTGCGTGCTTCTTTGGCTCCTGTCAGTGCAAGTTTAATTTTCTGAGGAGCACTCATTTTCAATATGATCTGCTGAATATTAAGTTTCTTTCTTCCACTCTGCCCTTCTGCCCCTGACGCCTCGGCATCCGCAAATAAGACATCCATGACGCGGGTCTCCGAGATAAAGGCTTTGATCTCTTCCGATCCCGTCAGCGCAATAAAAGCAAGGCTTGTTTCAGACAGATTAGGGCAGCGAACAAGGTCGCGCAGAATGTCATCACTGTCATAATATACCTGTGCGATGCGTTCGAGAATATGGTCGGGTGTGCGCACATCAAGAATGATGCTACGAAGCGCAAGAGGAGAACAGTGTTCTATATCAAGAGGGAGTTGCCGTTTGTGCTTTTTCGCAAAAATGATCTTCCACTTGATCAATTCATCCATCCGTTTCTCCCTGTTTAAGGATTCTGTGAGATATCGCGCAGCATAAGCTTCGTCACTGCTAACAGTCGTTTAAAAAAACCGTTTCGTACAAAGTCGTAACGATTATACTGAAGGGATTGTCAGGTTGTCAAGCGACCGCGCAAAGTTCGTAGTAAATCATGAATTGGCCTGATAGCCGGCCTCTACAACCGCTTCGATGAGCTTTTCGACACCCACCCTGGCCTCATCATATGAAACCTTTGCCTCTGCCTTCTGAAGATCAACCTGTACATCAGTAACGCCGGGTATCGCCTTGAGGGCTTTGTTTACTCTCATTACACAATGAGCACAGCTCATTCCCGATATTCTTAGAGTCGTTTCAGCCATAAGGAACTCCTTCATCCTACGAGCACAATTCACTGCACAATGCAAGTACAGTGTTGCATAAGCAAATATTACTATAGTATGATGCGTGTTTTTGAGCAAGTAAAAAAAAGCTGTTTCACGGCAAATATATGTTTTCTCTATTCTGCCGTTTTCGCGCTTGCTACAAATCCGCACTTTTATTTATTATCCTCCTCCACCGCTTTTTTGAGCATCGGCAGAATGCCGGGGATGGCGGAGGTAACCCTGCTCCAGTTCGGGATAAGCGGCATTGCCAGCGGGTTTTCCATGTAGCGTTGCGCTCCCAAGGCAATGGCTTTTGCGAACACGTCAACCGCTTTTGCCTCTTCATGCCTGTCAAAACGAAGTCCGTTTATAGCCGCGTCAGCCTCATATTTTCCAATCGTATCTTCCGCATACCGCATATAGGAAACTGAAAGAGATTTGAAGAAGCCGTCGGAAAAAGTTACCCCTTCCGAAGCCAGCGTCCTGAAGATGGATTTGCAAATATCAACAGTCATTTTCATAAGACCTTTTTCCGGATCTTCTGCAGAAAGGTCCTGATGCTTATGTTCATACGTAGCAGCTATGTCCACCTGGCAAATCCGCCGCGGCGAATAGTTGCGGTGCACTTCAGCGAGAGAACCGACTTCCAGCCCCCAGTCCCAGGGAATTCTGTTCACGCGGGCCATGTCCGTGATCATGCAAAATTCACCCGATAACGGATAGCGGAAACTGTCCAGAAAGCTGAGAAATGGATGCGCGCCATGCAGTGCCTGGAGAGACCGAATAAGTGGTGTTATGAGAAGTCGGGTCACCCGTCCGTGCATTCTGTCCGATACTCTGCTGTAGAAACCCTTGCAAAACACATAATCAAGGTTCGGGTTTGCCACCGGATAACACAGCCGCGCAAGCATTTCGCGGCTGTAGGTCAAGATATCACAATCATGAAGTACAATAATGTCCGAACGGCCGCGGGCAAGTACATACCCGTATGCCAGCCAGACTGATCGGCCCTTCCCGCGCTGTCCCGCATCAAGTTTATTCCGAGCGAGCGTATCATAGATCTCACTGATCCGTTTACCATCATTGTAAACAATATTAACCTCAGTGGCAATGGGCGACATAAAAGATTTTGCACGAAGAAATTCTTTTTCCGTGGCTTTGTCAATCACGAGAACTATTTCTGCTAGATATTTTACTTTAGAGAGTTCTTCGATTATCTTCGGCATTGCCGGACCTTCGAACTCGGAATAAAGGGCAGGAAGCACCAGGGCTATCGGGCGCATCTGTGAATATTCTTTCAACTCCTGTTCCAGGCGCTCCAGAGACGGTTTCCCTAAATTATGCAGCGTGGTAATTACCCCTGTCTGATAAAAATCCGACATGCTCTCTCCTTAAATATGCTCCATATCCTTTTTTTCATCGGTTGTCTGGCTTGTCTTATGCTCTATGATTTTTTTCGCGGCGTCGATTCCTCCCACGCCGAAGGCAATTGCCAGCGCCAGAACAATCCCTCCAAAAATGATGGAGAACGCTGAAATAACGATCCCCGGTGCGACCTGGAGTTGTTCCAGTGCCATTGCGATAAACAATACAATCAATAACAGACGAGCCGCTTCCGCAAGCAGTTTGGCAAAATGATAGCCCCGGTTGACCGCCGAGATTAAAAGCGCCCTGCCGATAAAGCCCGTTATGATATAGCCTGCAATGACAATCAGCACGGCTGACAGCACCCGAGGAATATAAAGAACAAATTGCGCTACAAGATTGTCAATAGCCTGAATTTTCAGAGCGCTGAGCCCCGCCATGAACGCCACGATAATCAAAAGCCAGTAAGAAAACGAGCCGATGGCCGACGATGGCTTGGACCACAGGTCACCTTTCCGCATGACCGTGGTAAAACCCATTCTATCGCTCCAGACGTCAAAGTTAATCGCTTTTAGCAGTTTCAGCAGAATGGCCTTCAACAGGCGGGCAACCAGAATGCCAATCGCAATAATGATCAGCATTGCGAGCAGATTCGGGAAAAAATTTGCAAAGTCCGTATAAATACCTTTGAGCGGTTCAAGAACTAAATTAAAGAAATCCTGCATGGCACACCTCCGTGTCAATTATTGCCAGTTGTGTATCAAGTGATCCTTGTTCTTTTCAAATTCCACGCACAAATTTTCAATCTGCCCCTCGGCATCGCACTGTTCCATGGCCTCCGTTTCCATCACAAAAGATGCTGTTTTCCCCAGATACAGCGGTGTTAAAGACTTGAGTAGATGCTCGCGAGGAAGCTTCTTCTTATGATAGGCAAGAGCATAGTCATACACAATACGCGTCCAGAGAGAAAGAGGAAATCTGAAGTCCCGCTCAGACATGCTGCCAAGCTGCTCGATTTGTCCAAAATCACCGGCTCCGAGAATATCGATCCATATATCACGCAAATCCTTGATTCCCTTCTGAAAAATAGTCATCATCCTTGAAACATTGACCGGCACGTGCTCCAGACCCACCGTATACTGAAACCCAAAGGTAGGGACAGAAACTGAACCGCTCACCGTTTTCCATATATCAGGATATGCTTCCATCAGATCGAAAGCGGCCCCTACTACCTGATAGAGCATCGCGCTCAAATCAGCTCCGGGATCCTTGGTATCATGGATTTTCGCCCCCAGAAACGCCTGGGCTATTTTGAAATCATTGGCTATCGCAGTAGTCGTCATCCAGATATCTATCCCGAATCGAGCTACATCCGTCTGCCAAACATCTTTGGAAAGGAAAAAACGCCCCACGCTGCTTGAGAATCCGAAATCACCTCCAATAGGCTGGCGAACGCGCTTTCCATACAGCGCCCGCGTGAGAGGATACACAATACTGTTCGTAATTGTTCCATCATATTTGTGCCGGTGATAGAAAGGAGCTACAAAATCAAAACCATCGTGCAGTACCGGCTTCAGGAGAAGTTCAATCCATTCCGGAGTAATGCTCCTGAGATCCGAGTCCACCACGGCGCAGGCCTTGACGGCAAGTGCGTCTGCGATCTCAAAAATCATGCGAAACGCGCTGCCTTTACCCGGAATTCCCGAATAGGGAGCGGCCAGTTTGAAAAGAGGCGCTGTGCGATGATGAAGAAGTATGGATTGGAAATCCTCGATTACGGTTTCCCGCACAATGGACATTGTATTGTCCGTCGAACCGCCGTCTGAATTCACCAAGACTGCCTTGCAGTCTGGAAAATATTTTACAAGACCTGCCTGAATAGCCTTGACCACATGCCCGATGGTCCGCGCATTATTAAAGCTCGGGATACCGACAAGAATGTCAGCAGTTCGTATCCGGTCCAACTGCTCTTGAATCTCTTTGCGCATGGGAATAGTTTCCATAAAACCACCGACTCAGGCATCCGTACATAGTTATTATTAATAATAGCAGAGAAAGAACCGTTTCTCTTTGTGATTTTCCCAGCCATGTCGTGTATTCCATCGCAGGAATACTCACCAGATCGCCTTACTGTAGACGGCTTTTATCACAATGCTACGGGAACTGCCTCTACTACTGCAGTAGTTTTAATATGGCCTCATTCCATCCTCGGGGGCCGATTTCGTTCGTACGATAAAGTCCCGGTATGTTTACTCTGCTGTCATGGGTGCCATTTGCGTTTTTGATCAGCACCGGTCGGTCAACCAAACGGAGAAAGGAAAGATCATTGAGACTGTTTCCCAGCCCTATAGTGGCAACTGTTTTAAATTTTTGGGCATAGAGATTCCTGAGTTCGATTACCGCCCTCCCCTTATGATAGTCGCCCATCATATGAAACAGTCTTCCCTGAGTCCATCTGAAACCGGACGCCTCAATACCATGTAGGAAACGTTCATTCGCCCCACCCGGAAATATAAAAGGTTCTTCATAGTCCCGTTGCAGCGCAAGGATTGCCTCGTCCTTCGTCAATCCTGTCAGCGACGACACCTCTTCTGCAGTCATATCACCGAAGCCCCGTACCGACACTCCAAGGCTCGTTCGAAGCTGCGTAAACTGTTTTCTGACTTCCTCATACGGAATGCCAAAGGATATGACCTGGTAGCCGCCCCGTGTTTCTCCATTTGTAAAAAACGAGAAATAACCATTAGGGATAAATATTCCCGCACCATTTTCAGCAATAAAAGGGTGCCAATTGTCCATCCTATTCCGATAGAGCTCAAGCTCTGATCGGGTTTTGCTTGAGCACAAAATAAGCGGTATGCCCTTCTCGCGAAGCAGTGTCAGGGCAGGCAAAGCAGCCTCGAAAGAGTATGCATCGGAATCAAGCAGGGAGCCATCAAGATCTGTAAAAATCAGCATAGTTGACATTTTTATTTTCGCGAAGTGCACTATATGACAACGTGTTCTCTAGAAAATCAACCAACTGTCAGGACAAAGAGTAAATCATCAAAATAAAAAAGGCCGGCATAAGCGCTTTTCTTGCACTTTTACCAGCCCTCTTTCCCGAAACCCTCCGATAATCGAAGTCTAACGGGCGCGTCAGTCCGCCTTACACGAAATCCTAATAATTTTAGTATATGTCAGATCCTGCACTCTGTCAATCACCGGGAAGAATCATCCAGGAGACTGCATCTCCCAAAACAGATAAGAATGGACAGAGGAACAGGTTGTTTTTACTCTGGAAAAGGAGTATTATAATAACATTATTGGGATCAATATGTCAGACAACACTCTTCTCAAAAAAGATAAGATTTCTGTTAATCGAAAGTTTATGTTCACCCTCGTTGCGGGCGTTTTTGCACTCGGCATCTTCCTCGGGTCAGCGCTCAGCATGTTTTCCCCTCTCTCCGGTGGCAAGAGTGAAACTGTATCGGGGCGCGCAGAAGGAACCTTCAAATTTATCAAAGCATCGATTGAGTCAAAGGCACCCGACGGAACTTCTCTGAACAAGGAATTAAAACCTTTTAAATACAAGATAAACACGCTGATTGAAACCGCACTTAAAAATCACGATGCCGCCACGGTTTCTGTTTCCTTTCGGGACCTGAACACTGGCAACCGGTTCAGCATCGGAGGAAATGAAAAATTTTTGTCAGAAAGCCAGTGGAAACTGCCGCTGATGATCGCGTATTTCAAATGGGCAGAATCAAATCCGCTGGTTTTACGCAAAACCATAACCTACACCGGCAGGGAAAGCACTATTGACCGTGATTCTCCTTTCCCGGGAAAGGAGATCGATCCGGAAAATTCCTATACGGTGAATGATCTTATTTACCGAATGATTGTCAATAATGATGCTGCTGCTTACACCCTTCTGCAGAAAAATCTTCCGTCCACCCGGTTTGAAAAAATCCTTAAAGATTTGGACGTCGAGTATGACCCAAACAAAAAAGAAGACTCTTTGTCATTGAACTCATTCGCCGCCTTCTATCGGGTATTGTTCAATGCATCTTACCTTTCGGAAGAAATGTCTGAAAAAGCCCTCCGGTATCTTTCCCAGTCCTCCTTTCGCGACGGCATGGCTTCAGGCATCCCCCAAAATATCAGCATCGCCTGCAAGCATGGAGGACGGCTGGTCACTGTCACGACGGACGACAAGGAACAAAAGTTCTATCAGATATATGAATTCGGAATTGTTTACCATCCGAACCGTCCCTTTCTTCTCGGCATCATGGTACGCGGTAACAATGTTGACGCCATAATAAAAATTATCAGGGACATTACTCATCTTACGTACAATGAGATTGATCAGCAGGTATAGAGCCGGCAACCCGCATATATAAAAAATGCATTATCGACTGCCTTTTTGCAGTCCATTCACTGAATTATTGGCTATCATCCTGTTGTTTTTCGATTTTACTATGCATTAAACCTTTTTGGATAAGCCGTGTCTTATTCAGTGAACGAAACGTTTGGCTGATAGAAAATCAGCAGATTTGGTGAGACCTGCTAAGGTTTATTCCCCATGCTGATGTGTCAGAGGCTCTGATTATACTTGACATTGAGGCATGAATTTGATAAAGTGCAACATACTCTCACAGGGAAAGGAGGTGAATAGAATGAAAAAGATCGTTGCTCTTTTGACGGCAATGGCATTTGCTCTTTCCGTCGGCGTAGTATTCGCAGCAGAGCCGGCATCAAAGGCCACCACCACGGCTCCCGCGAAGAAGGAAGTAAAGAAAGAGAAGAAGGCAAAGAAGGCCGCAAAGAAGGAAAAGAAGGAAGCAAAGTCGGCCCCCACTGGCACGGCAAAGAAGTAGTTTCACCATACCGCTAATTCATTATTCTGAGAGCGGAAAAAATGTATTCTTGAATGAAACACATAAAGCAGGCGGAATTTCCCGCCTGCTTTTTTTATGCCCGGCAATGCCGTCATTCCATCGTGAGCATACGTTCTGCCGACAGGTCGTTCTTAATCCCATATTAAAAGCAATCTATGTGTCAATGCAATCTCCCGGACCAGTTCCTTTATACTTCCCGGCCCCTGTGTTACCGCACTTGGGCTGAATTCACCTACTTCCTCAGCAAAAGACCTGAGGTTTTTGGGTAGCGTTTTAAATTCTATCTCGATCCGGTCGTTGTCCGCACCAATAATATCGAAAGAAGATACTTTCTCCCACTCCTTGAGACGATCAATTATATCCTGATTGGAGATCTCATCCTCGTCGCCATCGGTATTCATGATCCTCAGTATTTCGTATTGATCCGTACCTTTAATAATGCCGATTTTATCTATCTTAAGCCCCTGACTCATTTCCACGATAAAAGGCATATAATGGAGCGGTGTTAATTTTTTGCGAAGCAGGGTAAGAACCTGATCTGCCTTCTCTCTTTGCACCGGCACCATAATGCCGGCCGCTTTAATTTGATATCCATTCTCGTCATAACCGATCAGCCGATGTATGTGGGCATGTTCCGGCACGGCATCTTTTACAATAATGAACACTCGACGGTCAAACTGAAGGCTTCGGGCAAGATCTTCAGCATGAGGTGAAAGCAGTACATGGCTGACGGTATTACTCGTTATTATGCTCTGACGGTTCTTTTTTATATTACCATTTAAGATATTAAGCGTACTGTCGGTCGGTTTGGTTTTAATACCGGCATCCGTCTTGGTCGGAAGACTGGTTGTCGCAGTACTCGTAGGGCCGCTCGAAGCGCTGTTTGACGCTTTCGTAATCGTTTCACTCCCTGCCCCCATAATAAGGAGTGCTCCTCCTGCCAAAGCGAGCGTCGAAAGCAACTGACGGCAGATAGATATCATACCCTCGACTCCTCTCCATGAAACAAATGTGACGGTATTGATCACACTATAGCAACCAGATCATATTTTAACACAGGGAGTTGATTAAAAACAACAAAAGATAATACAGCAGCAGAAACGACATGGTGTACGGCAATAATTAAGAAATATCAGTTACAGAGCAGTCCGAAAAAATGCTCTGGCACACGTTGAGAGCTGTTCCAAAACACCTGTTACGAAAAAAACTGCCCTTGACGCCATCGTGCATGTGATGAGTTCAACTTTCTCTTGAAGGACAGATGTCGAACAGAACGCACTTGTCATGCTTCGGTTTTTTTGCCTGGCAGATATTCCTTCCATGAAAAATCAAAAGATGTGACAGGTTGTCCCATTCTTTTCGGGGAGTAACCGGCATTAAATCCTTTTCTATCTTTACCGGATCATTGTGCTTCGTCAGCCCCAGACGGTTTGCAAGACGTCTTACATGGGTATCTACGGCTATCCCTTCATTGATGCCGAAGGCCCGTGATAATACAATATTTGCTGTTTTTCGGGCGACACCTGGCAGGGTAATGAGATCTTCCATGGTATTCGGGACCGTCCCTCCGAATGCTTTGATGACCATCTTTGCCGCATTGTTGATGTTTTTGGCCTTATTACGGTAAAAATTCACCGATGACACATCTTTTTCAAGTGTTTGAGGCTTTGCATCCGCAAAGTCCTGTATGCTTTGGTATTTTTTAAACAAGGTCTCCGTCACTTTGTTGACCTGAATATCCGTGGTCTGGGCAGAAAGAATGGTCGCGACAAGCAGTTCAAAGGGTGAAGTAAAGCAAAGTACGGTCTGAGGCGTGCCCGCGTATTCTTTATGAAGTCTTTTTAAAATTTCAGTTACGGTTTTTCGATGGTCCATAGGGGTTTGTCCTTTCTCGTTTGTTCCTTGCATCTTTTCGGTATTGCAGCACAACCGGGATCAACGATAAAAGTGCCAGCATTATAAAGGCAAAAACAACGTTGAATGATAAAATTTCTACAGGCGATTGGACTGTTTCCAGTTGTTTTCCGGCAAAGGCATAAAGAGCGCTTGCAGGGATGATCCCAAGCGAAGTTGTCCAGACAAAGGTCTTCAGGGGAATTTTTGTCAGTCCTGAAAGAAAGTTAACAAGAAAAAAAGGGATCAACGGAACCAGCCGAAGAGCAAGAAGATATTTTGCACCGTTTCTCGTTATCTCGTCATTAAATGCGCCCAACTGCATCTGATATCTTTTCTGCAAATGCGTACCGAGCAGATACCTCGCAGACAAAAAAGCGAGTGCTGAACCAGCAGTCGCCCCTATGTTTACATAAACTGTAGCCGCAGCTGTACCGAACAGAAACCCTGCCGCGATTGTCATAATTTCCGCACCGGGAACAGACAGTCCTACTGCAAAAATATAAACAGCAATGAAAACAACCGCGGAAAGCCCATAGTGATCCTGAACGTAGAGCAGCAGAGTTTCCCGGTATCGGACAAGATTTTCAAAAGTCAGAACGTCGCCAGCCGAAGAGCAGCGCAAAACGGTAATCGTGCCTATCAATACCGCTACAAGCAGAAGTTGGACTTTCAGCCGGTGCATGCGGTTGTTTGCTCCTTAATTCTCTCTGGCTCCTGCAACGCCGGAGTCATTCCGTTTGCGTACCTGCCGCCGTATTCTCCGTCACACGGATTTATCAACTGCCCCCTCTTTTTCCAGCAGTCGAGTGGCAAATAGATACTGCAGGGTTTTCGATTGAGAAAAGCCGGTATCTTTATTTCGCTCAAAAAAAGCCCGGAGATCCTCCAGGGTATCAATGTCGTTCCAGCGAGGGACAAGATGGAACCGATACAAGGCGTTTTGCAAAACAGCCAGCGTGCCGGAAAGAACCCTGTGTGTACCCCATGGGATTCCACGAAAGACGTCCGGTAAAAAAGTCTTTCTTTTAAAACCAATGAGGTAGTAACCTCCGTCCGTTGCCGGACCGATAACGGCATCATTCAACTTCAGAGAAGAGAAGGCCTCATGAATGATCGCAGCAGGCAAATCCGGGATGTCGCTTCCAATAAGTATGGCGTTCGAAAAGCCTTCCGTAAAAATGCGTGCAAAAGCATTCTCCATTTTTGCGCCCAAATCCTCTCCCTGCTGCGGCATGAGGTAGTGCTGACGGGGAAGCGAGTCTGACAGGGCTGTTTTGCCTTCCGGAGGAAAAAAGAAAACTCTTACTGCATGACCTGTTTGCTCGACAGTAGTGAGAATATCAAAAATAAAATGCTTATATAAGTCAAGAGCTGCTTCATCGCCGATGAGTTCCGCCAGACGTGTTTTCACCTGCCCTCTGATCGGCGCTTTCATGAACAAAAGGACAACTTGTTTTTCTGACATGAATAATCCAAGCCTCCTTGATCATATTACATCATCGTGTATCAATTTCACATCACGGATTCGGACCGACAACCACCTGTGCAAAATCGTCAACCCGAATCCATTTTGCAAAGGCATCCCTGATCTGCTCAGCCGTTATCTTCACATATTGTTCCGCGGAACGGACAGGTTCATCGAGCGGCAAATCTTCAACCGAACGGGAAAGCAAGGCTTCGCCAATTGTATCCACACTGGATTCTGAAAGCGGTATCCGGTGGATGAGCAGTATCTTGGCGCGTTCCAGTTCCTCTGGAGTAACTGCTGTTGTCTGCAGTTTCTTCAAATTCTGGTCCACCAGAATCCGGGCTAGTGTAACATTCTGGGGATCACAGGCAAAGAACACGCCAAACAGGGCGCGGGATTGTTTTGCTTCAAGGAAGGACTCTACCGTGTAAACGAGGCCGGTTTTCTCGCGTAAATCCCGGTATAACCTCGTCGCATAAAACGCACCCGATAAAACATGATTGCCCAGTTGCAGCTTATAATAATCAGGATGCGCACGGGATATGCCTATTATCTCTGCGAGAGTGACTTGGTCTTGAACCCTGCTTGCATCATGCACCGCAACGGCAGATGACTTATTCAGCGGGACTTGCGGCAATCCTGTGTCCGGTTTCGGGCCCTGTGCATTCCATGATCCGAAATATTTTTCTACCATAGTCTTTGTTTCTCCGGGCGTAACTTTGCCGACAACAACAATGGTCGTCATGTCGGGTCGAAATGCTTTTGCATAGTAAGAAACAACATCCTTTAACGAAAGAGCGCGCACAGTTTCAGGGGACGCTCTGCGAAGCACCGGGTCCCCTTGGGGATACAAGGCTTCCTGAAGGGCGCGTTGTGAGAGATAAGCCGGGCTCTGCAACTGGCCCTGCACTTTATTCAGTATTTCAGCCTGGACTACCGGAAAAAAGTCTGCCGGCAATGCAGGATGCAGCAGGTTGTCGGCAAGCAGTTTCATGCCGCGCTCAAAGCTTTCAGATAGGACTCTGAGTGAGAAGTGCATCCCGGCGGCAATGTCCGCGCCGATTTCGTCCTGCGCTTTCAGAAATGCAATACGATCGAGGGATGTCGTTCCATATGAAAAAAGGTTTTCCAGAATTTCTGATATCCCTTCCTTGCCTTCTGGTTCTTCAAGATCAGCATGATTCCTGATCTGGCCGAACACGCTTACCGTCGCGCTTACGTTCTCCGGTTGCACAATGAGACGAAGTCCGTTGGGCAGGGTAAAGACTTCAGGGTTTATTCGTGATGTTGGAATGGGAGGAATTTTCGCTGATTTTTTTGCCCAGGAAGGAAGTTCCACCGGCATTGTTTCCTTCGGCGCAAAAGACTCCTTATCACCGAACTTTTTTACCGTAATCGGCCGCCCGGAAGGCCGTGGCGTGAGCACGGCTGTAACTGTCGTGTCATTTACCAGATATTCCTTCAGAACGCGGTTTACATCGTCAACCGTCACTTTTCTTATTGCGGTGATGTCGTCTTCGGGAGAGGACCGGCCTTCCACGGCAAGCGCCTGGGACCATGCCGACGCAAGTCCTTCGATGGAATTTTGCAGAAATTCGGCTTCAGCTATTTCATGGCGTTTTGACGACTCAACTAAATCCGGAGGGACTCCATTGTTACGGTATTCCGCAACAACATTTTTAATCGCAGCAACAAGAGCGGTTCCGTCCCCCTGATACGGAAAAGCTGCGGTTGCATAACCATATGATGCTTGAGAAAAAGATTCGCCGTTGAATTCCGTGAAAAGCGCCTTTCCAGCCGGCACCAGTGCTGAGAGATTGCTCCTGCGATTTTCGAGCACATCAGCAAGAATTTGGCCGGCCGCAAAGTCAGGACTGTCAAAACCCGGCAACCGATATGCTACAATAGCAAGCCCATAAGGCAAATCAGTCTCTAAAGCAATGGCGGTAGGTTTAAGAGGATGAAGCCGTATAGCAGGCTTTGGCGGCGTCGGCCGCGAAGGGATCGGTTCAAAAAGACCGCGGATCTTTGCAAGAGTTTCTTTCGGGTCCACGTCTCCTGCGACAATAAGTATTGCATTATTCGGCCCGTACCATTGGTTATAAAATGTCTTGAGCATGGAACTTGTTGTCTTCTGAAAAGACGGGCGCGTTCCCAAGGCATCGTGGGCATAGGGAGTGCCGTCAAACATTGACGAAAGAAGCTGAGTAAAAAAAACGTATTCCGGATTCGAAATATCCTGCGCTACTTCCTGTTCCAGCGCTCCCCGCTCCTCCTCCCAGAGGTCTTGCGTGTCCAGTACGTCACGCATGCGTACTGCCTCCACCGTAAGCGCCACGTCGAGATTGTCCTTCGGGACCGTAAACAAATACTGGGTGATTGTCTGCTGAGTAACAGCATTAAAATTGCCGCCCATCAAGGCCATGATATGGGCGAGTTGGGCCGCGGACAATCCCGGACTTCCGCGGAACATCATGTGTTCCTGAGCATGTGCCATGCCGGAAAATCCTTCCGGAGCCTCATTCGAGCCGACAAGATAATTTACCTGCGTCGCGACAACCGGCGCCAGAGTATTTTGCACAATGACCACCCGCAACCCGTTCGAAAGCGTCGCACGAAGTACCTTGCCATCCTCTGCAGCCTGTACTGAAGCAGCAAAAAAATGAAATAATAAAACAAAAAATATAAAAAAACGACTCACGCTAGCCATAGAACTCCCGTTATTTCAAGCGACATCCAGCGTTTTTGTATGAAATAAGTATAGCAACATATTCTACCGCCGAGTTGCTCTTTTTGCGGAAACGGATTCTAAATTAAATAAGAAAAGAGGGGTAATAATAAATACCCCTCTTTCAGTTAAACGAAATATGCGAGCAAATGGAACCGTTTTCTGTTCACCTGCGGACAAAACCAGTTTTGACTAATGCTTGCGGATCTCTTTTGCCATGCGTCCCGCGACCTCTTCTGCAGCCTGTTAATGGATGTGTTTTCTGTTCATCATTTTAAACAGTGTCGCATACATTTAGACAAGAACATTAAACCCTTTTTTTAGAAAAAAGTCAATATAACCTTGTATTTCAGCACAGTCAGAAAAAACATAACTATAAAAAAGTATGGACTTTCTTCGCTCAACAGAGTTATAATAATATTAAATATAATAATTTTGTTTCCTCAATAAAGGATACCTGCATTGTCATTACGAAGCTTCAAATACTTTTTATCTGTTCTTCTCGCCCTGACTGTCGCGGGTGCCTTCCAGCCTCTCGCTTTTGCCGCGCAGTCAAGCAATCCTGTGGACGTCTTTGCAGTACCGGCGGCAGAGAAAACCTGGATTATTGGCAATACAGGAGGCTTGGCAGGATATTACAAGATGGAATATTTCGAAAATGTTTTTGCTGCTCCGAAGCTCGAAAATACGGTTTTTGACCTCCCGAAAGGGCATGATATCGAGAAGCAGGATGTCGCCATCCAGGAAAAAGATTCCACAAAGGTCACCTGGAACATTTTGCCGATGCTCAACAGACATACAACTTCCCCGATAACTCTTGATACGCTTTTCCCGATAGTGCTTACCATGCCAATCGGGGTTACGCTTCAACTTCGATATTAGCCAACATGCCGTCCATAGTGGCCAGAATGAACTATGGACTTGATCATACGCCTTTCAGTGGCTGCAATCTCCGGACTGTACCGCCCTGTCGGCATCTTCATGACTTTTTTCTCAGGCTTCCCTCAAATCATCCCTTCTCAACCTCTATGCACGAGCAGTCCTCTCTGTTCCAGACGCCTTGCCGCCGCGCGCCACTGGGACCCGGTAGGCGGCTTGCATTTCCGCAAGGGATACCGGAAGCCAAGTTCTTTCCATTTATGCACGCCGAGACAATGATATGGGATCAATTCGATAGCGGGAATGTTGTCCAGTTCCAGAGCATACGCGGCAAGACGCTCAAGTTCTTCCGGTGAGTCGTTGATGCCCGGCAATAGGACGCGCCGGATAACCAGACGACCCGGAACCTGAGCAGCCCGCCTTCCAAAATCCAGAATCGGCGCTAATGATTTCCCGGTAATCCGGCGATGCAGTTTTTCTTCACTAACTTTAATATCCAATAAAACCATGTCGCTGACAGCCAATACTGATCGTTGTTTCCCCGTCGCACAACTACCGTTCGTGTCCAGTACCGTGCTCAGCCCCAGTTCATGGGCAACTTCGAAAAGTGCTTCCACAAACGCAGCCTGCAAACAGGGCTCGCCACCGGAAACCGTGACCCCGCCGTGCGGCCGCAGATACGGCAACAATGTGGTCAAACGCTCCCGGACCTCGTCAATTGTCATGCGCTGGGAGCCTTTTTGTAGCCAGGTATCCGGATTTTGGCAGAACTGGCATCGGAAATTACAGCCCGCCAGAAAAAAAACACACCGTAAACCCGGTCCGTCCCGGGTCCCCATGGTCTCCACGGAATGTACACGGCCAATAATTGGTTTCATCATTATATACTCACTTCAGCGAAGTTCCGTTCCTGCAAACGCAGCCACCAAATTGTGCGCTGCTAGAGCATATCATGAAACGTCCGTCTCAAAATTTCTTCCTGGTGTTCACGCGACAACCGTGTGAAATGCACCGCATATCCGGAAACACGAATGGTAAGCTGCGGATAGTTTTCGGGATGTTTCATGGCGTCTTTCAACAATGCACGGTCAAGAACATTGACATTGATATGATGCCCGCCCTTGGTGAAATACCCGTCCAGAATGTCGATCAAATTCGCTTTCTGCTCTGACAAATCAGCTCCCAGCGCCTGCGGCACAATCGAAAACGTGTTGGAGATGCCGTCCTGGGCAGCATAATACGGCAATTTTGCGACGGCATTCAGGCTTGCCAGCACTCCATTACGCTCTCTGCCGTACATGGGATTGGCACCCGGTGCAAACGGTTCTCCTGCCGCCCGGCCGTCTGGTGTGGCCCCGGTTTTTTTGCCATACAACACATTACTGGTAATGGTCAAAATGGAGAGCGTCGGCGTGGCTCTGCGGTAAACCGCATGTTTCCGCAACTCCGTAATAAACGTGATAATCAGATCCCGCGCCCTGTTGTCCGCCCGTTCATCATCGTTGCCGAAAGCAGGATACTCGCCCTGAATTTTGAAACTCTCCGTCAGCCCCCGTGCATCACGCACCGGATGTACTTTTGCGTAGCGGATCGCGCACAAGGAGTCAACCACCACCGAGAAACCGGCAATGCCGAAGGCCATGAGCCGGTCCACGTCCGTGTCCAGCAAAGCCATCTGTGCGCTCTCATAGTAGTATTTATCATGGGACCAGTGGATCACGTTCATGGTTTTCACGTACTGCTCCGCCAGCCAGGACAGCACAGAAATGAAATTGGTATGCACCTGATCATAGTCCAGATGGTACCCTTTTAGCTTCGGTACATTCGGCACAACAATTTCGCCGCGTATCTCGTCCCTCCCTTCATTCAGCGCCAGCAGCAGCGCCTTGGCCAGATTGCACCGAGCTCCGAAAAACTGCATCTGGCTTCCGGCCTTGAGAAGAGACACGCAACAAGAGATGCCGTAATCATCTCCGGCTATGGGGCGCATGAGATCATCATTTTCAAACTGGAGCGCGCTGGTCTGTATCGAGATCTCCGCCACAAATTTTTTCCAGGGCTCTGGCAATCTGGGAGAATACAGTATGGTCAGGTTCGGCTCAGGCGCGGGCCCCAGGTTGCGAAGGGTCTGCAAAAAGCGGTAGTCCGTTTTTGTGACTTTGCAGCGACCGTCGTTGGCCATGCCTCCGAGTACCACCGTGATCCAGACAGGGTCGCCGGCAAAAATCTGGTCATACTCCGGCGGCCGGAGTTGCCGGATCATGCGCAGCTTGATGGTAAAATCATCTATCAATTCCTGAGCCTGCGTCTCGGTAAGGACCCCGGCTTTCATATCCCTCTCCAGATAACAGTCGAAAAACGCGGACACGCCGCCCATGGACATGGCTGCTCCGTCCGATTCCTTGGCAGCGGCAAGATATGCAAGATATGTCCATTGAATGGCCTCCCTCGCCGTTTCCGCGGGTCGGTGCAGATCGGCACCGTACCTCCCGCCCAAATCCCGCATTTGTTCCAGAGCATGAATCTGATCAGACAATTCCTCCCGCTGGCGGATGGACTTGGTCTCCATGGCATCATCTATCTTTGCAAGATCTCCCTGCTTTTCCGCAATAAGATGGTCCAGTCCGTAGAGCGCCACCCGCCGGTAATCACCGATGATCCTTCCTCGTGCATAGGTATCCGGCAGACCGGTAATAATGCCAAGCTTCCGCAGCTGTTTCATTTTAGCCGTATAAATGGAAAAAACCGCTTCATTGTGAGATTTGCGGAAATGGCTGTATATGTCTACAATTCTTGGATTTAATTTTTTGTTATATGCACTGCACGCTTTTTCAACAAGCCGGATGCCGCCCACCGGTTTCACAGCCCGTTTCAAGGGCGCGTCGGTCTGCAGACCCGCAATAAGCTCTTTTTTGCGGTCAATGTAGCCGGGGGCATGCGAAAGTATTCCGCCCGGGATATCCACATCAATATCCAGCACCCCTCCCCTTCTGCGTTCCTCCGCCATCAGAGAATGGACTTTTTCCCAGATGTTACGGGTCCGTTTTGTGGGTTTCTGAAGAAATTCAGGGCCTCCCTCATAGGGCGTATAATTGCGATAGATAAAATCCTGCAGGTCAGTTTTCAAAGACCAGCGACCGCGTTTAAACGGTTGTCGTTTTGCCATACTGTATTCTCCTCTTTCTCAACCCAGCATACCGTATATTTTTCCAGGATATACAAATAAAAAACGCCTGGACCCCCAACAGATAGTGTCAGGTTGCCCAGGCGTTCGGCTGTTTTTCAGAAGAACCGTGCTCCCTTGTGGTTTATTCCACTTACGCCAGTTACACGGTACCTATTATTTAACAAATCTTATGCAGGCTGTCAAGTTGTTTGTTCGGGAAAATGGGAGTAATTTCTTCGCATCAAAAAATCATATCCAGGATGAGCAATGGATCTTTGCCGTTCTTGACGGCAATATCCTGAATAGTCTGATCAGCGTTTTCAATGTGAATCCCTTTTACACTCAGAAGGTTCATTGCTTCATCCGGTTTATGGCTGGCAATCTGTGCAACCACGGACAAGGGAGAGTGCATTACACCAGAGGATATCCTTTTTAGAGGATGCTCCCTCTGCTGGTTTCCGAACGGCACCATGGAAACGCAAAGGAGCAACAGGAAAAATATCAAGATGCTCTTGCCGAGAGGTCGGGAAATATATTTTATCAAAACATGTCGGTTTGCAATCAGATGAAATAGTGCGCCGATGACCAGCAACCAGCTCAACCATTCATGTACTGGCTTTATTAAACCGAGTTGCATCTTAAAAAACAACATGATTCCCGTAATAGCAGACAACGCAAAAGCACCTATAGTAACTGGTGTCGCCCATCCCCTTAAATTGGTCTCATTTTTCATATCGTATTTATTCCTCTTTCTTGGTTTTCCGGTTCTGGAAATGTATTTGACCTTCCAGAGCAGTCAATGAATGATACCCGGCTGATTCAACTAGGAACAGGGAAAGTCAGGGGGAAAAAAGGTTATTGCAGGTAGGCTTTCTGATTAGGATAGAACCAATTGCATCATAGAACGTGGGTTTTCTCTTTTTCTACCCAGCAAACACTCACCTGTCAAAGAATGGACCGGATTCTGCCTGACCGTTTATGGATAATAACCTGATCGAGCAGGACACCGTTGCGGTCCAGAATATCAGCCTTGAAAAATTTGTGCTGTTCCACGATCGTTCCGACAACAACATTCTGGTCTTTAAAAAACTCCTCCAGCCGTTTACGGGCGTCTTCAAGAGTCGTAACCGGCGTTCGCGCCCCATACCATCCCCAGCGCGGCCCTTCACAGTATCCGCCATACGGCTGGCGGCCATCCCCGTGGCCCGGTCCTGCGGCCCATGCAGGGGCAAAAAAACCTCCGCCCGAAATCGCAGCCAGTACAAGGAGCATTATTATGATGCTTTTCAAATTCTTCATAGTATTGACCAGATATTGCCGAGAAACATGCTCAGAGGATTCTTATGAACCCCCTGAGCAATTTTAGTATCCATTTTTACTAATACCACGGACAAGTACCGGCTCCACGACCGCCCATCATGCCCCGTCCCATGTGGCCGCGGCCATATCCCTGACCCCACGCCGGCAGACCGTTTTTTTCGGCCGCTTTCTGGATCGTTGCCTGGATGTCGATCATCTGTTTCCGGAGATCGGTTATGCGCGCGGTATCCGGAGTCTGCTTTGCGTACTCGTTGGCAATCTCAGCCCGCTTGGTAATAAGCTCGTCCCGCAGACTCAGCGTCTCTTTCTGGAACTTTTTCAGATTCTCGATATTAACGGTTCCGTTGGGTCCACCGTAACCGGCGCCGCCATACGCACAACCCGTTCCCGGCCCCCAGCCGCCACCCGCTTGTGCAAATGCAATACCCGCGGTAATGAGAGCCACAGCCGCTACAGCCGCTATCAGCATCGTCTTCTTCATAATCGTTCACCTCCTTTCCTCTCTGATCTTGCTTACACTCTATCAGAGAATTATGAAGAGGCGGCGAATGGATTATGAAGAATTGTGAACGTCCCTCAGTCAGGAAAATAAACCGTAAAAACTGTACCCATGCCGAAGGTACTCTTGACCTCTATCCTTCCTCCATGCGCATCCACGATCTCCCGGACGATTGCAAGGCCAAGGCCAAGACCGCCGGTTGCCCCCCGGTAAAAACGCTCAAAGATAAACGGCATCTCATGTTCCCTGATTCCCGCGCCGGTATCTTTGACTTCCAGAATTGTCTCTGATTTCCGCCGAATTGCGGAAACGGTAATCGTGCCTTGTTCCTCAATGGCCTTTATTGAATTACTCAGGAGATTTATTACGATCTGGCTTAAGCAGTCCGGATCTACGTGCGCGGTCGTCGTCTCATCGCACACCAGTGCAACGGCAATTTCTTTGCCGGCAATCTGCGTCCTGAACCGTTCCAGAATAGTTTCTAGAAATGGTTTCAGGGGCACTTGTCTTTTCTTAAGCGTGAGTGCGCTCGCCTGGGCCTGAGCTAATTCTTCCATACCGTCTATCATTTTTTTGAGCCTGTTCGTTTCTTCGTGCAGTGACTGGAATTGCTGTTTGTTCGCAGGGATAAGTCCGTCCATCATCCCTTCAATCTCTCCCTGCATTGCCGTGAGGGGGGTCCGCAATTCGTGGGTAATATTCGAGATCAATTTTTTCCTGAGCGACTCCTGCGTTTCCAATGTATGTGCCATGCGGTTGAATGAATCTGCGAGCCTGCCCACTTCATCGCGGTTCCGTACCGTAACACGCCGTGAAAGGTTTCCTTCGCTTATCCCTGCGGCGGCAGATGCCAGCGTTTTCAGGGGACGTGTAAGCTTCTGTGAAAAAATGATGCTCAAAAGCACGGCAAACCCGCCCACGATGCCGAGGGCAATCACGAGGAAGGTATTCGAACGTTTGACAAAAACAGGTTCGCGTTTTGGTTGCAGTGGCCTGACTTCAAGCGTTCCGATCTCTTTGCCTCCTGAGAACAATGGATAGGGGAGGAAGGGTCCTTCTGCTTCTGTGGACCTGAGGGCTGAAATTTCCTTTACCTTTTGCTTGGCCGCAGGCGAAAGAGTGCGAAGCGCACGCGTGGTATCCATAATGACATCGCCATTTTTATCCAGAAGCCGTGTCTCAAAACCCAGCTTGAGGGCCCAGACCATATTTCGCTGCACGGCGTCCGGTTGCCATGCCCCCCGGGTTTGATAGGCTGTTTCAAGGTCGGCAGTAATGGAATACACATTGTCTTCCTGCTCACCATCCAGGTACGAGCGAAAATCCCGGACCATCAACTCCCGGAGGAGCAGTGCTGAAGACAGCGCAATGAACGCCACCGAGAGCAAAAGCAAAAGGAATTTTATCCAGAGGCTCTTAAGCATCCCGCCTCCCGATAAATTTATATCCTACGCCATATACCGTCAGGATGAATAGTGGATTCTTCGGATCATCTTCGATCTTCTGGCGGATATTTTTTATGTGAGCATCAATGCTCCGCTCATAACCTTCGAACTGGTATCCGAGCGCTTTCTCCACCAGTTCGTCCCGCGTGAATACTTTTCCCGGTGTCGAGGCAAGGGTGAACAGCACTTTAAATTCCGTGGGAGTCAGGTCGATCATCTCCCCTCGCTTTTTTACTTCATAGCGATGGCCATCGAGTGTCAGCATGCCCTGTTCAAAACAAACCGTACCGGCATCATATAAATCATCAGAGTGCGTCCGCTTCAATACCGCTTTCACGCGCACAACCAGCTCGCGGGGACTGAATGGTTTCACCACGTAATCATCGGCGCCAAGAGAAAAACCGGCGATGCGATCATCTTCCGATGATTTCGCAGTAAGCATGATCACAGGAATATCGTCAAGTGCCTTCAACTCCTGGATCACCTGTTCACCACCCATGTCCGGCAGCATCAAATCCAGGACCGCGAGAAGCGGTTTTTCCTTTGCCGCTGCAGCAATCGCGTCCTTTCCGGTCGCTGCGTGCACAACACGGTATCCCGCTTCTTCGAGATATACCTTAACGATACGGGCAATCTTCTTGTCGTCCTCAACAACCAGCACCGGACGAATCATGGTCTCCTACCTCGCGCGTTCATAGAATGACCGCTCATGCAGCAAAATGCAGAATTGTTCCCTTTAAAACACATAACCCAGCTGAAGCGTCAGAAAATTCTCCCCAAGATTTGAGGTTTTCGTCCACCCGAATATCCCTTTTCCGTTCGAAAAATGATTATAGCCGAGCGCAAGATCAAAATCACCCAGCTTCATACCGAGGGCGAATCGGAAGGCAAATTGAAGGCGCGTCCCAAGATTGTCGGTGGTTCTCTTAAGGTATGCTCCGCCTCCTTCAAAATCGCAGTGTACTTTTTCTGTCATGTTCCATCTGAACCCTTTCGTCAGAATAATGGCAGAGTTGTGGTTGTCGCCGCTCCAGTCTGCTACGGCCAGATCATAGTAGCTGTCCAAACCCAAAAACGGGGTAACATATTTCTGATATCGCAAAAAAGCAGCCTGGCTGCCGCTCGATTCATAAACCCCAAATCCGCCTTCGAGCACCAGTTCATCGGCAAATGCGTGCGCGGAAGCGCAGAAGCTTAGGATGGAAAATATTCCAAGCCAGAATCTCATAATCAGGATCTCCCTATGATACCCTGAATGTTTCCACAACATTCGCATGCTCTATTTTTGTCCGGTGACCAGCACGGTATCGTTCAAAATTTTTGTTCCGATCCTTACAAAACCGGAACTCTTAAGCCAGCTCTTCAGCTCCTGTGGAGAATAGCTTCTGCCGGATGGTGTATTGACAAGCATGTTGACTGAGAACAGGGCTCCTGTAATCGGATAAGCTCTGTTCTTCTCCAGAAGAAATTCCTGTACTGCAATTTTTCCTTTTGGATTCAGCGATGCATGAGCTTTTTTTATAAGAGTACAGCTTTGTTCCGGGGATAAGGAATGAAGAATCTGGCTGATCAACACAAGATCATAACCGCTTCCTATATCATCCGCCAGAAAATCGCCGGTCCGGAACGCAATATTCTCATTTTTCTTCGCACCAAGCATCTTTCGGGCAATTTGTATTGTCTCGGGAAGATCGAAAAGGGTAACCTCAATCCCCTGTCTGGCCAGTTCCCCGCTGTACGTTCCCGGCCCGCCGCCCAGATCAAGAGCCTTTTTCACGCCGCGCAAATCAATGTTCTTTATAACGTCATGCACACGCAGTACAGCGTTGTTATGCATTGCTTTTATGAAGGGTTCATTATCGCTGATTGCCGGCCGGTTCGGAAGTCCCGTTTTGACGACCTTGTCGAGATCAGACCAGTTTTTCCAAAGGAAATCAGCGTGGCGCAGCATGTCCCCCTGATACCAGGGGCTGTCTTTCAGAAGAAATTGTTTTGCTGTCGATGTGTTTCGATACCGAACACCTGTTTTTTTGAGCAATCCCAGTGCCGCAACCGCATCAAGCAGTATCTCCGCGGCCCGCGGGTCAATTCCCGCGACACGGGCAATTTCGCCTGCGGTCTTTGGGGATTTGAGATGTTCAAATATGGCATAATTATTTGCGGTCAGAATAACGCGCGACGCGCGGAACCCACCCCACAGTTTTGCGAAATCCTGAGCCTGATTTATGACATGGGTACCCATAGGGCCGTCCTTTCCTGCAATTCATCAGATGAAAAAGGCTGTATGAGCTATCATATCGTAATATCAGGCGGAAAGTCAATTATCCGCAGCATAAAAGAGTCAGAAGTACAAAAATGAGGAGGGATTATTTTTACTAAAAGGACAGCGGAATAATGCTGTCTTCATGTAGATGATAACAAACTGCATAGAAATGGAAAAAACAGGGAGGGCACTATCTATTTCATAAAGAAACAGACGCTGCGCCCTCCCTGTAAGAACTTCGGAAAAATAAAATCGTTTTAATCGCAGGAGCCGAGGTACTCACCTCGCATCGAACTTTTTAATTCATCTCTCCTGTCGTTACCGACATATGTTGTCCTCGTAATAACATAGCCTTCGAATTTTGTGCCTTCTTCATAGGTAACCTTGCCCTCGGTCTCCACAGCTTCACACTGACCACGCCAGGAAACGGTGTTGCCCTCTACCTTGACATCATATATTTTGCAGCCGGACTTTACCTTCTGCGGAACAATCGTTTTCTTGACCATACAATACGTGTATCGCACCGGCATCCCTCTCGGAGTACCGGGCACTGCTGCAATAAGAGTTATCCCCCACAAGCCTTCCCGCATGTCAGGCGTGGCAGGCGCTTTTGTTTTCGACGCCGCTGATGCCGTGGATGCGAAGGAACACAGTCCAAGAAGCATGATGACAACCATAAACCTTTTAAACATGGTACCAATCTCCTTCATTAAGTGAAAATAAAAAGACCGCGTTTTTTCTAAAGTCTTGCCATCGCCCTACACATATTTTCTATGCTTTCTACCGTTTCTCTGCATTAAGAGAGCTTATAATAACATCCGCACGGCAATAAGTCAACTCAGCGATTGTTGCAACCAACAAGATTACACTTCATAAAGGGCTCTATGCTCGTCCATCCATTCACAGACCCGTAACTGCGTTACTCCTATAACGCTATTCCATAAATTGCATATTAGTCTTAGCATGACGACTATTCCGAATTTTGAATATTAGTCATTTTAAATAAGCTTTTAAATTCAGTCTGATAAGGCAAATTATTTCTTAAATTCATTGACCAATCAGCTAATCTGTGCTACCGTGATTAAAACACTAATAGCTTGTTATATTGTGAGGTTCATTGATGATCTTCGACAAGAAATTAATTTACAAGCTCTTATTCATTTTTTCCATAGTGGCCAATATTTTACTAGGTAGATCAGCGCAGCTCAACAAATTCAACTCATCACCCAATCGAAGTGGCATATTGACCAAAGACATCAAGATCGGCACCTCCGGAGAAAAGAAAACTTTTTTCACTTTGCTAAAGGGATTGACGATTCAGGATGCAACGCCACGCGGTTTTGCGGCAATCGATCTTTTTGAGCCATATCGTTTTACAATTACAGTAACCACCGAGGATATAAAGTTAGTAGATTATGACAATAAACGCATGAAACACGAGTTTGGCAGTTTGTATTCTGCGGATATTTCAACAACTAAATAACAAATACGTGACGGTGCCTAATGAGAACTTTCCCCTTTCTTATTTGTGTCCTAATAATCTGTGCAGCGTTGCTTGGATGTCGAGTAGATGCTACAGCACTTCTTTCTTCGGAGGATAAGCTCTTCTTGAACATCCATAACGCCACAAAGTCCGTCATTAAAGAAATTACAACGGACTCTCAAACTTATGTAGAACTGCGGAATTGGTTAGTCAAGAATGAAGCAGGCTGGTCGACATCGCCGGCGTCATACGTGCCGTCTGTTGAAGTTCGGGGCAAAAGGTTTACCATTAACTTCTTAAACAAAATTGCGGTCCTTAATTTCCAGGATGAAAATGGCAAATACCATCAGTACGTTAAAGATATAACCCCAGAGGAGTATCAATTTTTAATCCGATAATCCGAATTATAACCTGGCGCTCGACAGCGACGCACCAAGGTCGGCGCGTCAGCGCCGTGTTAGTTTGAGGTAAGAATGCCCTACTGTCCGAATCCTGACTGCCCACATAGACAACGATTAGACGAGCCAGCAGAATTTAATCCCGGAATTAAAGTATGTTCCGACTGTGGGAGTGCTCTTACTGATTCAGTACCTCATTTCGAATCAATACGAAAATCAATAAAGATCCTGAAGACACCCTTAAACAGAGAGCAGTGGACTTGCCCAGAGTGTGGCTCAATCAACTTTGATGACATATCTCTTTGCGCCTGTGGCTATGATTCGAATAGACCGGCTATAGCCGTTTATGAAAAGGCAAAACAGCATGAGACCTTAAAAGATCGTTCTTCGGTTGAAAAGAAATTCAGAACGTTTTGGCGACGTGTCTGGGCTGGCGCTATCGATAGCATGGTATTCTGGCCACTATTTCTTATTCATAATCGGATTTGGACTACTTTAAAAGATTACCCGGTTCTTTTGTTATTCTGGTTCATCCTTTCCTCCATAGCAATTCATATCTATGACATCGTTCTACACGGCTTATTCGGTCAGACTCTCGGTAAAATGGCTGTAAATGTCAAAGTTATTAATGTGACAGGCGATAAACTTTCGATGTCTCAAGCGTTTCGTCGGGACATGGTGCCCTTGTTGTTCTTTGCATTGTCATTGGCATTTGATGCGCCTAAGATTCTCCATGGAATATATCCTCAGAATCCCGCTTTTGTTAAATTTGATTTTGCTTTCTTTCTAACATTCTTTACAGGTATGGGTTGGTTTTTTGCCGAAGTCGTAACGATGTTGACGAATAAGCGCAGAAGAGCGATTCATGATTACATTGCAGGCTCTGTTGTCGTAAAGACCGATGAAAGTGCCAGCCGTACGTGGTCGTGGTTGGCCAGCCTGGCTGTTATCGTGTGCTTCGTGATCTTTTTCATTTTACCTGTGCGTAAGGAATACATCAAAAAGAGAGATAGTCTCGATCACAGCAAGAACAGCCAGAATATAGTAGCGTACCTTAAACCAGATAAATCTTTTCCCTTTATCGGATTTTGGAAGAAAGACTGTAAGGACACTGTGGGGCTTGCAATTGATAAGACGGAGGACGGCAAGTATTCACTTTCGTACTGTACGTCTAATGATTGTGAAAAGCCGGGTACTGGACTGCCTAACACTAGTTTAATAGATGACCCAAAGTACCGCATCATAAATGCTGACACTATCGAGTTTCTGATAGCTGACAATTACGTCTGGCGATACAACCGATGCATTCCATAAAGTTCTAACGAAGCGGGTCGAGTGAGTCGCGAATAGCACGCTCCTCACCCGCGCGTTGATTTCGGAGGTACAATGAATGAACGCGTAAGGTCTACCCTTAAATATTCCGGAGTGTTTTTATTTGGCCTTCTTATTGGCGCCTTCCTCTTGGAGACCGTCGAAATATATTTCCGTCCGACTTATCGTGATTTAATCATCAGAACACACCTGAAGGTAGAACAAGAATTTTTAGCATCGCGCGCTCGTCGTGAGAATAGGCTTCTTGAAGTCGCATTTCATAGATGGGCAGTGGTCAATGCTGAGTCAGATGAGGGCTTTCGGGTATTTCAGGAACCCGGGGCAGACCTAAATGGTACATATTTATACCCGTTTGATATGTACATACTGAAATTGATGTCTTCGGGTGAGAATATCAAGAGAGGTGGAAAGATTGTTGAAGGGTATGATAGGGGTAAATTTGCCGTTGCATTGGATGCTTTGGGTCAAAGGAACGAAGCCGAAAAGCAATGGCAGCGTGCGCAAATGCTTATCAATCGAAAGACAATTAAAGAGACGAAGGAAGCCGTATACTCCATGCTAAAGCAAGAAGACTCTGACATACATTTGAAAGCCGAAGACAAGATTCTTGGCGCAAAGAAACAATGAGAACTAACCTGGCGCTAGACAGCGACGCGGTACTATCTTATAAGAATCTTGCAACCCTATCAAACAGTAGTAATAAACTTTCCGAAACTTTTTATCTCGATAATTTAAAACGTTCATGAAATCCAGTTATAAATACTGTTGATAAAAACTTGCTAAAATATCTATTCAATAAACAAAGTCTATCCTTTACACATGTAAGTCTACAACCTGTTTGCGCGTTTTTATTTGTTCTAATCGGCATCTTTCTGCTTTGATAATAGTGATTTTTGTTGTATATTACTGTCTCACATTGGGCGGGTAATTGACTCCCGAAAGATTTCCGGAAAAGGAGATTGGAAGAATGAAAAAAAATATGCTGAAGGTTTTTTCTTTGCTCCTGGTAATGCTATTTTTGTGCGGTGTGACGTTTGAATACGATGCGTATGCGCGGGCAGGCGGAGGAAGGTCCTCCGGCAGCAGCGGATCAAGAAGCTATTCGCCGCCAAGTCGCTCGACTTCCAACCCGGCTACTCCAAGCCAGCC
This sequence comes from uncultured Nitrospiraceae bacterium, assembly GCA_964586075.1. Lineage (GTDB taxonomy): Bacteria > Nitrospirota > UBA9217 > UBA9217 > UBA9217 > JBAZLV01. The sequence continues at coordinate 10,272 of CAZPGZ010000004.1, read as the reverse complement.
ATCAACAGCGCCGGCGCCTGCACAGCCTGCAGGAGGCGGCTTTTTAAGAAGCATGGGCGGAGGACTGCTTGGTGGAATGCTCGGCGGAATGCTGCTCGGCAGCCTGTTCGGCTTCGGGGGCATGGGCGGAAGCGGCTTTGGCCTTTTGGAAATACTCTTGCTGGGCGCTCTTGGATATTTTGTTTTCACGATGATTATGAGGAAAAAAAGAGAATCCGCTCTCGCGTATCAGGGGAGCGGTTCGCACACGAATGTTCCTGCGGAAGAATCCCCATCGTACGGCAGAGGCGTTCAGATGCAGGCAGCCGCAATCCCAACAACTATGGAAGGAATGGCGTATGTCCGTCAGATGGACCCTTCCTTTGACGAGACCCGTTTCAAAGACACGGCAATGGACATCTTCTTTAAGATTCAGGGCGCCTGGGGGAACAGGGATCTTTCCGCTGTAAGCAACCTGCTGACGACTGAAATGAAAAACCTCTTTCAGCAGGATATTTCCGATTTGCTGCAAGGAAAAAAAATCAATCGTCTTGAGAACATCGCGGTGAGAAAAACGGAGATTATTGAAGTTTGGCAGGAATCGGGGCAGGATTACATCAGAGTCATTTTTACAGCAAATCTCCTTGATTATACCGTCGATGAAGCAACGGGTGCCGTCGTTGCCGGAAGTAAAACGGAGCCGGTAAAATTTGAGGAGTGCTGGACCTTTACCCGGCCCGTGGGAGACAATCCCTGGAAACTTTCAGCGATAAATCAGGTCTAGGCGCTGTCGTGCGGCATATCAAATAAAAAGGGGGGCGAATCGCCCCCCTTTTTATTTATAAAAGTAACTACAACTGCTGATATGAAAGAATATAATCGTCTGCAGTGTTTTATAAGCTCGTGTCTGTATAAGCCAGGCCGGCAGTTTGGTTCAAATAAGGTTCCCGCTGTTTTCTCTCATATAATTCCAATAATGCCTTCGTGTCGATTCCAAGGGTATCTGCATATATCCTCAAATAGCCCCTGTCATAGACCTTTGGAATAACATGAAATTTTCCTTCCTCCATTGACTTGATATAATACCCGCTGATTCTGGTCATGCGGGTAATGTCATTGATATCAAAACCACGGACAATTCTGTTTTCCCGAAGTATATTGCCTATTTCGCGCATTATTGCCCTCCAACTTCACCGTTAAAGTTATCCCATGGATGGCGCGCACGGAAGAGTTGTCCAGCTACGGCACAGTCGCGCTGACACCGCACGGCAAAAACATATTGCCAGGCAGCATAATCTTTATAGTATTAAGTTAAATTGCAGATTGTTAGACGCGTGTTGAAAAGATACACGGTGCACTTCGGTAAAGCACAAAATCTGATGCCAGATATTGGAAAACCTAAAGGCCTGTCGTGTCAAATGAAAAGCACTGCATTTACTGATGGTTCCTGATACTATAGGAAATTAATCTGTATTGTCAAGCAGATAATTCAATATTCAGGCTGCAAACCACTTTCTGGAACTCAGATATGAACAGCAAGAAAGGCAAAAAATACATACAAAACAAATAGTTAAATAAAAAAACCGTACTATCCGTTAACCACTGCTTCAATCTCAGTTTTTGTTCCCGGCTCGATGTCCGTAAACTTTATTCCGTACAGAAAGCTATCAGGCTCGCTTTCGGGCTGGACGACTCTCATGATTTCACCGTATCCGCTGACATGCGTTCCATTCGGCAGGAAAAAAGAGAAAAAGGTCCCCGCACCTTTTGAAAGAGGTTCTCGTGTCCGTATCAGCATTCCGCTCGTGCTGATATTTTCAGTCCAGAACGGCTGTGGCCTATTTTTGAATCTGCCTTCTATCGCCACGGCAAGAACGGCGCGATACGATTTTCTTGGAGCGACATTCAAAAATTGCTGCACTTTCAACTCCAGAAGTGCTGTATCGACCGGCATGGTAAAGACCGCATTTGGGCAGCATCGCTTACATCGCTCCCGGTGGGCAAGCGTGTCCCTGCAGATGAGAATCGTGGAAACATCGCGCAGGTCGTCGTTGTTCCGGATGGCATGAAAAAGCTCCTCGGCCGACAGCTGTCCGGGCTGCTCGAGTTGGGTAATAATAAGGTCGGTTTTTTCGGCCCGATGAATGCTCAATACATCATCGTTCGTAGCCGCGGTGAACACTTGAATATCCGAACGGTCCCGAAATGCGTTTCTCTCTGGAAATAAATTTGCCAGACCTTCTGCAATCAATATTTTTGTCATAGTATGATGCACCTCGTATGCGTCATCATAGCCATCGTCAAAAGACTGCGGCAAGATCCTCAAAACACCCGCGAAGGAAACGATCAGATGGATTTTTTGTGCAGCGTTTAGTCTTTTATTTGCTCCACAACCACAGCGGTTCCGTAGCACAGTACTTCCGAGACACCCTGCATCACCTCAGTTGCATCGTACCGTATGCCGATTACAGCATTTGCTCCCAATTCCTGGGCATGTTTGACCATCATGGCGAACGCGTCTTCCCTGGTTTTTTCGCACAAGTTCGTGAATAAAGAAATATTGCCGCCGATTAATGTCTGTAGTGAAGCCCCGATGGTGCCGAAAATTGATCGTGACCGGACCGTAATGCCCCTGACCAGCCCCAGATTCTTTATAATGCGGTAGCCGTCCAGGGTAAATGCGGTTGTCGTCATTGTATGAAGCATGATGCAACCTCCAGCTAGGAAGGTTTAGTGTTTATAAGACGGGAAAACAACCAATCCGTTCACTCTAGATGAGATACTATATCACAAATGGGGTGCTTGAAACAAGATCATGAAGTCCGCACAGGCCTCCTTGACATGCCCCCCTAAAATGTTATACTTTCAAAAATTATGTTTTCCATCCGTACGTTCCGCATAGAAGACACCGCAAACAAGGAGGGTGATCATGAAAAACAGAGAAGAATACATCGACAAACTGGCTGCCCAGCTTAAAGAATGGTCTGCTAAAATCGATGAGTTGGAAGTCAAGGCCCATACTGCAAAAGAAGACGTTAAAACCAAGTATAGCGAACAGATCAAGGAACTCAAGGAACAGCGGGATGCAGCCGTGCACAAGCTGCAGGAATTGAAGGAAACAAGCAGCGAAGCATGGGACATCATGAAGGCAGGCGCGGAAACTGCCTGGTCGGACCTGAAAAAAGCGATAAACGAGGCGAAACAGAAATTTCAAAAACCTGAATAATGCCTCGCATGTCCAAATAAATATTTATACCTGTACAAATTTTTTAGACATCAGGACCACATAAAAAGAATTGGAGAAAACAGTATGATCGTTCAAAAAATAGACCGCCCAGCAAAATCGATTGTCGATGGTTTTAAGAAATTGCTCGCGTACGACTCAATAACATGCTCTATCTCTGACTGCATGGGCAGGTTCAACACCATGACATCCGATATGAAACCGCTCTTTGAAGGCATCCGGCTGGTAGGCACCGCGATCACCGTAAAAACACTGGCGTCGGATTTGGCCGCTGCATTCAAGGCCATCGACCTCTGCGAGCCGGGCGATATCGTGGTCATCGACTCTCACGGTTCGGTGAACACCGCTTTCTGGGGTGAGAACATGACGATGTCAGCAATCAACAGAGGAGCAATTGCGGCAATAATCGACGGCGCCTGCCGCGACGTGGAGGAAATCAGAAAGCTCAAATTTCCCGTTGTCTGTAAAGGCATTGTTCCCAACGTTGGATCCATTTCAGGATATGGCCAGGTGAACGTTTTAATACAATGTGCCGGCGCGGCAGTGAACCCGGGAGATATAATCGTTGTTGACGCAAATGGAGTAGTTGTGGTCCCGAAACAGGAATCTGAAGCGGTCCTGGAAAAAGCGAAACACCTCCTGGATACTGAGCACATTATCCAGGAAAAAATCAAGGCAGGCGCCACGATCGGCGAACTGATAAACGTTGACGAAGTATTTAAAAGCGTATTTGCCTATCAGAATAAAGCAGTGAAAAACAACGGCTGATTTCTTATAAAATAATTTTCCTAAAGCACCCTGCGTTCGTCGTTGCAGTTTTGGCGTCTGTAGTATTCTGAAACAGAAGCATGCTGATTCACTGCTGATGTTTCAAGACCGGATGCCCTGCAATGATGACCTGCCGCACAGGAGGATGTGATGGCTAAAAAGCTGCCGAAAAACTGGACTATCATTATTACTATTGCCGGAGTGCTCATCCTTGTTGCCGGAGCGCGGGAATTCCTCTCGTTTGTGGCGGACTGGCAGTTTTTCGGGGAAACAGGGTACCAGGCTGTTTTTGCGAAGACGTTCCTCACCAAGATGCTGTGCGGGCTTGCCTTCGGCGTGTTTGTCTTCCTTGTGGTTTTGATTAATCTTTTCATTGCCGGAAAGCGAGCATTCCCGCTCAGCGGCATGAGCCCGCTGCTGGAAAGCGTGCCGCAATTGCAGCAACTTGATCTCAACCGGCTTATCGGAGGCTTGTCGTTCCTTGTTGCGCTCCTTGCATTTCTGCTTGCATTTCCCGTCGGCACGCGATACTGGGAGCAAACACTGCTCTTTCTCAACAGTGCCCCTGCAGGACTTGCCGATCCCCTTTTTGGGAAAGACATCTCCTTTTTCCTGTTTCAGTATCCTTTTCTCGACGCCATAAACACCCTGGCACGCAGCATACTCATAATCACGACCGCCCTTACCGCTACCATTTATGTGGTCCGGGGCGGAGTCGTGCTGCTGGGCCGATTTTTCTCCGTTGATCCATTCGTAAAGCGCCACCTCGGCGTCCTCGTATCGCTGTTTCTGCTCAGCCTCGCAATAACCTTCTCTCTCGACCGGTATGGCCTGATGAATACCGAACACGGCGTCCTGTACGGGGCTTCTTACACCGACGTGCACGCGCGTCTCGTGACGCTTTCAGCCCTGGCCGCTCTCGCTGTCGCCGCTGCCGTAATTGTTTCTTTTTTTGCCACACACCGGTCCCTTGCCGTGCCGCTTCTGGCGATCGTCGTGCTTGCGGGCGCGTACGTGCTCGGGCTGAAATTGTATCCTACGCTGGTCCAGAACTTCAAGGTCTCACCGAACGAAAGCGTACTTGAGCAACCGTTTCTTGCCAATCATATCCGCTTTACCCGCCTTGGCTACGGTTTGGAAAATATGGAATTGCATCCGTTCACTGCGAGCAAGCAGCTGACCATAGCAGACATCCGTCGCAACATCTCCACAATTCAAAACATCAGGCTTTGGGACGAAGAACCTCTTTTGAAAACATACAGTCAGCTGCAGCAAATTCGCACGTATTACCATTTTAACGATGTGGACAACGACCGCTACACCGTGAACGGCAACTATGTTCAAGTGATGCTGTCGCCAAGGGAACTGTCCTACGCGGACCTGCCGGGCAAATCCTGGATCAACGAACGGCTCGTCTTTACACATGGTTTCGGGATTGCTATGGGTCCGGTAAGCGGCATCACCAAGGAAGGCCTCCCTGAATTCCTTGTCAAGGACATCCCTCCCGTTACGAGTTCCGGTCCGAAGGTGACGCGTCCGGAAATCTATTATGGGGAAAGTCCGAATGACTATGTGATCGTAAACACGAAAACGAAGGAGTTTAACTATCCTACTGCCACGGAGAGCGTTTATACCGAGTACGCGGGACACGGAGGCGTGCGGCTGTCGTCAATCCTGATGCGGCTTCTCTATGCAGCTTATTTCGGTAATTTCAAAATCGTCCTTTCGAGCGACGTGACGAACGAAAGCAAAATACTCTACTACCGCACAATCCTGAATCGGGTGTCCGCAATTGCCCCATTCCTGTCCTATGATCCCGACCCATACATGGTCGTGGGCGACGACGGCAGGCTGTTCTGGATTATCGACGCGTATACGCAGAGCGGCAACCTTCCGTATTCAAAACCGATCAGAAGAGGAATTAATTATATCCGGAATTCCGTCAAGGTGGTTGTGAATGCTTATGACGGCAGCGTTGCTTACTATGTTGTGGATCCTCAGGACATCCTTGTCAAAACCTATTCTTCCGTGTTTCCGACCCTGTTCCGTCCGCTTGGCGACATGCCGCCTGACGTAAGGCGCCACATACGATACCCTCGTGCCCTGCTCAGCATCCAGGCAAGGATATTCTCAACCTTCCATATGACCGATCCGACGGTCTTTTATAACAAGGAGGATCTTTGGGAGATTCCGGCCTACCGCCAGAAAACCATGGATCCCTATTATCTCATCACGAAGCTCCCGAAAGGAAAGTCGGAAGAATTCATTCTCCTGCTGCCGTTTACTCCGGCAAAGCGGGACAACCTGGCTGCGTGGATGGCGGCCCGATGCGATGGTGATAACTACGGCAAAGTCATCGTGTATACCTTCCCCCGGGACCGTTTGGTTTTCGGACCACGCCAGATCGACGCCCGCATCGACCAGGACGCATATATCTCGCAGCAGCTTACCCTCTGGGGCCAGCGCGGCTCCGGTGTAATCCGGGGGAGTCTCCTGATCATCCCCATTGAAGACTCGCTCGTCTATGTTCAGCCGTTGTTCCTGGTGGCCACGGACAAAGGAGGGCTGCCCGAACTCCGCAGAGTCATTGTCGCGTATGGCAACGACGTTGTGATGGAAGATACCCTGGAAGCATCCGTTCAACGGCTGTTCAGCGGGTCGCTGCCGAGTCTGCGGATGATCGAAAAAGGAACTCCTGCCGCCGCACTGCAACCCAGAGAACTGGGTGCCAGAGCCATGGAGCAGCTGCGCAAGGCGAAGGAATCACTCCGCAGGGATGATTGGGCAGGATATGGAAAGCATCTGAAGGAACTGGAGGAAACACTCCGGGATATGGCTAAATAGCTCTTTCCTGTGCCGTGTTGGGTAGTGGAACCATGAAAAAAGAACAGCAGGTAGATATTGATCCAGATCACTGCACCGGGTGCGGGCTTTGCATCAAAGTCTGTCCGAGGCAGGCGCTTTCACTGGTGAATGGAAAGGCTGCAAGAAACGAAAATGATTCTTTTGGATGCGGCCATTGTGAGGCTGTCTGTCCTCATCATGCCATACGCATCCCCTCCCTCAGCGATGAAATGGGGACCTATCAGACGTTCACCGCTGACAGCCATTGGCTTCCGTTCGGAAAGCCCGGCACTGCTGATTTGCAGCGGCTTATGGCATCACGGCGATCCTGCCGTAACTACACGGATCGGCCGGTGGACAGGGCGGCTCTCGAGGATCTTGTCAAAATCGGCGTCACCGCGCCCTCAGGCACCAACAGCCAGAAATGGACATTCACCATAGTACCGAACAGAAAGGGCGTCGTCGCCTTTGCACACAGCATCGGTGATTATTTTAAAACATTGAATGCCCAGGCGGCAAACCCCGTTCTTCGCACAGTTCTCAAGCTTATTGGAAAGCCAGAACTTGCAGCATACTACCGGGGCCACTATGAGACTGTTAGAAAAGCACTTGAGGAATGGGAACAGGAAGGCAAGGACAGGCTTTTTCATGGTGCGACAGCGGCCATTATCGTGGGATCAAAACCCGGTGCAAGCTGCCCAACAGAAGATGCTCTTCTGGCCTCGCAGAACATCCTGCTGGCAGCGCACAGCGTGGGGCTGGGTTCCTGCCTGATCGGATTTGCCGTCGCAGCCATGAAAAATGATCCCGCCATTCAGCGATCACTCGGAATCCCTGCGGATGAAACCATATATTCGGTCGTTGCTCTCGGCCATCCCGATGAAACCTATCACAGCGTTATCCGCCGAAAAAAGGCTGACCTCCGCTATTTTGAATAACACAGGCGTTTATTATTATCGCAATCGATAATACGCGCAAATTCACTTGTCATTTAGCGCTCTCTGATACGCCTGCTCGGAAAAACCGTGGATCCCCTTGCCATTGATGATTGCAAACGGAACACCTCGACGGCTGTCTAGTTCGTTCTGCGGGCGGCGTCTCTGTCTTTTTCGATGTCATACACAATGACAGGAATTCCGCGTGTTTGAAAAAAATGGATCGCTCTCCGGCAGTACGGGCACCAATCGGTCACATATAGTTCGACTTTAGCTGTGCTTTCTTCTGCAAGCATGAGCGGCCTGTCGTCCGAAAAACCGTCCGGAGAAGCGAAAACAGCTCCCTGCATTGCCACAAGAAAAATCACGACAGACAATAGCTTTTTCATTTTCACATCCTGTTTTCTATACGGCGATATTGAGCGAAAAGCATATCAACCGGTCTCTGCTTTTGCCGTGAGACGGCTTCTGACAAAGTCTATATGACCCCGCAGGACGTAGAACTGCTCGGCGAAAGATACCGGCACCTTCATGGCATTCACAGCCTGCTCAATGCTATCAAGCCGCGCAAACAGCTCTTTCCGTTTTTCAAGATCCAGATTCGATAACAAATCCTTCTCCAGGGCAAGCAATGCGCGATACCACCGATAAATACCGAGGTTGATTCTCCACCGATAGACTGCCGGAATGATTTTCAACCCCGGAATCAGCAGGACTACCAGCGGTACGAACACCAGAAGAAACCGGTTGACCAAACTTGCCAATTGAAAAGGAAGATAGCGGTAAAGCAGGGTTTTCCCCGATTTGTAGAACCTGCTTGCGTCCTCGCTTATTCGGTATTCGTGTTCAAGCGGGGCCGGGAATTCCCCCTGACGCCTGAGCAGGGTGGCGCTGCCATGGATCTCACGGGCGGCCTCGAGCAGCAAATCCGACAAGGCAGGATGCAGGTCATTCCGAGCTATAATCTCCGCTGTGGGGCCGATCAAATAAACATCCTGGCTGGGAATATTTTTTCCAAAATCGATGGACCCTTTTGGAAGCTCCAGCTTGCTGAGATAGTTGATACGACGAACGTAGCCGTCCGCCTGAATAAAACTAAATAAATGGATCGTCGGCGTGCGCATGAGCGTGCGCATGACCTGGGTCGAGGCGGAATCTCCCATCATGAAGACGGCATCGACCGTGCCCGCGAGCAGGGCTTTTGCTGCATCGTCTGAATCATCTTCATTCATTGCAGTGCCTTCACCGGGTTTTATGCCGTTCAGGTCGAGCAGTGCTAATGCCAAAGTTCGCGTCCCGCTGCCTTCGGGACCGATGGCCAGCCGTTTTCCCTTCAGCTGAGACAGCAGCTCTATCGGCTTGGGACTGCGGTAAAAAATCATAAGCGGTTCATAAAATACGCTCCCGAGCGACACCAGTTTGTCGATAGTTTCCCCCTTGGCAACTCCTCCCTGGACAAACCCGATATCAACCTTGAACTTCGGATCAATCAATCTCTTCAGATTCTCCTGCGATCCCTCTGAAGGAATGATGTTCAATTTTACTCCGTTGCGTGCAAGTATTTTGGCATATCGTACGGCGTTCCTTTGGAACGTACTTCCGTCCGGGCCGCTCGTGATCGTAAGGGTACGGGGAGGGGCAGAATAAAAAAACCAGAAAACTGCTCCAAATACAACACAGCAAACAAACACTATGGTAGTTATTGTTACCGCACGGCCAAGTCCGAAAAAATCTGCAAACATCATCTGTATACGCGAAAATCCTTTTTTGACTGCTGCTTTCATATACGGACCTCTCTTCTAGCCGGACAATATAGGCTGTTCTCGACCACTAATCCCTGACAAACACTTTGGAAACAAGGTAAAATGGCCGATCTAGGGTATGTAGTCTTGCCGTACCGGGGAAAACACCTCGATCGCAGTGGAGTTCTCATGGGCCACCGCGTTGTGGGGTACATCACTGTGAATGCTCCAACTGTCTCCCGCCGCAACCTCATATGTTTCATCACCAATCGTCAGACTGATTCCTCCGGATACGAGATATCCTGTCTGTTCATGAGGATGGCTATGCCTCGGCAGAACCGCCCCTTTTTCGAGTTTGAATTCGGCAAGAAGTGTTTTTTCGCCATAGGCGAGAGTCTTAAAGATTATTTTTTCAAGAGGTGTTTTATATCCGCTACCATCATTTTTTTTGAACATTATAGCCTCCGAGAATTCAGCTGGCATCATGATTATATAGAAATAATGGTGAAATAACAATCCGGAAGCGATTTGCAAAGACACTGGTCGAAGCAGAAATCTCCGCAATTCTAAAAACTTGCTATAATAATGTCAAACACTCTCCACAGCAAACTTTTTCGCAGTATTCAGGGTCCGGAAATATTTTGTGTTTCCGGAGGACAATACGCCGGATGGTCGGGCCGCTATCCTAATAATTTCGGAGTGCGGCGGAGCTACCCCCAAGTATAGTGACACTTGCAATTAGAGATTCTGACTGATCTTT